>NZ_JAXIVU010000008.1:0-119298 GCF_034259425.1 Denitrificimonas halotolerans
TACATCGAGGTGTTTTATAATCGCCGTCGCAGACATAGTCATTTAGGCCAGTTATCACCGGCGGATTATGAAGAAAGAGAACGTCTCAACGAGGCAGCTGAGTGTCTATGAAACTGTGGGAAGTCCACACGGCATAGCTCAGGGACTGGAACTCCAGCCTCATTTTGTTTGAGAATTGCCATAATCTAGCTCTCAGTGAATTTTGATTTACGCATAGAAAACTCCTTGAGTTTATATTAATGGAATTTTCTACGAATAGCCTCTGTGGTTTTGAGGGGGGATTACAGCTTGTAAATACAGGGCCTTTTATTTTGATCGTTTATTTTGCAAAGGGCCGTTACAAACGCCCCATACAGTAGTGGGCGAAATGGTAGGGGAATGCAGCATAACTCAGATGCAGCTTTAGACTTGAATAAGCAATAACAATGACTAAATATCACACTAGTTGCCTTTACCTAAGACTAATAGCCTCCTGTAGCGCTTGCGAGATATTATCTATCACTTCATGAACCTTCTTACTTAATTGAGGATTGCTGCACTTTTGACACCATCACCTCTTCATATACTTCTTCCACATCAGCCATCCTGACCACGCTCTCAAGACGACTTAATGTAGTTAGCCTTATAGAATGCCTAAACGTGCCATCAGGTAGAAAAACAACCGGATTTTTTAATGAAAAAGGCTGACCTAACTCAAATAAAACATATAACTCATTAGAATCACTCTCCTTTCCGGTGATAGAGACATCGATTTCGCTTCGCTTTAAATATTGAACATTCCGTACCAGCCAAACCGCTGAAATATCATCACTTGTTTGATGATTAGGAATGAGCACTAAATATCGAACCTCATTGATTACATGAGCTTTAAACCTTAATTGAAATGTCGAAACTGGAAGATGATAAAAACGTAACACCCCATTCTTAAACTGTTCAAAGCAATGAGAAAACCTTTCATTATACTTGCCCAATGCTACTGTCATCGTTAAATCAGGGTACAGTACTTGACTCATGCCGTAATAAGGTATTCGCGCTGCTTCTTGAACATAGAACCTTTCGGCCATACTTATCACAGAATACATGGCCTCATGACCTTGCCCTATTTGTGTGCTCGGAGCTGTCCCAATTTGGTCTTGTAAAAATTCCAATAGCCATTTGCGGCCAGAATAACCACTTTGCTTGTCACAGCCGCTTTGGCTAGGCAATAAAGCAAATGCACCAATGCCGACTTCTTCTATCGCACTAGCGTAAGGGTTTTGCTTTGTGGCTTGATCAAAAAAGCCTGGGTATAAAGCAAAGGCACCAAATACAGGGCGGCTTTTCTTGGCAAATTGGCCACTCATTGAACTTGATGACGATTCAGACAAGCGAATTAAGGCATCGCGATAGCGGTGCATTTGGTTAATAGCATCGTCTGGCACGTAATCCGTACTTTCAATATCTTCATTGCTGTCATCAAAGCGGTTTTTATCGGTTTTAATGCGGTATTTGGCATCAAACAACCAAATAAACTGCTTCTCTTCTGATGAGCCCAGGTCTGAACTTGCGCTTTTAGGCAGTGTCACTTCCAACACAATATCCGGCTCTTGGTTAACCAAGTACGAGCGGATTGATTTTCCTTTTTTGGTAAATTTAGGCTCGTGTGCCAGCCTAGCTGTCACACCATCGCTGCGTTTAAAACGAAAGGCACCGGCAAAACCATCTTTTAGTTGGTACTCAAAAAAGTCATTTTGGGCGAGCTTCGTTGCACTGTTTTCCACCAATTCAAAGCCGAGATCCTGCTCTAAAATCTGTTTCAAACACAAAAAGCACCATACTTCATAAATCTCGGCCACTGACTTCATCGAAATGCTCGACTGATTGCCAAACACATCTAAATAAAATTTCAGCTCCTGCCAAACGCGATACACCGCGCTGTAACCGGTTTTTTGCTGTAGCACTAACGACTCACGACTTAAGCCTGTGTATGCGCCGACCTCTTTTAAAAAGCTTTGACCTAACACTTTTTGCAACGGTTGTTGCCAACTATGCAATTCATTTAAAAATGAATCAGACAACCGTTGACGTTCTGGGGCTTGGTTACTTTGCCTAAGCTTTTGTTCAAACTCCGCTAATTGCCGCTTGCTTTTACTAACCGCCATTTTGATAAAGCGGTTTTCTGGGGTATCGACACTCAGTTGCTTTTTTTCGACCGCGTAGCGTTTATCGTACTGACCATTAGCAAAGTCTTGTTTGACCTGCTCAGCTAGTTTATGAGACAGGCGGCCTTTTAATTTGGCAGCTTTAATATTGGCCACTGTGGGTTGCAAGCGGCTATGCGGTGCGGCACAAATCACTTTTAAGCCTTGCTCGAAGCGCTCTCTTAAGGCCGCAAAATTAGCCAGCCATATGAGAGGGAAATGACCTCGTTGCTGGTTGGTCGCAGCGTCTTGCTCAGTTTTTTCTACCAAACTAAAGCGCCAAAGTGGGTAAACTTTGTCGATGGCTTGGTACATGGCGGGCAAGTCTTGGTGCAGTGCCATTTTGGTTGGCAGCACCTCAAAGGCAATGTGCTGAGTCTGTGTTTTGCCATTCAGCTCAAAAGTGAGCGGTAAACGCAACCAACCCACATCGTTGCCGGTATTGATGGTGCCGGTTAAACGTGCACTTAATCCGTCTTCACTGGGAGTAAATATAAATGCATCACAAACAGTCTTAGAGCGGTGATTTAGGCTCGCCCATTGTACATTTTTAAGAAAAATCCACTCTACTTGATACAGCGTATTCTCAAAAAAAATAGGGGAGTCTAAATTGACTTGATCAGTGTGGTTAAGGTCTTCTACCGCATGCAAAAATGAGCATGGGCCATCGACAAAGCCTCGTGGTTGCTCGCTAAGTTTTATTGCAGGAGTAACTTTTACAAGAATATTAGAATTAGTGCATTGGCGAATAAGCAAAGTTTTGCTTAAGGTTCGGCTTCGGCTTTCAACCGACGCTGCTTTGACGGTGAATAAAAATTCGTCTGTTTTTAGCCTTAATAGTTCTGCCATGTGCTCACCCTCCTTGAAGCCAATTGTTTAAGGCCAGAAACTGGTGAAGGTGGCGTTGGCTAAGCGCTCGCTCATCCACTTCAACTTAACTTTTGAACGGCAAGGTATGCGAAGTACTTTTTCATCATCAGTAGCACCATCGGCAACGATTTTCTCGCGATATAAGTCAGGGCGTTGATCCTTATCGCCTTGTTCTGCTTGCCAAATAGGGGCTAACTGGTCTGCCAGCACAATATTCAGCTCTGCCAACAAGGCCTTACCATCAGATGTAGTGAGCTTGTCGGTATCGCCTTCGATACGTGGCAAAACTTTACACATCATAAAGTCGTCCCACACGGCTTTTAGGATCAAGTCATCTTGGGGTTGGCTGCTGGCCACAGCAAGAAGAAGTTCGTTTAAAGCACGGAACGCTAATTCAAACGGTGTATTTTTTAGAACAGTGTTTACAGCCGATAAAAATGCAACGGTTTTTGCTCCATCAGCATCAAAGGTATTGGCTAAATCTGCTTCACTGGCGTGTGACCGCACAGGGTAGCTTAGGCGTTTATTAAAACTAGTTGGGGTGAAGAATTCGTTATAGTCGTTAGGGAAAAAGGCACCAAAATCAAAGCTCAGTGCACGGTCAATCACTTTGCGCGAAAAACCATGCGTGGTTTCATCCATATTGACAGTGCCTGCGACCAGCAGATTAAACGGAATACCTAAACCATACTCGCAAATCAGTTCCCAAAGCTCATTATATTCTTCGCTGTCAAAGCCTAGCGCTTCGCGGAGCTTTTCTTTATCAGCGACTTCTTTAATGGTGGCGGGTTTTAATAAGGCATCACTGCTGTAGGTAAAGCTGTCATCTGACCAACGCCATTCGCGAGTTTCAAGCACTGACAGGTAATCAGCAAAATACTGCTCAACAGGGGCAAGGTTCATTTCATCTAAGCACAGCCAGTAAGGCAGCACCTTATCTAACGCATCAAGCTCACCTGTTACCACTAGGCGTTCACCTAGATCATCGCTATCTTGAACTTCAACGGTTAAGCCACTATCAGCAATCGCACGCCAAGCTTTGGCGATAAACTGCAATACATCGGTAGTGATGTATTCAGCGGCGCCATTTAAGCGTGAAATATAACCCAGCAAATCACTCGGCTCATGCCAGTCGGGCCGCACCGAGGTTAAACAATAGGTTTCAGCAAACTGCCCAGAGGTTTTAGCCTGTTCACGCACAAAGCGAGTTTTACCAGTGCCTGAGATGCCAGCTAACAGGAGGAAGGGTTTGGACAGAAACAACGAATTTACAGAAGCCACGTGCTTAACGCTTGGCACTGAACTCTTCGCTTGATTATATGCTTCGTAAACACTTCTATATGTAGTTGGACTTTGGCATAAATCATAGACCAACCGGCCAAATATACTTGATGATGCATCCGGTAAATTAATTTCTTTCAGGATAACAGAACCAAAACAGTCTCTTGATCCTCTAGGCTTACCCTGATCATTTATAAGCCTTTTTGAGCCCAGCCTATATTTAGCGTCATTTTTATCTAAAAACTTAGCAAAAAGCTCTATATCACCTTCAAACTCAAAACACTGCTTCAGTGCTTGCTTAGATTTTATATTTTCTTTTATTTGAGAAAAATCGCCTAGCAAGCTATCTGCATAAGGTCTTAATTTTTCATATATTTCAAAATATTTAAATAGTTCAGTCGCAAACTCATACATTTCGCTTGCAAATATAAAGTACTGATTAGGAATTAAAGCATAATTTGCAGGCTTATCTTCAGACTCCTTATCAGTTATCGCAAATGAAGTATAAGCATCAAAACCATAGCCAATGGCACCTAACTGATTCTGCAATAGTTTTTGTTGCGCTTGAGTTAGCCGATAATCAACAAGCTTAGAGTTATTAACTAGTGGCTGATTAAGTTCAATTTCATCAAGTTTTTTTAACATGCCATTCCTTTATTACATATACTCCGAGAGTCGCTCAGCTATAGCCCTAACTACGTCAACTGTAACACTATTACCAAATTGTTTATAAGCTTGAACCTTAGAACTGCTTGGTTCAAACTCATCTGGAAAACCTTGCAGTCGAGCTGCCTCTCTTGGACTAATCTTTCTGGGGTTTTTTCCAACTTGGCCAATTAACACTTCGCTTCCATCTTTATAATATCTTGCCGAGATCGTATTCGTGTAAGGCGACTCTTCTGTTACCAAGCCATAACCAAAACCTTTACCGTTTTTTTTATTTTCTATCTTTCTCCGTTGATGTCCCGCCCATAGTCTATCGGAAATAGTTAATTTAGGATCTGGATATTCCTCCAAAATATCACCAACTTTTACTTCAACTTCTAGTGGTTCTGGATATTCAAATCTATCCAACTCACCATCACGCCATAGGACAATATAAATGCGCTGCCTATTCTGAGGTATTCCAAAATCTACTGACTTAAGAACCATTTCTTTGGCTAAATTTTGAATTTCTTTTGTGGCTCCATTCTCAATAACACTTTTAGGAATATTACAGCTATACCCTATTTTGGTAAGTGTTTTTAGAATCACCTTTAATGTATAGCCTTTATCATGACTAATTAAACCTCTTACGTTTTCCAGCAACGCAAATTTAGGTTTTTTTGTTTCTAAAATATTCGCAATATCATGAAATAAAGTACCCCTCGTATCCTCTATCCCTAATTTAAGACCTGCATGTGAAAATGGTTGGCATGGGAAACCAGCCAAGAGGAGATCATGTTCAGGAATTTCATGAACTGGAATTTTTGTTATATCGCCAAATGGCTGTTCACCATGATTATTTTTATAGGTTTGCTGAGCATGCTTATCAAATTCTGACGAAAAAACACAAGCCCCACTATTTTGTTGAAACCCAAGTCTAAGACCTCCAATTCCTGCAAATAAGTCAATAAAACGAAATTTCGTATCGAAATCTGGTTTTAATTTTAAATCACCAAACACCTTCTCAAAAAAGGCATTCCGCGTTGTATATAAGTTATTCTCTTTAAGCAGTTTTATAACTTTTTCTTTTAATTTATCAGGTCCAATACGGCTTGGATTACAATAAAACGAACTATCGGTTGCGACCGCATGTAGCCACTGGTCAATAACAGCTTGAACGTCACTTCCTTCTGGCACATGCTCCAGAGCTAGTGGTTTAATCAATACTTGAGCTTGTTGAAGAACATTAATTTTATTTCTCATTATTCACTACTACTAAAAATTCTTGATGAATGACTTTAGGGCGAAGCATCGTTTTTGTACTTTGCACTTCTACTAAGTTGTACTTTCCTAGTGTTTTAAGAGTTCTCGACACATTACTCACCGCCCGCCCTGTCAGCGCCGCCAGCTCGGTTACTGACTGAGGTTCTTGCTCTGCAATGACTTTCAACAATTGCTGGTTTTCTTTCGACAGCACATTGGCCACTGATTTAAGAGAATCAAACCAAATATCCACTGGGTAATCTGGATCAGGTGCCTGCCCCTTAATGCCTATCACGCAACGCGATTGTTTGGCGCTTTTCATATACAACTCGTTTTCCAATCATTAACTCGGGATTTCAACGTGAAGTTCAAAGTTGAAAAAGAACACTATTAGAGAGGCTTCCACCAACCAAATAACTGTATATTTATACAAGTAAAGCACATATTATCAGCTGATGATAATAGAGCAAAGCATTTTCCGTCTGAGCAATAAAGCTTCTTTCTGTGCAGATAAAGCACAACAAGTGCTCTCGCTGCATTATCGTTGCTGGAGCCTAAACTTGGTGTTTACGTGGTGTCCTAGAGGTGACATGGCTATACTCGGCTAGTCATAAAAATACTACTTTACACAGTACATGCGCGGGCGAGTCTTGCCGGGCAAGCTAACTTGCGTTACGAGCAATTACTAAAGGGCACTAGGTAGCCTGCAAGCATGCGTGCATGATTTACGGGAATGTCACATCAGCCTATTTGGGCGGCCTCGTTAACCACAGGACAACACAAACTACTGAGCAGCTACGCCTACTGCGTCATATGCGGCAAGGTGAACACCTGATCAAACAACAATGTAAAGATAAAGGTGTACACTAAGAAAAACAGCAGCAGTGCAGCTTCCATAACGATGGCCTCCCAAATGCCCACGCCATACCAAAGCATGTACACCGGTAAGCAAAACAAAAACAATCCACCTTCAAAGCCCAGTGCATGCAAACTGCGAATTTTGAACGTGCGCGCAGTGAATTGACGACGTCTTTCCCAAGCTTCAAACAGGGTGTTATAGACATAGTTCCACACCACCGCAGTGCTTGAGACCAAGACCGCTACCGGTAAAGAGCTTTCGGCACCACTGCCGCTTAATGCCATCAAAACCAAAGTAGCAAAAAAGATACCCAACAACTCAAAAGACAAAACGTAGACAAGGCGACGTTTAAACGGACTTAATGTGATCAACTGAAACTCCAATAGCCTCTACAGGCTGCTTGATTCGTCAAGAGCCGGCCCGTCCCGGTCGAAAGTTAAATTTAAGATGCAAGGAAAGAACTTCCCTTGCTGCAGAGCCACGGTTTCCGCCTGCAAAGACTGCACATTATACTGTATTTCAGCACCGGCTAAACACTGGCATCGTCCCACGCCTGCAGACAGTGAATACAGCACGAAGGGGTGTTACACAAACCGTCGCTTTCGACGGCATCCTTCTGTGCGGTGCGTGCCCCCCAAACACCAAGCTCGTAGCCTCAAGGAGGTGTCTTACTCAGCGAGCGCACGCACCACAGGGTTTAACCGAGGTAGAGCACCGCGTCCATTTCAACGCAGGCGTTGCGGGGTAAAGAAGCAACACCGATGGCTGCGCGTGCAGGGTAAGGTGCGCTGAAATAACGGCCCATGACTTCGTTTAAAGCGCCGAAATTATCCAGGTCAGTTAAGAAAATATTGAGTTTAACGATATCATTGAGTGAACCACCTGCCGCTTCTGCTACGGCTTTTAAGTTTTCAAACACTTGTACCGCTTGCTGTTCAAAGCCTTCTACCATTTCCATGGTTTTGGGGTCCAGTGGGATTTGTCCAGACATATACACAGTGTTTTCTACACGTACCGCTTGTGAGTAAGTGCCGATTGCTGCTGGCGCATGCTCCGTGCTGATAATGGTTTTGCTCATGATATTCTCCGTTGTTTAGATAACCCGTCCGCCAGGCTCAATGCAGCACACCGGCCTAAGCGTACGGTAGAAAAGCAATTAAGCACGCATGCGTGTGATACGTGAGACACCCACGAGGGCACGTAACTTACGGATAATACGCGCTAAGTGGACGCGGTCGGTCACACTGATACCCAGCTGCACCACACTGATACGGCCATCGCGCTCATCCACATTGATCTTGTCAATGTTGGCATCGGCTTCGCTAATGGTGCCAGCAAGGAGCGCAATTAAACCGCGTTGATGCGCCAGCTCGATGCGTAATTCCACATTAAACTCGGCGTCGATATCATTAGCCCATGTCAGTGGAATGCATTTTTCTGGGTTGTTGCGGAACTCGCTGATGTTTTTACAGCTGTCACGGTGTACCACCATACCTTTACCAGCCGATAAGTGCCCCACAATGATGTCACCTGGAATCGGGGTGCAGCAGCGCGCGTAGTTTAGAACCAAACCTTCGGTACCGCGAATTACCAGCGGGCCATCTGCCGCCAGTGGATGCGCTTCGCTTTCTTCGGTTGCCAGTAAACGACGAGCCACTACGTGCGGGGTGCGATTACCTAAACCAATGTCTTCTAACAGGTCATCACGTTCATCTTGTTGGTATTCCTTCAACAAGGTGTTGAGGCGTTCGACGGAAACTGCTTCAAGGCTAGAGCCTAGGTTGTCTAAAGCTTTACTGAGCAAGCGCTTGCCTAAGGTGACCGATTCTTCACGGCGCTGTTGTTTCAAAGCATGGCGAATGTGGGTACGGGCCTTCCCTGTGACCACAAAGTTCAGCCAATTGGGGTTGGGCTGAGTATTGGGGGCGGTAATGACCTCAACCGTAGCACCACTTTCTAATGCTTGAGATAAAGGTGCTAAACGGCGATTGACGCGGCACGCAATACAGGTGTTACCCACATCGGTATGCACAGCATAGGCGAAATCCACAGGTGTGGAGCCTCGCGGCAATTCCATGATGCGGCCTTTAGGGGTAAACACATAGACTTCATCAGGGAATAAATCGATTTTAACGTTTTCAATGAACTCTAAAGAGTTACCGGCGCTTTCTTGCAGTTCCAGCAGCCCCTTCACCCACTGGCGCGCGCGCGCATGGTTATTGCGGCGACCATCATCGTCTTCAGTTTTATACAGCCAGTGTGCAGCAATACCATTGTTGGCCAGCTCTTCCATATCTTTGGTGCGGATTTGGATTTCAATCGGCACACCATGCATACCAAACAAGGTAGTGTGCAAGGATTGGTAACCGTTGGCTTTAGGAATCGCAATGTAGTCTTTAAAGCGACCAGGAAAAGGCTTGTATAAATTATGCACTGCACCGAGCACGCGATAGCAGGTGTCCACCTTGTCGACAACAATACGGAAGGCATAGACATCCATGATCTCGTTAAAAGCTTTACGCTTACCCCGCATTTTGCGGTAGATGCTGTACAGGTGCTTTTGACGACCGCTGACTTCACCCGGTAAGCCTTCGCGCTCTAAACAGTGCTCAAGGGATTCTTGAATTTTATTAACGATTTCTTTACGGTTGCCGCGTGCTTTAATAACCGCTGATTGAATCCGAGTGGCACGCATCGGGTGCATGGCTTTAAAGCCTAGGTCTTCAAACTCAGCATAAATGCGGTTCATGCCCAAACGATTGGCGATGGGTGCATAAATTTCTAAAGTTTCTTTAGCAATACGGCGGCGTTTTTCCGCATTTAAAGCACCTAACGTGCGCATATTATGCAAGCGGTCAGCCAACTTCACTAAGATCACGCGAATATCGCGCGCCATGGCCATGGCCATTTTTTGGAAGTTTTCTGCTTGTGCTTCGGCTTTAGTGCCGAACTTCATTTGAGTCAGCTTGGTCACCCCATCCACTAACTCAGCAACGTTGCTGCCAAACTGCGCGGTAATGGCTTCTTTGGGGATGCCGGTGTCTTCGATGACGTCGTGCAGCATGGCAGCCATCAAACTTTGATGGTCCATGTGCATGTCGGCCAAAATCGTAGCAACCGCTAAAGGGTGGGTGACATAGTGCTCACCACTGCTGCGTAACTGGCCATCATGGGCTTGTTCAGCATAGTAGTAAGCACGGCGCACCGCATTGACTTGATCTTTACTTAGATAAGTAGATAACTGCCCAGTTAGGCGATCTAAAGCAGGCATAGCTCACCTCCAGGTAGCAATCCATTATTCTTCACACAGTCAGCACAGCGCACGCTTAAACAGATACGCTTATTTATCGTCAAAGGCAGCAAACAATGGCTCGTCAGCCGTGAGCGCTTCTTCGGCGGCGATCATTTCTTCATCAACTAAACCGGCGGCAATCTCACGCAGCGCCAGTACTGTTGGTTTGTCGTTTTCAATCGGTAATTTAGGTTCTTTACCGCCGGTCGCCAATTGGCGTGAGCGTTTAGTGGCCAACATAACCAATGAAAAGCGGTTATCAACGTGTTCTAGGCAATCTTCAACAGTAACGCGAGCCATGGATATTCCTCACAGAAAAAAACAGCGCCAAAATGGGCGCATAAGTAGACACAGTTTAAGAAATAATGCGCGACAAAGAAAGGTGTATCGAGCTTTGTCGCACAGTTGTCACTATCGTAGCAGGTCGTTTAGCAGATGTGTGTGACGTTTTTGTTGGGGTTCAAGCCGTAACTGATTGCAGCGGAAGATGGCTTTGAGGTCTTCCAGGGCCGTAGCGAACACATCATTGATAATAATGTAATCGTATTCAACGTAATGGCTCATTTCAGAAATGGCTTGCTGCATGCGCAAATCGATCACATCTTCTGCATCTTGACCGCGATTGTTAAGGCGGTGACGCAGGTCTTGATGAGTGGGCGGCAAAATGAAGATGGATTTTGCTTCTGGCATTAATTTGCGCACTTGCTGTGCACCTTGCCAATCGATTTCTAAGATCAGGTCATAGCCTTTAGCGAGGGTATATTTTACCCAAGACAAGGATGTACCGTACAGATTGCCAAAGACTTCCGCGTGTTCTAAAAAATCGCCTTGCTCAAGCATTTCGACAAATTTTTCACGGGGAGTGAAGTGGTAGTTTACGCCATCGACTTCCCCAGGACGCATACCGCGTGTTGTGTGTGACACCGATACACGCACTTGCGCCATGGCATCGATTAAAGCCTTCACTAAGCTTGTTTTTCCTGCACCGGAAGGGGCAGACACAATATAAAGCGTCCCAGTTGTGCTCATGCAATACCTATAAAAGTTCAAAACGCCGCAGCGGTGTACTCATACAGCCCACGATGCAGACGAACATAGCCTCCTAGAGGAAGGTTCTGCCGCTGCGCTCTGCGATGTGTTACGAATGAATGCCTTATTCTAGCAGCAATTGTGAAGCGGCTTCATCTGTAATTGTTTTTGCTGCACTTAAGCGTCTTTTGTGTGGTAGTTATTGGCGATTAAATTCACCATGCTCGGTGCTGCACCAATATGCGGTAAAAGGGTGATTTTTTTATCAGGCCAGCGCTGTTGTGCGGCAGCAACCTCATTGGGTACGTCACTGACCACGTGATTACCTGAGGCTAAAAAGTAAGGCAGTACCAGCATTTCTGTACAACCATTGCTGAAGCTCTCATCCAGCGCTGTAGCAATGGACGGCTGAGCCAGTTCTAAAAAAGCAGCCTTGACCTGCCCTACTGGTAACTGTAGTTGTGCCGCTACTTTACCGGCTAAATCAAGGACCTCATGGTTGGATGCTTCACGACGACTGCCATGGGCGATGATCAATAAGTGTTTCATGTGGATTTCCTTGGGTTGGATGGTTCTGATGAGTGCGGCGTCTACCGCTCTGGGCTAAAGGATTACGCTCAGCCTGTGAACTCAGCCAGCTGTGCCGCATAACCTTCCTTATAACTGGGGTATTGCGGCTGCCAACCTAAAGCCCGTGCCCGTGCATTACTGCAACGCTTACTCCCCGAGCGTGGTTTAAGCACTAAACCTGGCACACTGCTGGCCTGCAATTGTTCCTGCAACCAAGCCACCACCTCAGATTGCTCCACTGGCGCATCATCCACACCAATATAAACCGACTCCAACGCGTGGCCCTGCGCATCAGCCTGTAACACTTTGACAATTAAAGCAGCGGCATCATCAGCGTGAATGCGGTTGGTGAAACTGTGTAAATGCGGTGCATGATACCCCTCTCGTACACGGCGCAATAACATATTGCGTCCAGGCCCATAAATACCCGTTAAGCGCACGACAGTCGTTGGATGACCACTGTTCAGTGCGCATTGCTCAGCTTCTAGCATGATTTGCCCAGACCAGCGACTGGGCTCAGTGACCGAGGTTTCATCAATCCAACTGTCATCGGCTTGCCCATAAACACTGCTACTGGATACAAACACCACCCGCTTCGGTTGTTGTTGATGCTGCTCAAGCCACTGATACAAATGCTTTTGCCCTTGCACATAGGCTTGCTGATAGCCCTCTTCAGTCATGCCCTGTGCAGCCATGGCATACACCACATAATCAATAGGAGACTGCGGCCAAGCACTGGGGCATGTGGGATTATTGAGATCTGCGGCAATGGGTATCACCTGCTCGGGTAATTGCGCAGTATTGCGGCGCACCCCATACACCAACCAAGCCTGCGCTTGCAGCAGTACAGCAACACGACTGCCAATATCACCGCAGCCCACGATCACCACACGTTTTTGTTCCTGCATTGCCTGCATCCCCCAGTTATTCGGTCCGAAATGTATTGGTCAGCAATAAATGTAACAGCTATGATGATCCCAATCCTAATTGGAATTCACTATGACCCTCACTGAACTTCGCTACATCGTTGCTTTAGCTCGGGCGCGTCACTTTGGTCGTGCGGCTGAGGCGTGCCATGTCAGTCAGCCCACCTTATCGGTTGGTGTCAAAAAACTAGAAGAAGATCTCGGCGTACTGATTTTTGAACGCAGTAAAAGTGCGGTACGAGTCACTCCCGTGGGTGAAGCCATTGTCGCCCAAGCGCAACGCGTATTAGAACAGGCCCAATCCATTCGTGAGCTGGCTCAAGCCGGAAAAAACCAACTGGCCGCCCCTTTACGGGTCGGTGCGATTTACACTGTGGGGCCATATTTATTTCCACAGATGATCCCTTTACTGCACAAAAGCGCGCCGGAAATGCCGCTGTACATTGAAGAAAACTTCACCCATATCCTGCGCGACAAACTGCGTCAAGGCGAATTGGATGTGATCATCATTGCGCTGCCTTACCAAGATGCTGATGTACTGACCAAAGCGGCCTACAAAGAGCCTTTCTGCGTCCTACTGCCGGCCGAACACCCTTGGACGCAACGAAAGAGCATTGATAACGCCATGCTCAATGACAAAAGCTTATTACTATTGGGCGAAGGGCACTGTTTCCGTGATCAAGTGTTAGAAGCCTGCCCAGTGATGCTGCCCGGTGACCCTGAACATAGCTACACCACAGTGGAGGCCAGCTCCCTGGAAACCATTCGCCACATGGTCGCTTCAGGTCTAGGTGTATCTGTACTGCCCTTGTCCGCAGTGGATAACCACCACTATGCCGAAGGTGTGATTGAGGTCCGCCCCTTCACCGAGCCGGCCCCTACGCGTACCGTTGCCATTGCTTGGCGAGCTACTTTTCCGCGACCCAAAGCCATTGATGCGTTGATGGAAGCCATTCGCCAGTGCGATGCTGCACGTGTTTATAGCGAGCACTAAAGATGTCGGACTTATTAGTACACACCCCTATTAGCGTACTCAAAGGCATCGGTCCTGCCATGGCCGAAAAACTGGCCAAAGTCGGGATTGAAAACCTGCAAGATGTACTCTTTCACTTACCTTCGCGCTATCAAGATCGCACGCGCATCACCCCCATTGGTGCGTTACGCCCTGGACAAGATGCAGTGGTGGTGGGAACAGTGATGGCGGCTAATGTCGTCATGGGGAAGCGCCGCAGTTTATTGGTGCGTATTCAAGACGGCAGTGGCGGTCTATCCTTACGTTTTTTCCACTTCAGCATGGCGCAAAAAAATGCCTTAGAAAAAGGTGTTCAAGTGCGCTGTTATGGTGAAGTGCGACCAGGTGCAACCGGTTTAGAAATCTATCACCCTGAGTACCGCGTCCACCAGCCCGACGAAACACCGACGCTGCACAGCACACTCACAGCCATCTACCCCACGACCGAAGGCCTCACTCAACTGCGCTTACGCGCCCTATGCGAGCAAGCACTGAGTTACTTAAACCCACGCAGCCTGCCAGACTGGCTCCCTACTTCCATAACAGAAAAGTACCAGTTGGGTGCCTTAGAAAATGCCATTCGTTATTTGCATCAGCCACCGCCCGATGCTGACTTAGATGAATTAGACGCAGGGGTGCACTGGGCTCAACAGCGACTTGCTTTTGAAGAAATGCTCACCCATCAGCTGTCCATTCAACGGGTACGAGTCAGTCTGCGCCAGCAACGGGCACCACAATTACCGCCGGCAAAAAAACTGCCTCAATTGTTTTTAGCCAATCTGGGCTTCACCCCCACTGGCGCCCAACAAAGGGTCGGCCAAGAAATTGCTTACGATCTTGCTCAAGATGCACCTATGTTACGCCTTGTCCAAGGGGATGTAGGCGCGGGTAAAACCGTCGTTGCGGCCTTAGCTGCTTTGCAAGCGTTAGAAGCCGGTTATCAAGTGGCGCTCATGGCACCCACAGAAATTCTCGCCGAGCAACACTTCATGAACTTCAGTAAATGGTTACAGCCACTGGGTATAGAAGTAGCTTGGCTCGCGGGCAAGCTCAAAGGCAAAGCCCGCAACCAATCCTTAGAAAAAATTGCGGCTGGAGTCCCTATGGTGGTGGGCACCCATGCACTCTTTCAAGATGAAGTGCAATTTCAAAACCTTGCCCTCGCCATCATTGATGAACAGCACCGCTTTGGTGTGCAACAACGCTTAGCCTTACGCAATAAAGGCGTAGATGGCCTAACCAGCCCGCACCAGCTGATCATGACCGCCACCCCTATTCCGCGCACTTTAGCCATGAGCGCCTATGCGGATTTAGACACGTCAGTACTCGACGAATTACCGCCCGGCCGCACCCCAGTCAACACCTTAGTGCTCAGTAATAACCGTCGTCTTGAGGTGATTGAACGAGTGCGCGCAGCCTGCGCCGAAGGCCGGCAAGCTTACTGGGTGTGCACGCTGATTGAAGAATCTGAAGAGCTGACCTGCCAAGCGGCGCAAAGCACCTATGAAGATTTAACCTTAGCCCTAGCAGGACAAAACGTTGGCTTGATTCACGGCCGCATGAAACCAGCAGAAAAAGCGCAAGTCATGGACGCCTTTAAACAAGGCGAGTTGCAGTTGTTGGTGGCCACGACAGTGATTGAAGTCGGCGTTGATGTCCCCAACGCCAGCCTCATGATTATCGAAAACCCCGAGCGCTTAGGTTTAGCCCAACTGCACCAATTGCGTGGCCGCGTAGGTCGAGGCAGTGCCGCTAGCCATTGCGTGCTGCTCTACCATGCTCCTTTGTCGCAAATCGGTCGCGAACGTTTGGCCATTATGCGTGAAACCAACGATGGTTTTGTGATCGCCGAAAAAGACTTGGAGTTACGCGGCCCAGGGGAAATGCTTGGCACCCGACAAACCGGTTTGCTGCAGTTTAAAGTGGCTGACCTGATGCGCGATGCACCACTGCTACCCTCGGTGCGTGAAGCAGCCGCCGAGCTGTTGCGCGAGCACCCCAATCGTGTCAGCCCTTTGCTCGAACGTTGGCTCAAACATGGCCAACAATACGGCCAAGTTTATTGACATCCTCCCCGACCTAAAGGAGGAGGATTCCTACTGCTAGACGGCCATGCCCGGCCGCGATAATGACAGTATGCGCTCACACTGCAAAGACTTTAACAGCCTATAGGGGGGCAGCTTGCGCCGCCCTCGCTATCCATCCTCGCACTAAAAGTACGAGGCTTTTCGCGACTTTAATAGCGGCTTAAAAAAGCTAAGGTATGCTGCGCAGCCAACGCTGGGTCTTGCTGCATAAAACAATGCCCTCCGGGCACTTGCTCCAACTGCACCTGCTCATTTTTTTGCGCCCACAATTGCGCCGACTTCGGCACAAAAGGAAAACTGTGTGCGCCATACATAAACAAGGCAGGCGTTTGCACCCGGCGCAAGGATGACCACAAACGACTCGGTGCCGAAGCAAAGATCCGCGCTTCCAATTCTGGGGGACATTTCAACTCCACCCCACCTTCTGCGGCCGGGCGCAGAGCATAATCCACAAAAGACGCCAAAGCTTCTGGTGCCCAACCTTGAAAAGCCCCGCGTCCGGTCAAGGCTGCATAGGCTGCGGCACGATCGGGCCAATGCCGACGGCGTTTCAGTGTCTTTTTTGCCACTTGATTAATGGTCACACCCAGGCGATCAGCGGTGCGCATCAGTAACTGCAGACGCGGTGTATAAATCACCGGATCCAACAGCACTGCTGCACGAAATAAGTGTGGATGCTGAGCCATGATCAAACTGGTTAGCACCCCACCAAAACTGTGCCCTGCGGCATACACCGGCGCATCCGCAAAAATTGCACGCTGTGCGTTGAACACCTCCACCGCCAAAGCGGCATTGCGATTCCAGCCTAAAAACCGCTCGCCTAAATCACTGTCACCATGGCCCTGAATATCACACAACCACAGATCATAATCGGCACTCAACAACTCCAACAGCGGTGTATACACCCGCCCACAAAAACCATTGCCATGCAAAAAATGCAACACCGGCTTGCCCGATGGCACGCTATGCCAGCCACGTAAGGTCAACTGTGCCGATGTGGGTTGTGACCATTGTTGTAAATTCATGCTCAATGCGTCCTTTATTATTTGAAGTTTTACGTGATTCATGGTGACAAAGGGCCGAGGTTACAGTGCTGCTAGTTAACCAACCCGACACGCAGCAAGCTCAGCAGACAGCTGTTCCGCATCCTGTGGTTGAGCAAAAATCAGCTCTAAACGTGAATCCTTACGCCATTCGCTGTTTTGCCAATGAATGATCTGCCCCGCTACAGCATTACCGGACAACCAACCCGCGTTAGTGTGTAAAACACATTTAGCACGCTGCCACGCCATGCCATTGAGCCACATTTGTACCCGCATCAACTCAAAATGCTGTGTCGGGTGCCAACGCCAGCCAATGCTCCAAGCGGTACCTTGAGTATTCACCGAGCACAGGGGTTGCTGTGGATCCGTCCAAACAGCGCCTACAGGTGCGCTTTGCTGACCAAAACGATCTTCGACTGGAACACCGGCGCGCTGCTCATGGCCCGGTAACAATGCATAAGGCAGCTGGCCCTGACGGGTGCAATACACCGACACCGAAGCAAAAGCGGCTTGCCAATGCTTGGCGTGTTCAGCGCTACCTGTATCGCATTTATTCACCAGCAAAACGCCCGTCTGCGCCAGCAATTGGGGATCCACCTGCGCCACAGCCTCAGAAGCCGTCATTCGCTGCGCATCCACTACCACAACCGCTGGCTGCACGGCCAACACATCCAACCATGGTACATCGCGCAGCTGGTCCAACAGTTGTAACGGGTGCCCCAAGCCCGAAGGCTCAATAAACAAGCGATCCGGTCGAGCTTTACGTAATAACTGCACTAATCCCACCTGAAAAGGCACACCATTGACACAACACACACAGCCGCCCGCGACTTCGGTCAAACTCACACCTGCGTCACCTGTATCGAGCAAAGCACTGTCTAAACCAATATCTCCGAACTCATTGATCAACACTGCCCAACGTTCCGTGCTAGGTCGCTGCGCCATCAAATTGCGCAACACACTGGTTTTACCCGCACCGAGCGCACCACAAATCACATGGGTAGGAATATGCTGCAACATCACCCAGACCGCCTTAACAATGAATGAGAATGCGCTACCTTAACAAAACAGCCTTCAGGGGTCGCTATTTTTGGAGTGTTCCGTAACGGTAGCGAACCTGTATAAAGCAATAATATTGATATTAAATGCAGGTAATATTCATTAGATACCACTCAAAGGGCACCCTAACATAACCCCATTCAACTGCCATAGGATAAGCTGAGCCTTACCAGCTTTATCAGCGCAGACTCCATCAACCACACAGGAGGGTGGCGTTACTCGTGCAGCTGCCAATCACTCTCGCAGACTCGGGTCTAAGCGCTAAAACAATCATGAATACAACAACTCAAGAGCCCATCGCTTACAACTATAAAGTGGTCCGGCAATTCACTATCGCGACTCTAATCTGGGGCTTCTTAGGGATGAGTATGGGCGCGATTTTAGCGGCCCAGTTGGTCTGGCCCGAGCTCAACCTGAATCTGCCTTGGACCAGTTTTGGTCGTATCCGCCCCATCCATACCAACTTGGTGATTTTCGCCTTTGGTGGCTGTGCGCTGATCGCCACATCTTTCTTTATTGTGCAGCGCACCAGCTATGCGCGGCTGCCCTCAGACAGTGCTGCAAGCGTCTTCTTTTGGGCCTGGCAGGCCATGCTAGTAGCCACCGTCCTCAGCTATGCCTTGGGTTACACGACCAGTAAAGAATACGCAGAAATGGAGTGGCCCCTGGCCTTAGTGTTGACGGTACTGTGGCTGATTTACACTTGGCTGTTTTTTGGCACCATCATGCGCCGTAAAACCTCCCATATTTACGTTGCGAACTGGTTCTACGGTGCTTTTATTGTGGTCACCGCCATGGTGCACATCATCAACCATATCGCCATTCCAGTCAGTTTGATGAAGTCTTATCCAGTCTATGCCGGCGCTACCGATGCCATGGTGCAATGGTGGTTTGGTCATAGCGTGGTGGGCTTTATTTTATCGGTCGGTTTTCTGGGCATGATGTATTACTTTGTGCCAAAACAAGTGGGCCGTCCGATTTACTCTTACCGCCTGTCCATTGTGCACTTCTGGGCCATCATCTCGATCTACATTTGGGCCGGCCCACACCACTTGCACTACACTGCTTTACCGGACTGGGTACAAAGCTTAGGTATGGCCATGTCCGTGATCCTCTTAGCGCCCAGCTGGGGTGGGATGATCAACGGTATGATGACCTTATCTGGCGGTTGGCATAAATTACGGAACGATCCCATTCTGCGCTTCTTAGTGGTTTCACTGGCTTTCTACGGCATGTCGACTTTTGAAGGTCCTATGATGGCGATCAAAACTGTTAACGCCCTATCGCACTACACTGACTGGACCATTGGTCATGTGCATGCTGGTGCATTAGGCTGGGTCGCCATGATCAGTTTTGGTAGCCTGTATCACATGATCCCGCGCCTGTGGAACCATAAACAAATGTACAGCATTGGTTTAATTAACCTGCATTTCTGGTTGGCGACAGCAGGGACTGTGATCTATATTGCCGCCATGTGGGTCAATGGCATTACCCAAGGCTTAATGTGGCGCGCCATCAACACCGATGGCACTTTATCCTACTCCTTTGTGGAGGCATTACAGGCTTCACATGCCGGCTACATCGCACGTCTACTGGGTGGTTCGCTCTTTGTTCTAGGCGTGTTCATTATGCTGGTTAATACTTGGCTCACCTTGCGCCAAGCTGCACCTCAGTCTGCAGCTGTGACGCAACCTGCGGAGATTTAACAGATGTTTATACTCATGGGATTGCTGTGTATCGCTGCCTGTTATTGGTGTCTACGCCACATCAGTCAACTGGACATGGACCATGCAGCCATGCTGCCCTTTGCCGATGACCGTCCTGCGGCTAGGCGCGTAGAACAGGAAACAGGTCGCCCTTGTTTACCCGAACATTTAGCCGAGCAATGCGCTTTGCAGGCCTAGTATTCAACAGCTGACAACACACATTGCATCACTCACTAGCAACGGTACTTAAAGTGCCGTTGCTTTTTCCGTTTTTATCTAACCCTTGGACAATTGCCTGTGCGTGCATGGATTAAAGCCTTTACCCCACTGTCACTGAACATTCCTGCCAAGCAATGGTTACGCGCAGCAGCCGGCGCCTTTCTGGGCGTTCTGCTCTGTGTGTTCTGCACCCATTACTTGTTTGGTACGGACATTGCCTTCAGCTTGGTACCGCCACTGGGCGCCTCTGCGGTACTGCTATTTATCACCTCAGCGACACCTTTAGCCCACCCGTGGTCGATGCTGGCAGGTAACTTAATCTCTGCCAGTATTGGTGTGATCGCAGCCCTCTATATCAATGACCCAGTGGTACGTTCGGCCATCGTGGTGTGCAGCGCCATCACTTGCATGTTGTCATTACGCTGCCTGCACCCACCCAGCTGCGCCATTGCTTTAGCGGTCACTTTAGACCCCACCTTGCATGCGCTAGGTTTTGCGGTGCTCATTCCTGTGGCCAGCCAATCTTTGATTTTGCTGTGTTTAGCGATGATTTTTAACAACCTAACCGGCACACCTTACCCGCGCCCCATTGCTCCACCACAGGAAAGCGTGCGTGACACCGCAGACCCCGTCCCCAGTGCGCGTACCAGCTTTAACGAAGAAGACTTAGACAAAGCCTTAGAAGAGTTTGGCACCTATGTGGATGTGCGCCGTGAGGACTTAGAAGAATTACTGCGCTTGACTGAATCCCACACCTTCAAACGCCGCACCAACAACATCACGGCCGGCGCCATCATGTCACGGGATTTACGTACAGGGCAGCCCGATATGCTGATTGAAGAGGCTTGGACCCTGCTCAAAACATACCGCCTCAATGCTTTACCGGTGGTGGATCAATATCAGCGTTTAGTGGGTATTATCACCTTAGTGGATTTGCTCCACTATTTTGAATTGGAAGCCCCGAGCAGTCGCTTTCATCGCCTGCGTTACCTGCGCAATCGACGCCTAAAAGACATCATGACCAAAAACGTCATCACCGTGAGCTTCAATACCCCCTTAACCGAGCTGATCACCTTGCTCAGTGATAAAGGGTTGCACAACATGCCAGTGGTGGATGAAAAGCAGCAGTTGGCAGGCATTGTCACTCAGTCGGACTTGATTGCCGCACTGTACCGCAGCTGGTTGATCCGCTTTTAACAATGACCCAGCAGGATCCCCCGCCTCTAAGCGCTGCCCAGGCTGCGATCATGTGCATGCTAAGGGTGAACTCACCCTTGCCATGCGGCAGTAGTAAGGCCCAAGCTGAAACCTTGTCCTAGATGGTGATGACAGCGCCAGTATCAACATCCTCAAAGAAGGATTGCGCTACGGATTATCAGTTCTAGAACCCCCAGGGTGCGAGGGAATGAGCCGAATCAATTTGCATAACCTCTGCTGGGTGCAGCGCACTCCCCCAGTCTGTGCATCACTTAGGAACCCACTTCTAAAGGGGTGGGTAGTTTCTTAGAACAACTGATCTTGAGTTTGTCGCCAGTTCGAGTCGTTTTGCATTAGGTTTTTCAAAACAGTTAAAGCCTCCAGCAAAGCGGCGCTGGGCTGGTCACTGGCATACATCAAATACACCGGCCAAGAAAACTCAGGGGCATGCGCAACGCGCTGCAGCTGGCCTTCTGCCAGATGCGGCTCCACCACCCGCGTACGAAAATACCCTCGCCCGCCTTCTTGTAGCAAAGTGTGCAAGGCCAAAGGCCCCACATTACAACGCAAGGCACTGTGAGCGTATTCCGGTAACACGGCATCATGTTGCTGACGGAATAAAATCCCCCAATCCACATAAATATATGGTTCGGGCATCTTCACTGACTGCACCTGAACCAACTTCTCTTCGAGCAGTTGCTCCACCTGCAAGCCCGGCCAATAGTGTGGCTCATGCATCAGCACTGCATCCAACTCACCAGTTTCCAGTTTCTTCCGCAAGGTCTCCGCATCATGCACACTGGCGTGCACCGCATAATCACTGCGCTGCTGCGACAACTGGGTGAACCAATCTTTAAGCAAGGGATTCCACAAACTGGTTTCCGCGGCCAAACGCACCTGCACGCGCAGCTGCTCAGGGAAAGGCAAGGCCGCACGCGCTGCCTCCCAAGTTTGCAACAACTGATGGGCGTAACGCACAAACTGCTCACCATGCACAGTCAGACTGGCACCGGCACGGTTGCGGACAAATAACGGACACTGCAGCTGAGATTCCAGGTTTTTAATGCGTGCAGTCACCGTGGTTTGAGTGACACACAACTGCTCAGCAGCCGCAATAAAACTGCCACAGCGCACAATGGCTAAAAATGTTCGAGCCAGCTCAATATCCATTGCTACACCTCATGCTGATTGAATTCATCCATTGCATTGCGCTCTCGAAGCCAGCGCAACCACTGCAGCATACGCCAAACCCCCGTGGCTTGTATTCATGCGGTAATCCACCAAGCCTCTCAAGTATCCCCCTCATATCGGCTCACTCAAAGCTAGCCCAATCTCTACCTGTCCAAATGCTCAGCCTCGCACCTGTCGTTTTGCCCCGCAGCCCTCAGCTCAGATTTAAGGGCGGCCTATTGCTACGAGCTGGGCTACAATAGCATTTGCAAGATGACTCAAGCCCCAACTCGCCGATGGTGACACGAATCACACCGGAACCGGTCGAAGATCCAAGGGTCTAAAGGGTTAATACTTTACATTTACTCGCTCACAAAAACTTAACGGAGTTTCACAATGCGCAAATTGCTTCTATCAGCTGTATTAGTAGGCGCCAGCCTGGTCGGCCCTACTGTGTATGCGCAGGCGCCGGTTGAAGGTACGAATTACATTACTTTGAGCAGCCCTGTTCCCACTGCACAACCTGAAAAAGTCGAAGCTGCCGCCTTATTTTGGTACGGTTGCCCACACTGTTTCCAGTTAGAGCCCACCCTTAAGCAATGGTCAGCAACCCTGCCTGAAGATGTGAACTTTATTCGCGTACCCGCCATGTTTGGTGGTCTGTGGAACTTGCACGGTCAGCTCTACTACACCTTAGAAACCCTGCAAGCTGATCCCAAAGTGCACGACAGCATTTTCAACGCAATCCACAACGAGGGCCGCAAACTCAGCACCACCACTGAAATTGCCAACTTTGTTGCCAGCCAAGGCGTGGATAAAGAACAGTTCCTGAAAACTTGGGACTCCTTTAGCGTGAAAAGCAAAATGGAAAAAGCCAAGAAACAAGCGCTGGCCTATCAAGTCAGTGGCGTACCTGCCATGGTCATCAATGGCAAATACCGCTTTGACTTAGGCATGACCGGCGGTCTACAACAAACCGTCGATGTTGCCGATGCGCTGATCGAAAAAGAACGTCAAGCTGAATAGGATACCGCTGTGCTGATGCCCCGTCGCTTTAGCAAAGAACGATCAATTATCTTATGCGATGCCAACTACAATCGGCTGAGCCGTCCCGATGCGTTGCCCCGTGATGGGCAGCGCATCCGCCTGCTGAGCTTTAATATTCAAGTTGGCATCAGTACCAGTGCCTACCGGCACTATGTCACCCGCAGTTGGAAGCATTTACTGCCGCACCAAGAACGCTACCGTAATCTGGAAAAAATCGGCTTTTTACTGGGCGACTACGACATTGTTGCCTTACAAGAAGCCGACGGCGGCAGCTTACGCTCCGGCAATATCAACCAAGTACAACAGCTGGCACAGTTGGGTAATTTCCCCTACTGGTATCAGCAACGTAACCGTAACTTAGGGCCCTTTGCGCAACACAGTAATGGCCTACTCACCCGTGTGGCACCCCAACACCTTGAAGATCACCCACTGCCTGGGCCGGCCGGACGCGGGGCGATTTTGGCCAAGTTTGGCGAAGGTGACAATGCCATTGCTGTGGTGTCGATGCACTTAGCCCTTGGCACCCGCGCACGTAACTTACAACTGGGTTACATCCGTGAAATTGTCAGTGACTACAAACACATTGTGCTCATGGGCGATATGAACACCCATGCAGAAAACCTGCTGATTAACTCCCCTTTGAGCAGTATGGACTTACGCGCACCCCAAATTTGCGCCACCTTCCCCAGTTGGAAGCCCCAGCGTTGTTTAGATCATATTTTGATCAGCCCTGAGTTGGGCATTGAAAACATGTCGGTGCTGCCATTTTCAGTGTCCGACCATTTACCTGTGGCCATGGATATTATTCTGCCTGAACCGCTTGCCCTGCCTAACGAGCAGAGCACAACACAAGCTTAAACCCAACTCTGGCTTCAGGTCGCGGCAACAGCGGCACTCAATGCAGCGCAACAGCCCCTGAGCCAAGGAGCGAAATGCCGCACAGCATTGCCCATGACAATCGATTGACTATTCTTTAACCATACGCTGATGAGATCGCACGCTGAACTATTATTCACGTAAACTAGAGTGCATCATTAGCCACTTACATTTTTATTGGAGCACTATCATGCAGGTTCGTGTTGGCGTTGTAATGGATCCGATTGAGGATATTGCATTTAAGAAAGACAGCTCGCTGGCCATGCTATTGGCTGCCCAAGCACGGGGCTGGACCTTGTTTTACATGGAACAGCAAGACCTTTACCAAGAGGCCGGCGAAGCCCGCGCACGCATGCGTCCACTAAAAGTATTCAATGATCCAGACTCTTGGTTTGAGCTTGAAGCCGAAATCGACGCACCATTGTCCGACCTCAACGTCATTTTGATGCGTAAAGATCCGCCTTTCGATAACGAATTCCTCTACAGCACCTACCTGCTCGAACAGGCTGAAACAGCCGGCACCCTAGTGGTGAACCGCCCGCAAAGCCTGCGCGATTGCAATGAAAAACTGTTCGCCACCCTATTCCCACAGTGCACACCCGCCACAGTAGTCAGCCGCCGGGCCGATGTATTGCGTGCCTTTGCTGAAAAGCACAGCGACGTGATTCTAAAACCTTTAGACGGCATGGGCGGCTCCTCAATTTTCCGTCACATGAAGGGCGACCCGAACCTGTCAGTGATTTTAGAAACCCTGACCGCCCACGGCACACAGCAAATCATGGCGCAAAAATACTTGCCAGCCATTAAAGACGGTGACAAGCGCATTCTGATGATCAATGGCGAGCCGATTCCATACAGCTTGGCGCGCATTCCCGCAGCCGGCGAAACCCGTGGTAACTTGGCCGCTGGTGGTCGTGGTGTGGCGCAACCGCTCACCGATAAAGACCGTTGGATTGCTGAACAAGTGGGCCCTGAGCTGCGCAAGCGTGGCTTATTGTTTGTTGGCTTAGATGTGATTGGTGAACACCTCACCGAAATCAACGTTACCAGCCCAACCTGTATCCGTGAAATTGATGACGCCTTTGACACTAAAATTGGCGAACAACTGATGGATGCCATTGCTGAACAGCTGGCTCAACGCGCTTAAGCACAACCTGCACCGCTTGGACGGCTGTCTTTGTCAGCCTGTACAAGTGGTGCACCTGTCAGTCCCGTTGCCGAGTGCCCTATGACATTCTCTGCCGATAACCCTTTTGCCCAACCTAAAACGACGCCAAGCCATGCCAAGCGCTTAGCAGTAGCCCTCGTGGTAGCGGCATTGGCGCACTTGGCAGTGATTGTGCAGTTTAATGCTTCACCCAAGCCCCAACCTCAACCTAGCACTCAACTGGATGTCACCTTGGTCAGCTTTAGCGCTGGCCAAAACACCACAGATCCCGATGCACCGGCACTGGATTCGCCCAGCACACAGACTGCAACACCTGCACTAGAGGCTGCTCAACCTACTGCCCCTAGCACTGCGCCTGAGCCCAGCCCTGCTGCGCCATCTCAGCCCAAAGCCGAGCCCGCCGAGCCCAGCAAGCCTGCGGCTGCAGTCGTAGCGCCACACACTCAAACAACGCCTGCGGCGCCCAAACCCACGCCTCAAGCTGCACAGGCAACACCACCTCAACCACAACCCAAACCCCAAGCCGTGGTTCAGCCCAAGGCGGCACAACCGGTGGCCAAAGCACAACCCACGCCTCGGCCCAGCACTCAGCGGGCCACACAACCTACACCCCCTGCCAAGCCAGCAGCGCCTCAGGCCCCCGCCACTGCAACCGGCACTCAACCCCTGTCGTTCAGCCGTGACCAGCTGTCCGCCAGCTTGGCCAAGATCCAAAGCCGTCAGTCGCTCAATGCACCCCACTCGCGCATCAGCCGTCATCAACGATCCACCGATCAACGTGATATCAGCTACTGGTACCGCGACGCCTGGCGTAAAAAAGTGGAGCGCATTGGTAACCTGAACTACCCTGACGCCGCCCGCCGCCAAGGCCTGTACGGACGTTTGCGCGTCCGGGTGCTGATCAACCGCGACGGCTCACTGCAGCAGGCACAGATTGTGCAATCCTCTGGGCACGCCATCTTGGATCAAGGCGCACTCAATATCATCCGCATGTCGGCCCCTTACGCGCCTTTTAGCAATGAACTGGCGGCCAAATACGATCAAATCGAAATCATCCGTAACTGGTATTTCAACCGTGGCGACCGCCTGTCCAGTCAGTAACAGGCGCCCAGGCTAGCGCAGGAGCAGAAAACACAAGCCCGTTAAAACGATCGCTAGTAGGTTTGAGCACCTAAAAAAGCACCAACACTGGCGTGAAACTGATAAACCCGTCAATAATCTGCGATACTATTTAGGCTCCTTTTGAGCAGTCTCTTTATTCGCTTATTGGACATACTATGACATCTAACTTTTTATCCCTTGTTGGACACTTTCTGATTGCCATGCCCACACTCACCGACCCTTTTTTCAAAGACTCAGTGGTGTACATCTTGGCCCATGATGCAGAAGGTGCGCTGGGGTTAACGGTTAACTTGCCTAGCGGCTTAAAACTCTCGGATGTGTATGAGCAATTGCAGCCAGACAAAGGACCACTGGACCCAGCCCATGATCAAGCGATTTTCATTGGTGGCCCCGTACAACCCCACGTCGGTTTTGTCCTGCACGAAGCCAAACACAACTATGCCGGCACCACCGCCTTTGGCGAGTTGGCCTTAACAGCCTCACAAGATGCCATCTTAGCGTTGGCCGAAGGCACCGGCCCCAACCCCAGCCTCCTCACCTTAGGTCATGCAGGTTGGAGCGCGGGCCAGTTGGAAAACGAGCTGCGTGAAAATGCCTGGCTGTCGTGCAAAGCCGATCCAAAGATTATTTTCTCCACCCCAGTGGAAGAGCGCCGCAGTGCGGCAGCCGCTTTATTGGGTGTTGATCTCGACCGTTTAAGCCACCACGTAGGTCATGCATGAGTGATAAACACGCCACACCCCAATTACTTTTAGGTTTTGATTACGGCACCAAGCAAATAGGGGTTGCCGTTGGGCAAATGGTCACTCAAAATGCCCGCGAATTATGTAATCTCAAAGCGCGCGATGGCATTCCCAACTGGGATGAAATTGAAGCTTTAATAAAAGAGTGGCAGCCCGACGCACTTGTTGTAGGATTGCCACTCAATATGGACGGCACGCCCAGCGATATGTGTGTGCGTGCGGAAAAATTTGCGCGCCGCTTAAACGGCCGTTTTAACTTACCTGTCCACACCCATGATGAACGCTTGACCACCTTTGAAGCCAAAGGCCAGCGTCTCTCACAAGGACAACAACGAGGCAGCTATAGAGAGCAACCTGTTGACGCCCTCGCAGCCGCTTTATTACTGCAAGGCTGGCTGGAGCAACACAGCACCAGCCGCTCTTGATGCTTGGAGTTTAGTGCAATGAACTTACCCGATACAGCTGTATTGATTCCACAAATAGCCCGTGAGCTAGAAGCTCACTTAAAGGCACAAAACATTGATGACCCGCGTTTTGTTGGTATCCATACCGGCGGTGTCTGGGTGGCCAATGAACTCCTCAAAGAGCTGGGCAGCGAAGAGCCGTTGGGCATTCTCAATGTCTCTTTTTACCGCGATGACTTCAGCCGCCGCGGCTTGCACCCACAAGTGCGCCCATCACAACTGCCATTTGATATCGAAAACCAACACTTGGTACTCATTGACGACGTACTCATGAGTGGCCGCACCATTCGCGCCGCCCTCAACGAAATTTTCGACTATGGCCGTCCTGCCAGTGTCACCTTAGTGTGCCTGCTGGACTTAAACGCCCGCGAACTACCGATCCGTCCGGACATTGTCGGTGAAACGCTTTCACTTGAACGAAATCAGCGGGTAAAATTAACCGGACCCGAACCGTTGGCCATCCAACTGCAAACCATCGACCACCTATAGAGTACCTACGCAATGACGCCTCCCTCACTAACGTGCCCGTTGCAGCTGAACGACCATGGTCGTTTGCGCCACTTCCTTTCTCTCGACGGCCTGCCTCGCAGCATGCTGACCGAAATTTTAGATACCGCCGACTCTTTTCTTGAAGTCGGCGCACGTGCGGTGAAAAAAGTTCCTTTAATGCGCGGTATGACCGTCTGCAACGTGTTCTTTGAAAACTCCACCCGCACCCGTACCACCTTTGAGCTGGCGGCCAAGCGTCTGTCAGCGGACGTCATCAGCTTGGACGTCACCACCTCATCCACCAGCAAAGGTGAAACCCTCACCGACACCTTGCGCACCCTTGAAGCCATGGCCGCCGACATGTTTGTTGTGCGCCACTCAGACTCAGGTGCAGCGCACTTTATCGCCGAACACGTCAGCCCAAACGTTGCCGTGATCAACGGCGGTGATGGCCGTCATGCACACCCCACCCAAGGCATGCTGGATATGTTGGCGATTCGTCGACACAAAGGCGATGTGGAAAACCTGAAAGTTGCCATCGTCGGTGACATTTTGCACTCACGTGTAGCCCGCTCCAACATGCTGGCACTGAAAACCCTCGGTTGCCCAGACATCCGCGTGATTGCTCCAAAAACCCTGCTGCCAATCGGCATTGAACAATATGGCGTGAACGTTTACACCGACATCAACGAAGGTTTAAAAGGTGTAGATGTGATCATCATGCTGCGCCTGCAACGCGAGCGCATGCAAGGTGGCCTGCTGCCGAGCCAAGGTGAGTTCTACCGCTTGTACGGTCTCACCGAACAACGCCTCGCCCTGGCCCACCCTGAAGCCATCGTCCTGCACCCTGGCCCGGTCAACCGTGGTGTAGAAATTGACTCCGCTGTTGCTGACTGTGATCGCTCCGTGATCCTTAACCAAGTCACCTACGGTATTGCCATTCGTATGGCAGTTTTGTCCATGACCATGAGCGGTCAAAACGAACAACGCGCACTAGATGCAGAAAAGCAGGAGTCACGTTAATGCACATTCAGATTCACGGTGCCCGCTTAATTGATCCTGCCAGCAAAACGGATCAACAAGCCGATATTTTCATTCGCAGCGGTAAAATCATCGCCATTGGCGAAGCCCCACGCGACTTTGTCGCCGACCATATGATTGATGGTAACGGCCTGATTGCAGCCCCAGGCTTGGTCGACGTTGCAGCCTCGCTACGTGAACCGGGCTACAGCCGCAAAGGCACCATTGCCAGCGAAACCCGCGCTGCAGCGGCCGGTGGTATCACCAGCTTATGCTGCACCCCGCACACCAAGCCGATTCTTGACACCCCAGCGGTGGTGGAATTGATCTTGGATAAAGCCCGTGATGAAGGCTCCACCAAAGTGTTTCCTTTAGGTGCCTTCAGTCAGGGTTTAGAAGGCGAGCAATTGGCAGAAATCTTCACGCTACACAAAGCCGGCTGCGTTGCCTTCAGCAATGGTTTGGTGCAGTTTAAGAACAACCGCGTTTTACGCCGCGCCATGGAATATGCCGCCACCTTTGATTTAACCGTGGTATTGAAATCACAAGATTCTGATCTGGCCGAATGCGGTATCGCCCATGAAGGCCCAGTGGCCAACTTCCGTGGTTTAGCGGGCATTCCAGAAACCGCCGAAACTGTAGCTCTGGCTCGTGACTTACTCTTAGTTGAGCAAAGCGGTGTGCGTGCCCACTTCAGTCAAATCACCACAGCACGCGGTGCTCAACTGATTGCAAAAGCACAAGCACGCGGCCTGCCAGTGACCGCTGACGTGGCCATGTATCAATTGATCCTCACCGATGAAGGCCTCGCGGATTTCTCTAGCCTCTACCACGTGCAGCCACCGATTCGTTCCTATGAAGATCGACAAGGCCTGCGCGAAGCGGTGAAAAGCGGTGTGATCAGTGCCATTGCCAGCCATCACCAGCCGCACGAAGACGATGCCAAATTGGACCCTTTTGCTGCCACCGAGCCCGGCATCAGCAGCATTGAACTCTTGTTACCACTGGCGTTAAGCCTCGTGGAAGAAGGCGTGTTTGATCTGCCGACTGCTCTAGAACGCCTCACCTGCGGTCCAGCCAAAGCCCTTGGCTTAAAGGCCGGCACCTTGGCCGTCGGCACCGATGCCGACATCGTACTCTTTGACCCTAAAGGGCAAACAGTCGTCGGGGAAAGCTGGCAGTCCAAAGGCAGCAACTGCCCCTTCATGGGTCACGTGCTCCCTGGCGCGGTACGCTACACCATCCTCAACGGTCGCATCACCCATAAAAACGTCTAAACCGTCCCGACCTACAGCGCCCCTGTAGGTCGGTCATTTTTGGCGAACAGGTGCCTCCTGAATCCGGCACCTAGCAGCCGACCAAAACGCCCCATCAACAGCCCACTCAACCAACAGCTCGTAAACACACCACCGGCCAAGCCCTGCCCTTGTTCGCTAAAATGGTTCGCTAAAAAGCCGCTCAACATGGCTCAGCAACAACGCCCGCAACAAAAAACACAAAAACATGTATAAATCGTCCGATAAAGTCTTCTAAAATAAAATCCATCCGGATATTAAGCATCCAAACTTACAGCCTGACCTGCTAAGGTCATAGCTCGAACCACAGCAGCAGCCAAATAAAAGCTGTTAACCTCAGAATCCACGCAGCGCGTTCAGCGCCACCTTGCTGATGCGTTATCGCTCATCCACAGGAGGACTGCCATGTGCGGAATTGTTGGTGCCATCGCAGAACGTAACGTCAGTGCAATTTTACTTGAAGGCCTCAAACGCCTTGAATACCGCGGCTATGACAGCGCTGGAATGGCCGTTTATTCACCGCAACAACAGCTGCAACGGGTGCGTCGCCTTGGTAAAGTGGCGGAGTTGGAAGCAGCCCTCAAAGCGCAACCACTGCCAGGCACCTTAGGCATCGCCCACACGCGTTGGGCCACCCATGGCGCACCCAGCGAAGCCAATGCCCACCCACACTTTTCCAATCAAGAAATCGCTGTGGTGCACAACGGCATCATTGAAAACCACCAGAGCCTGCGCGGCACATTGCAAGCCGAGGGTTATACCTTCACGTCGCAAACCGACACTGAAACCATTGTCCACCTGCTGCATCACCTGCAAAAATCCCAACCCGACCTGCTCGAAGCACTGCGTATCGCCGTAGGCCAACTGCATGGCGCTTACGGCTTGGCGCTGATCAGCAGCAAAGAACCTGAGCGCATCTTAGCCGCCCGCAGTGGCAGTCCTTTGGTTGTAGGATTAGGCATTGGAGAAAACTTTTTAGCCTCAGACCCACTGGCCCTGCGCCAAGTAACGGACCGTTTTATCTACCTTGAAGAAGGCGACATTGCCGTCATCGAGCGCCAGCGCGTACAGATTTGGGATGCGCATAATAATCCTGTTGAACGCCCTGTCGTGCTCTATAACGAACCGGCTGAAAGCTCGGAAAAAGGCAGCTACCGCCACTTCATGCTCAAAGAAATTGATGAGCAGCCACAAGCAGTTCAACGCACCTTAGCCGACCGTTTAGCCGCAGATCATGTGCTGCCCGAAGCCTTCGGGGCAGAGGCCAGCGCGCTGTTTAAACAGGTTAAAAACATTCAAATTGTGGCCTGCGGCACCAGCTATCACGCCGGTATGGTGGCCCGTTACTGGATCGAAAGCCTGACCAACACCCCTTGCCAAGTGGAAGTGGCCAGCGAATTTCGCTATCGCCATGTAGCAGTGCAGCCCGGCACCTTATTTGTCAGCATTTCTCAGTCCGGTGAAACCGCCGACACCCTCGCGGCCCTCAGGCACAGTAAAGACAACAACTACCTCGGCAGCTTAGCCATTTGTAATGTCGGCACCAGCTCACTGGTACGCGAGTCTGACCTCGTCTTACTGACCCGCGCAGGCCCCGAAATTGGCGTGGCGTCCACCAAAGCTTTCACCACTCAGTTGGTGGGTTTATTACTGCTCACCTTAGCCCTTGGCCGTGCGCAAAACAGCCTCGATACCGAACAAGAAAGCAGCATCATTGCAGCCCTGCGCAACCTGCCAAAAATCCTCAACGATACCTTGGCCCTCAGCACCAGCATCGAGCAACTTGCCCAATGCTTTGCGGAAAAACACCATGCTCTGTTTTTAGGCCGTGGCGAACAATACCCAGTGGCGTTAGAAGGTGCGCTGAAACTGAAGGAAATTTCCTATATCCATGCTGAGGCCTATCCAGCCGGCGAGCTCAAGCACGGCCCATTGGCGCTCGTCGACAGTGAAATGCCGGTGATTGCCGTTGCACCCAATAACGATTTATTGGAAAAACTCAAATCCAACCTGCAAGAGGTCAGCGCCCGTGGTGGACAGTTGTTTGTCTTTGCCGACAGCAGCGTGCCATTCATTGAAGATACACAAACCCGCGTGATCAAAGTACCCAGTATCCACCCTACTTTGGCACCCATCCTCTACACCGTGGTGTTACAACTGTTGTCCTACCACGTCGCCGTGTTAAAAGGCACCGACGTCGACCAACCCCGTAACTTAGCAAAATCAGTTACGGTGGAATAAAACCGGTGGTGGCTCTGAGTGGATCTGTAGTTTGATAATAAAGTTGGTCACTCAACAATACAGTGATTCACTCAACCACCAACCGTTTGCTGTGCTGTTAACGCAGTTGTTGCATGATTTGTGCGGTGTGTGCTTCGTTTTGAGTGGCCATGAGTAAGGTACCACTGGTGACAGGCTCGTCGATTTTAGCAACACTGACCAGTTGGTTACGGGCGCTGAATAAGAAGAACTTACCCACAGACTTTTTCGTCAGCTCTGCCAGTTTTTTCTTACCGGCTTCTGTCATTTCAAACAGCAAGAATGTTTGCCCATCTTCGGCCTGGACTGGAGCCACGCTGACCATATCAGCTTGGGTCAGTACAGGCTGCGGTGCAGCGTAGAGTTTAGTGTTTTCACCTAGATCCAAAGTTAACAGCTCAGGGTTTGCTTCCTGCTGCGCCAAGTGAACAGTAAACACATTCTGTGTGGCTTGTTGACTCGCCTGCTCTGCAGTCTGAGCCGGTGTAGGTGTTGCTGCAGCTTGCTGCTCCCCAGTGGTTTGACAACCTGCAATCAAGGCTAAACCTAGGGCTAAACCAGCAAGTTTAAATGGCATCTTAGTCAACATATCCTCTCCCTATACGACACAACACAATCGCTCTGCCGTTCATGATTTTTAAAACTATGACGTGCACAGCATAGACCTAATCTCAGGCAGCGAACAAGGGCATGAGTTCAATATCATCAGCACTCACACCTACATTATTTTTCGCGCTACGAAGCCGGCACCGGACCGATCATTTACACATGGCACATAATAACACTTGTATCACAGTACAAACTGTGTGCTTATAGACGCATTGCCCACCACCCTCAGCTGCTGCACACAACCGCAGCTGACTCACAGTTCAGCACCCCCGTACACCTGCTATACCTCATACAATGCTCTACCCAACACGGAGAGACAGGATGCAGCCTACGTTAAAAATCAGGTCTATTGCTAAACGCACCATCCATGCAGCGGTCGAGGCGCGCTACCACGCCATGCACAAAAAACATGCACAGCAAGTGCTGCATAACATTGAGCTCGACCAAGGCAAACTGCCGCCAAGTCTCAAAGCACAATGCGACCACTATGCACAACAACGGCTTGGGCATCGCAAATATGCGCCATGGCTGTACGTCTATGCGGCCATGCAAGGCACCTTTAAAGACGGCTGGCTGCCATGCAATTATTACGGCCATGCCATTGTGCGCGATATTGATCAAGGCTACGGCACAATCAGCGATCTGAAACCCTTAACCAACCGACTGCTACTCAGCAACCAACTGCCCGACCTGCTCTATGTCAACAACGGTTATTTAATCGAACCGAATAACTATCACATCGTCTCCAACGCACGCGCCACACAACTGTTATTTGACGAAAACAGCCAAGTGATTTTTAAACCCAATGCCTCCATCCAAGGCAAGGGCGTGCGCCTCTACAGCCAAGCACAATGGGCGCAAGCACGGCCGGTGAGCAATGGAGTGGTGCAAAAAATCATTCAGCAACATGATTTTTTTGATGCACTGTTTCCACACCCTGGCGCCACCCTACGCATCACCACCGGCTTAGATGCCACGGGGCAAGCCAGTGTACGCGCCGCCTATTTAAGACTGGGCCGAAGCCAACACAACAGCGCCACTCACGTACAAAGCAACAGCGCCGTGCGCATTGCCGTAGACCTGCACAGCGGCGCCCTCGCCAACACAGGTTACTTAGCCAACTGGCGCAGCTGCGAACGCCACCCCGACAGCCACGCAGGCTTTCAGGGCCAAGTGATTCCTGTATTTGCCCAAGCCTGCCGCACCGTTGAGCAACTGCACAACCGTTACCCCTTTGTCTTAACCATCGGCTGGGACGTGAGCATTAATCAGCAAGCACAGGTGGAAATTATGGAGTGGAACACCGCACACAACGACATTAAATTCAGCGAAGCCAGCCAAGGCCCCTGCTTTAAAGACATTCTGGACTTGAGCCTGCAACGGCCTTAGAGCAAGGCTCGAGAATCCACCGGGGCGGCGTTGAATACAGCGCCAAGCCATAGGCAAGAGTTTTATGTGCACTTCCAAGCATCCCGCGTTAAGCTATGTGCTGCAACAAGTGGCCGATAGCTGCGCTAGATGCAATAAGTATCGACGCTTGTTTGGAAGGGTGCAAGACAGCCGGCCAGCCGGTAAAGCCAAGCAAAGTGTGAGCAAACTCAGTAGGGTTCATCTCAGCGCATGTGCCAGCCACCGCCACAGCAGTGTTGTAACCTACCGACCACTTTGATGAAGACATAATATGAAAATAGCCATCATTGACGACTCACCCGCTGAGTTAGACAGCATCAAAAGGGCACTCGCGACCACGAGCATCCCGACGCTCAAGCACTTAGAAGTCGATTACTTCACTCAATCTAATGCCTTAATTGAGCAGTTATCCCACTATCAGCTCTTTATCTTAGATTGGTACATCGACAACAAATCGGGCCTCGATTTATTGTCTTTGATTCGTGCTCAGTGCGAGCCGAATACTGCCGTCATCATGGTAACCACGAACAACAAAGAAGAAGACATCTGTACTGCACTCATCAAAGGGGCTGATGATTACTTGGTCAAACCTTTCCGCGCAATGGAATTGTGCGCACGCCTGTACAATGTCATTCGCCGTTATCTACCTCAACCCACAGCGCAGCCCGATGAACACCTGCACATCGGCTGTTTTAGCTTTAACGATCAAGCCTTAGAAGTACGCCGTGAAGATACAAGCATTAAAATGGCACCGCGCGAATATGCCATTGCCCGCTACTTGTTCAGCCATCTAGGTGAGCCTATTTCACGCAAAACGCTGTACCAAAAGTTCTGGGAAAAAGAAGAGACCTACCATTCACGCTCGCTGGACACCCATATTTACCGAATCCGTACGCGCCTTGGGCTGACCGTCGAGCATGGCTGGCAACTGCACACCATCTATGGTTTTGGCTACCGTTTAGAGCCGATTCATACGCTCACCAGCTCATGACGATGCCTCACTGCCCACTGCTGGAAAAATAAACTCAAAGGCAACGCCACCCGTTTCTAGCTCAGAGCTGCTAAAAGAGGCTTGATGCAACTTGATGGCTGACTGCACTAAAGCCAAACCTAAACCATAGCGACCCGTCTTCATCTGTTGCGCTTGCGGCGCTGCTCGAACGACACCATCACTGTATTCACCGGCAGCACACTGACCGCTATCAGCAATGGTTAACACCACTCCACGTGAATCTTTTTTCAGTGTGATTGAAATCGAAGTTTGCGCACCGGCATAACGCACCGAGTTTTCTAAGATATTCGCAAATGCACGCTGCAACAATTTAGCATCGCCTAAAATCTCACCCAGCTCATCGGCTTCAGTGATAAAACTCACAGCGATGTTTTTAGCGTAAAACTGCGGCCACAGATAATCCAACGCATCTTGCACCACAGCAGCCAATAAAATTGGCTCCAACTTGAGCAGATCCACATCCCCTTTACTCAATACCAGCAAATCATCCAGCATGACCAAACTGGTCTGAATCAAAGCTTCCATACGCGCACTGAACTCCTGTTCAGGTAAAGCGGTGGCGGGATCTTTTTGTGTGTTCAGCAAGTCCATCATACTGACCTGCGGGGTTCGTAAGTCATGGGATAAATAGGTGCGAAATGCATCTTTTTTCAGCTGCAAAGCCTCTGCTGTCTTCAAGGTTTTTTCAAGCGCCGTCAGTTCAAAGCTAAACAAGTTTTGCGTCAGCGGTTTTTTGCCGACTGGACGTTGCTCATGCCTCGCGTACTCTGCATACGCTCGACTGTAATTTAACGCTGTACGGCACCATTTCAGAACTGCAACCGAACGGCGCCAATACCAAATCAACCAAGACCCGAGAAAGAATATGATGCAACACAGCGGTGACCACCAATAACCCAAACGTAACAGCACTAAGGTGATGCACAAGGTCAATGCGGAAAAAATCAAAGTCACATACGCAATATGAATCTTCGTATGCACATACAAAAAGCCAAAGAACAGCACAATGACCAGAATCCGCAACAGATGAACCGAAACACCTTCGATTGGCTCAATAAAACTATCTTGTACAAGATTCTGAATCAGCTCGGCTTGAATATAAGTTGAATTGTGCAACTTGGACATAGTCGTCACAAAACGGTCACCTAAACCCGGTGCCGTAGTGCCCACCACCACAATTTTGCCCGCAATATCTTCAGCCGCATAAGCCCCGGACAGCACCTCATGGTAAGGGATTTCTTTAAAATTCCGGTGCTGCCTATCCGAAAAATTAATCAACAACGGTTTCTGCAAATCTTTAGACTGCAAAGCATCGTAACCGGCGCCCCAATAAGCTTGTAGGCTCAATTGCGGTAATAATTCATGCGGTGTATCACGCAAGAGCTGCACGCGCCGGATCACCGCATCCGTGTCCACCTGAATACGGGATGTCGCCAACAAAGTATTGGGCGTACGAAAGAAAAAGTCACTGTGTTGCGTGTGATCTAAGACCGGCAAAACCACAGGAAAAGCCGATGCGCTGATGGCCTGTTTAAATGCCAAACTGGCACTTTTATTACTGGCCACTTCAGAGAAAATCACATTAAACGCCACCACCTTAGGGGCGGCACTTTGCAAACTGTGCAACAGCTCGGCATGTACATGCCGCGACCAAGGCCAACGCCCTAAATGCTGTATGCTCGCCTCATCAATGGTAATAATCACCACATCCTCAACGGGCGGAGCTGGGCGCTGCACAACTTTCACTATGGCATCGTAGAGGCCGTAACTGTACTTATCGAACCACGGCCCAGTTGCATAGGTTAAAAAAACTGCAAATACGACAGATAACAGCCGCCATTCAAAAATAAAGTTCCTGAATAGAAACTCTGTCATTTCCCCTTTTTTAGGCAGATCTTTGTACTTAGAAAAGGGGAGCTTGGCCCGAATCCATTGCCCAATCATGATTATTTCCTTCAAATACTCGCCAGTACCACTGCGCCTTAGGTAAGTTATGCACCTGCATTTTGCAGACGTTCTGGCCCATTCGATCCACTGCGGGCACTAAAAACTGTTCAGACTCCGCCAATTGCACACGCCATGTTGTATCGCAGTAAGGAAAACTAAACTCCAAACCCGACTTAAGCGGTGTCACCTTCACTTGCGGCTGCATATAGCTATACAGCACCGGATAGCTTTCAATGCCATGACGCGAGAATGAGGTCACCGTTAAATGAAACTGCTTATCGGTTGCAAACTCGGCTGGGATCACAAAGGTGCGCTTTTCACTTTTAAATTCATGCACAGGCACAGTGCGTTGACTGTCGCCATACACCTTCACTTTATATGCCGCTGAATGCCCACCAGTGATAATGGTTAAGTGCAAACCCTCGCTATCGTAAAACACCCCATCGATTCTTGGCTGCGGGGCCATTTTTTCATGCACAAAACCTTGCGTGTGACGATTAAAAGCAATGCCTTCACCCGCATTCACCTGAGCTAAAACACGCTGTTTTTCCGACGCCTGCACAAAACCTGTTAACACTTCACTGCGACTCACCGCTTGCGCTTGCTCAACCCTAAAATGCGTGCCTCGCACCCCTAAGGTCAGCTCCGCATTTTGCACTTCCAATTTGTTGTATGGCGTTTTAGCACCTGGTACACGTATCTCAAGCGCCCCTTTTTGCAAATTTAACTGAGGAATAGCAGGCACAGCTGAAGTTGCAGACTTTTGCCTTAACACCACAGAAGAAAAGGGTGAAATATCCAACTTAATATTGTTCTTAAACTGCAAGTGCACAAAAGACTGCTCAGCCACATCCAACACGCTACCGGCCTCAACAAACTCACCGACTTTAAGTTGACGCTGCTCAAGCCCATCCATGACCCACACCACCCCCGTTACTGCGGTCACCAATGCAGGGTAAAACTGCGGAGTAATAAATTTCAGCTTTTTACCCGGCTGCAACAACCGTGCGTTCTCAACCTGATTGAGTTGCTGCACAGCCAAGTGCTCCTCAGAACGACCCAAATACTTTTTAGACAGTGTCCATAAGGTGTCGCCTGGCACCACCGTGTGTTGAATCACTTGCACTTGCTGATCCGCAGCAAGGACACACCCCATGCCAGCCAAGGTTAACAACACACTAGCAATCAAACGACCAGCTGCACGAGTTAAATAACGCATAAAAACACTCCATGTATTGTGTTTTGATATTTGAAATAGCGTTGCATTGTACCCGCTCCATGTACACTCAGAACGATGAACCCACCTAAAAACGCACACCCTCAAGATGAATGATTAAACTTCTACGGCTCTCACCCGCTATGATTCTTGAGTCATCTATTCCTTGCGGCCTTTACCTATTGAACTGCTGTGCGCGTATTTTCTACCTGATGAGCTGTTAGAGCATGGATTAAGGTGGCTTAATGGCAGTCAAGAAGTTACAAGGCGCTTTAACGTAGAACAGCAAAATAGAATGATATGCACAACTCGGTGGTGAAGCACATGCATCGACAGCTGCAGACAAACACCTTAGCCGAGGCAGCCTCGGCGATGCTAGACCGCATGGAGCTGGCGCATGTGCGCTCTAAAATCTGTCACTCCAGCTCCCCATCAAACAACTTTTACAACCATCAAAACCACTAAGGAGCGTTTGATACGACCCTCCTTAGTGGTTAAATGCCTCATTTCATGCGCGCATGTTATTGCGACGCACGTACCGCAGTAATTTCTAAAGTCACACGGCGATTAGGCTGTAAACATTGGATCAACTCCGCACGGCTCTGCTGATCATTACACTGCACCACCGGCTCGGTTAAACCACGCCCTTCAGTCGTGATTAAGTCACGGGCAATGCCATTGGTGGCCAAATAATTCGCCACAGTTTCAGCACGCTTTTGCGACAGAACTTGGTTGCTTGCTGCCGAACCAATGCGGTCGGTATGCCCTACAACATGAATGCCTTCCACATCCACATAGTTCTGGTTAATCTGCTGCATCATCTCAGCTAAGCTGCGACGACCTGCTGCAGTGATTGAGTCGAGACCCGACCGGCCAAAAGCAAACAAAGCATCGGCTTCCAACTCAAGTACATCCAACTCTGTTTGTGCCTGCTGCCCCTGTTCTTCGGAAACGCTAGAGCGCACCAAAGCTTCACAGGTTGGGCTTGCCCAGTGTTCGGCCACCATCAAACTTTGACGCGTTGCCACCTGCTCGGAAAAATTCACCGGGTTCGGTCGCGCTTGCGGCTCAACCTTGGCGTACTGCACCTGATACTGACAGCTGATGTACTCACTGCCCTGTCCGGTTCTCAAGTTAAACACATAGTTCCAAGTGTCTTTTGGAATCAACCCTTCATTAAAGTGTGGATTACCTAAAATCAAGCGCACCTGATCACGATCCAAACCTGGATGAATGCGCGCAAACACCTCAGGCTCAATAAAAGCACCGGTTTTTAAATGGGTCGAACTTAATTCAGGGAAACTCACCTCAGCGTTCGGATCCACTGGCCCGCTGGCACAAGCAGCTAATACAGCAGTACTTAAAGCCACAGCCAAAGCATGAAATTTTTTCATAACAATCTCGTTTTAATCTCAGTAAAAATGGGGCAAAAAAGGGCTGCCGAACCGCTCAGCAGCCCCAGCGCAAGAATTACCAGTGCCAACCGGCACCAACTGCAGCACCGGCGTGACCACGGCTGTCGGCAGATGCATTGGCTTTAATCACAGTACGGGCATTATCCGATAAACGTGATACACCCACTGCCAACGCCGCCTCACCGCGGTAGGTAGAACCACCGAGCGTCAGCATGCTTTTTCCCGGTAACGACGATTGCGGTAAAGTAGCCGCAGCCATCGCTGCAGCAATACCCGCACGGGCGTTGTTATCTACTCGATCGATGCGCTTATTGGTGGCATTAAAGTACTGATTCACAGTACTGCCCAAGGCTTCAAGCTGACTCACGTTCACCGCGTCGGTTGGTGCCACACCGGCGGCAACGTTCGTGATTTGACGCTCGCCACCGACACTGCCCACAGAGACACTGTTGGCACGATCCGCCACCGAGCCTTGCCCCAGAGCCACGCTGTTATTGGCAACGGCTGACGCACCATGACCTATAGCTGTACTGTGATGCCCCGTCGCTTGAGCCTTATTGCCCACGGCTGTACTGTAATTTCCGCTGGCCACTGCTCCAGCACCACCGGCCGCAGACTGAATACCGGTCGGCGTAGGTGCAGGCGCGTTGAAATCTTGGCTGACTTGGAACATGCCGTCCTGGCCGGTTTTCAGGTTTTGGATATCACCCTCATTGATTGTCACACGGTTATTGGTCTCATAGAGCTGACTGCCATTGACCGCATCTGTGCTGGTATCGCTGATTTCACCATCTGCGACCCCAACAATCTTCTTGTCGCCGGCATTGATACCGTTTTTCGTGATACTAGGGCCACCATTGATTGTTATGCCGTTATCATTCATCACCGTATCGCCAGTGGTGACGCTGTCATGACTGACATTAGGCGTTGTTTTCACCACCATGTCACCCTGAGCATCAAATTCAACCTCGATATTTGTACCGCCCACAATGGACACTTTGTCGCCCGCTTTCACTTGTTTATCAGTTGTACCATCGCTCAAGGTCCAACCACCGGCCTGCTTATTAATTTCTACTTGCAGTTCATGCAACTGTGAACCATTTACCGCATCTGTACTGGTGGCGCTGATTTCACCCTTTGCGACTCCAATGATTTTCTTATCGCCGGCATTGATACCACCCTTACTGACCGACACATCAGAACCGTTAAAGCTCAAGCCATTATCAGTGACTAAAGTATCGCCTGCGGTTAAGCCTTGATTATTAAGGCTGACATCCGCCCCCACTTGCACACCATCTTTACTCACAATGGTATCGCCTACGGTTAAGCCACTGCCATCCAAGACACTGTGCTCACCCGTCTTATCACCTGCGATTACACGATCGTGCTCAACCTCAGTGGTGGTTGCGATTGTAATGTCCCTGCCGTTTTGGCTGATTTGAATATTCTTACCTGCAGAAAAGTCAACGGTCTCGCCGGGTTTCACCTGTTCGGATGGCCCTTTATTGGTACTGAGCTGCCAACCTTGTTCAGCGGTATTCTTAACACTTTCCAATTGGCTGACGTTCACCGCATCGGTCAGGGCAGTACCCGCCTTAACGTTGGTGATTTTCTCACCACCGGCATTAATGCCCGTCGCGGTTACAGCAACAGAGCTGTTATTAAAAGTCAGGCCATTGTTCGTAATAAAAGTATTACCCGCTTGCAAGCCTTGATTGGTTACAAAAACATCATTACCTACTTGCAAACCTGAGTTGCTTAAAACAGTTTCACCAGTGGTCACACTTGTAAAGTCCACTTCATCTTTTGTAGCAAAAGTTGTAGTGACCTCCCCCGTATTGGGATCTTCTACACTGGTTACTTCCATATTTTTACCAGCATCAAAATTAAGCTGACTACCCGGATTAATATTAAATTTTTGAGTGGCACCAGCGTTATTAACGCTGCCGAGCGTCCAACCACCCGCCATATTCAAATTATTTAACGCATCCTGCACATTGTTATAAGTACTGCCGCCTACAGTCAGTTCGGCTTTAACTTTGCCACCTACGTACTTAGAATTACCGCCTATCGATTCAGCAACACTGCTGCCCAAATTATAAATTTGTTCATTTAAACCTTTGCTCACGCCATAAAGCTGGCTGCCGTTAATGGCATCAGTGCTAGTCTCGCTCACCGCACCCGGAGCCACGTGAATCAACTGACGCTCAGCATCTGCAACACCCACGCTGACCACACCACCTGCGGTGCCAGCAAAACCACCATAAGTTTGCGTCTGCGGCAACCCGCCGCCTGAAAATGAAATCACACCCTCAGTCACCCGCGCTGCATCGCGGGTTTTCGAGCCGGCGCCCAAGGCGACTGAATTATCATGCTCAGCAAGGGCCTCAGCACCCAGGGCAATGGCTTTCTCACCGGTTGCATTTGCCTTAGTACCCACAGCAATATTATCGGATTGTGTCACACTGGCTCGATTACCAATCACCACCGCGTTGTTAACAGGATTAGCCTGGCTCGTGCCTGTCGGCCGCGCAAACGTACCCAGCATGACGTTGTCACTACCATGAAGCCCACCCGTTCCTGCATTACTACCTGCAGCGAGGTTGCGATCGCCTGTAATATCATCACCTGCTTCAAAGCCAAGGCTAGTATTCTGACTACCTTTAATTCTCTTACCTGCGTTATTACCAAAGCCAGTGTTATTGTCACCTATAACGCTTTCACCGGCGGCGGCACCAATCGCAGTGTTGTTGTTACCCTCAGCATCACGACCTGCCTGATAACCAATGTAAGTCACATTCTGGTTGGTGTCTGACGCAGTACCCATGCCCGCCCTGCAACCTATGGTGATATTGTTATCACCACCGACTCCAGGCGCGTCACCACAATCATCTGCCCCAATCGCGATACTTCCTTGCCCTGTGGTAGTTTCAAACTGACCATCAGCCCAAGCTTGGCCCACTAAACTACTGGCGGTTAAAGCTAAAACCAAAGCCGCTTTACGGCTGCGCTTCGAATGGCTTTTAGTGTTCTCGGATACGGCAACCCAGGTTCCCTGTGCTTCGCTCCAAATCACTCTAAATACTTTATTCATCCAATGTGTCTCCTGAGTTAACACTTCTTTAATGAATCAGAGCAACTCGCCCTGCAACTAACATTAATAATTATACTTACCTATTAAGTTAATTAAATGGAAGTTCAGAATTGTTCAGAATTGTTCAGAATCGTTCAGATTTAAAATAACAATCCGAAGTTAAAACAAGAGAAGATAAAATAAAAAACAACTCGCCAATCAAACTAAACCTATAAGACTATAGTTATAATTTAAAAGTCATTAATAATAGACAGCAAAAAAAACCAAACCAAAGTTATATATAAAAAGTTTACTACTCTATAGGCAACGCACAGATCAGCCCTCTGCCCCAGAACAAGGCATCCAGCATGATCCAAAAGAAAAGATACTGCACTCACATGCAAACACAGTGGGCCGAGCGTTAGCTGAGCATAAAAAAGCCAACCCAACCCACCACCTCATGAGGCGATGGGTACAGGTTGGCTCAGCCAATCAGTGCTGGGGTTCTTGGCGCTGTTCGTAGATCAGGTCGACGATCTCACCTTGGGGATTGTAGCCTTCAACGTACTGGCTCAAGAGCGCACGCACGGTGTCGCAATCGTTGGCGGCGCTGGCGGTTTTGAGTTGTGCGAGCAAGCGGCAGTATTCTGCCCAGCTCAGGTACGACTCATTGGCGCGCATGATCATCGGGTGGCCGGTGATGGTCACGTTGTCACCAATCAGCAGCTCCTCGTAAAGCTTCTCACCGGGGCGCAGGCCAGTGAACTGGATTTCCACTTCACCATTGGGATTGTCCGCACTGCGCACAGTCAAACCGGTCAAATTGATCATCTTCTCTGCCAGCTCAGCAATCTTCACCGGCTCGCCCATATCCAACACAAACACATCACCGCCCTGCCCCAAAGAGCCAGCCTGAATCACCAGCTGAGCCGCTTCGGGAATGGTCATAAAATAACGGGTGATGTCCTTATGGGTGACAGTCACAGGGCCGCCTTTACGGATTTGCTCACGGAACAACGGAATCACCGAACCGGACGAACCCAGCACATTACCAAAACGCACCATAGTGAAGCGCGTGTTGTTAGACACAACGGCCGTATCGGCTTGGCCAAACAAAGGCACCTGCTGCTCTTGGCTCAAGGCCTGCAATGCCATCTCTGCCAAACGCTTCGTCGCCCCCATCACGTTGGTTGGGCGTACAGCCTTGTCGGTGGAAATCAAAACAAAATTTTCCACCCCAGCCGTAATGGCCGCCTGCGCGGTATTTAACGTACCAAAGACATTATTCTGCACACCACGGGCTGTGTTGTGTTCCACAATGGGCACATGCTTATACGCCGCGGCATGGTAAATGGTCTCCACCTGCCAGGTCTGCATCACCTCAAGCAAATGGCCTGCATCGCTGATGGAACCCAAGACCGGCAACAGCTCCACAGACAACGCCAACTGACGCACAGTTTGCGCCAACTCGGTGTGCACCTTGTATAGATTGTATTCACCGTGTTCAAACAGAATCAGGGTTTTCACCCCACTGTGTAAAATCTGACGGCACAACTCCGAACCAATGGACCCCCCAGCACCGGTCACCATCACCACCTTACCGGCAATGCAACGTTGGAAGAGCGCCTCATCCGGCTCCACAGGATCACGGCCAAGCAGGTCAGCGATTTCCACTTCCTGCAGGTCTTGCACCTTCACCTTACCGCTGGCGATATCCATCAAACCTGGCATGGTGCGCACATGCACTGGATAAGGCTCCAAATTGGTGAGGATTTCACGGCGACGGGAACGGCTGGCCGAGGGCACCGCCAACAACACCTGCGTGGCTTTGGTTTCACGCAACATTTGCGCCATACGCCGCGGCTTATACACACGCAAACCGGCCACAGTGCGATTGGACAAACTGTCATCATCATCCAAAAACGCCACCGGGCGCATGGTCTTACCCAAGCGCAACGAACTGACCAACTGCAGCCCCGCGGAACCGGCACCGTAAATGGCTACCGGCTCACGGCGATCCATATCGGACATAAAAGGGATCAGCGCCGCACCCACTTCCCGTAAATCACCAATGAAATAATGACGCAAAAGCACACGGGTACCGCCAATTAACAGCAGACTCATCCACCAATAATTGAGCACCAAAGAACGGGGAATCAGCTCAGAGCCATCGTCATACCAGTAAATAAACAGGGCCAACAACAAAGTCGCCACCGACACCGCTTTGGCAATGGTCAGCAATGCCTCAGGGCCGGTATAGCGCAACACAGCACGGTACATACCTGAGCGCACAAACACCGGAATCGCAATCAGGGGCGCCATCACAAACAGCCAAGCGCGTTCTGTGAGCGGGTTCACAATATCAGCAAACCCCAAACGGACAAAAAACGCCAGCCACAAAGCCAGCCAGATCCAAACAATGTCCACACACACTTGACCGATGCGCTTATAACGACGCGGCCAACCTAAAAACCAATGACGCACCGCAACCCCCTTATGCAATCCTTGCCGTAGACCCTTCAGTTAACCGCGTTTGCTTTGCTGAGCTTTCACCTCACGCGCTTCGTCAGGTTCAAGCGCACTGTAAGCACTGTACTGACGCATGGCCTGTGCATCTTGCTCCGGCACCGCCAAACGCATCACCTCGTGCAACGCTGAACAGGTGCGCACGATCTCCTCAGCAGTCAGATTCGGGTTGACCAAAAACATCAAACTGGTATCACCCAACTGACGGGCCACAGGCAAAGGCTCGGCAGGACGCCAGCCGGTATGATCAAAGGCTTTTTCTAAATAGACTTCCGAGCACGAACCACTGAAGCAGGGCACACCGCGGGCGTTGATTTCAGCCAAAATGCGATCACGATCCCAACCAGCTTTCAGCTCGCTCGGCTCTACAAACACATAGCACTTATAAGCCGCATGCACGATGTCTTCAGGCACAGTAGGCACACGCAAACCGCGGCAAGCACGGGCGGCTGACCAAATCTTCTCCGCGTTATCGGCACGGGCGGTACGCCAATGGGGCATACGCTTTAACTGAATACGGCCAATCGCCGCCTGCATTTCCGTCATGCGCCAGTTGGTCCCAAAACGCTCATGCAACCAACGAAAACCCGGGGCATGCTCACGCTCATACACGGCTTCCCAGCTTTTACCGTGATCCTTCAACGACCACATGGTTTTCCACAGCTCAGTGTCATTGGTGGTGACCATACCGCCTTCACCACCAGTGGTCATGATCTTATCTTGGCAAAACGACCACGAACCCACATGGCCAATGGATCCCACCGGGCGGCCTTTATAGGTGGCACCGTGGGCTTGGGCACAATCTTCAATCACATACAGATTGTGCTGCTCGGCCAGCGCCATAATGGGATCCATATCACAGGGCCAACCGGCCAAATGCACAGCAATCACCGCACGGGTGCGCGGCGTGAGCACCGCTGCAATGGTTTCCGCGGTAATGTTTTGCGTATCCGGGTCCACCTCAGCAAACACCGGCACCGCACCGGCATTGACAATACTGGAGGCCGACGCCAAGAAGGTGCGCGGGGTAACAATCACCTCATCGCCCTCACCTAAATCCAAGGCCCAGAGCGCTATGTCTAAGGCGACAGTGCCATTGGCTAAAGCGATGGCATGTTTACAGCCGGCCCAAGCAGCAAACTCCTTTTCAAACTCACGCCCTTCAGTCCCCGTCCAATAATTCACACGATTCGACAGCAACACATCACGCACAGCGTTGGCTTCTTCCTCAGAGAACGAAGGCCATGGAGAAAAAGGTGTATTTAGCATGCTAAGCATTCCTACAAAAAATTGACTCGCCACAACACAAAACGAGTCAGAAAAAGATTCCACAATGGTACGCCAAAAGATTCAAACACTCACATGAATGTTGTATTCTGACGTGATTCATCACTATTAAAGTATCACTGAGTAAAACCTGCCTGGTTCAAGAACGGGCTAAATAGCACTGGAATGCTTCTGCAACGGCTTAGCAGGATTCCCCACCACAACGGCATCCGCTGGAATATTCTTTAACACAACACAGCTTGCACCAATGGTCGCATTAGCACCTATAGTGGCTAATTGCCGTATCGATGCACCAATTCCCACCCAAGCATGATCTTCCACAGTGACGCCACCGGCTAAATTCGCACCTGGGCTCACATGCACCGCATCACCTAAACGGCAATCATGATCCACCGTACAGCCGGTATTTAAAATGGCACCCATACCCACCTGAGTGAATGCATTAACAGCCACACCGGCAAATACCACCGAACCTGCACCAATGCGCGCATATTGACTGACCACAGCATTGGGGTGAATCAAACAAGGCAACACAGCCCCAAGGTTTTGTAATTCCTGTAGCTTTTGCGCACGAATGGCATTATTGCCAATGGCCACCGCAACACCTGCAAACTCAGACAAACGGGTATACAAATCAGCACTGGTACCTACAATCGACCAGACCTCATTGGTTTGCTTGTCTGGGTAGGCATCATCAAAAAACACACATGCATAACCCAACAGCTCAGCCATATCCGCTACTACTTTACCGTGCCCGCTCGCTCCTAAAATAGCCAACTGTGGCTTTGGCGTACCAGTAAACTTACTCATAGTCGCCTCGCCTTCGGCGCTGATGCCGTCGCGCACAAACACCTTTTTAATGGTTAAAAAGACAATTTTAAGATCCAGCCAAAACGACTGATTGTCCACATACCACACATCCAACTTAAACTTGTCTTCCCAACTGATGGCATTGCGACCATTGATCTGTGCCCAGCCGGTCACACCAGGGCGCACCTCGTGGCGGCGGTACTGTTGTGTTGAATACAGCGGTAAATACTCCATCAGCAAAGGCCGTGGACCAACCAAGCTCATCTCACCTTTGAGCACATTCCACAGTTCAGGCAACTCATCCAAACTGCTGGAACGCAAAAAGCTACCAAAAGGCGTCATGCGCTCTTCGTCTGGTAAGGGATTACCCTCAGCATCCACTGCATCACGCATGGTACGAAACTTAATCATTTCAAAAGGCTTGCCATCTTTACCGGGGCGTACCTGACGGAACAACACCGGTGAGCCTAACTTGCGGCGAATCTGCCAAGCCACAATGGCAATCACAGGGCTGAGCACAATCAAGCCACAGAGCGAGGCGACAATATCGAACAGACGTTTCAAATGACCCACCTAAAAACAAGAAATACTATAAAAACTGAAACGATGGAGCATAGCCTAACTGGACAAACAAAGTTAAGGAATTGACTGCAAGCATTCCGCATATATGCCAACTTGCTCACAAAATACAGGAGCAGCGTTGGTAAAGATCACAGCACTATGCCTCACCGTGGATTGCCGCATCACTATGCGATACGCAATGACTGCATGAGTTACATTGACTACCTAACAGCTTAATCCAACCCCATGCCAGCCAACATTTGCGCATTCACCTTGTGCACATCATATTTTTCCTCTGCAATTTCGCGTGAGCGTTGTCCCATTTGGATGATCAACTCGGGCTGTTCAATAAAGCGCAACATGGCTTGCGCCAAGGCATCGGCATCTTTAACTGGCACTAAAAAACCGTTATCGCCATCCACCACGGTTTCACGGCAACCTGGTGCATCGGTGGTAATCACTGCACGGCCCATGGCCATGGCTTCTAAAACTGTACGTGGCGTGCCTTCTCGATAGGATGGCAGCACATAGACGGAGCTGTTGGCAATCGCTGGGCGCACATCACTTAAACGGCCTAAAAAATTGATGGTGCCGGCAGCAACCCAGCGATCCAGTTCAGGTTGAGTGATGGTATTAGGATTGGCATCAATCCAACCGACCAGATCAAATTGCACCAGTGGATAACGTTGTTTCACTTGCTCGGCCGCTTGCACATATTCACGCACACCCTTATCGCCCAACAAACGACCGATCAATAAAAAGCGTGGTGCACTCTCTGTAGACAGCGGAGCCACTTCAAACTGTGCAACATCCACACCGGAGCCGGCTCACCTTCGCAATTATCGGCCTAAAGGCGCGACCTACAAAAAAACCAATCACCGTAGGTCGCTGCTTCAGCCCGACATGGCCGTTATAACCAGCCCAATACATTTGCATCGCCAAGCATATTTGTTGCCCATAAATGGACGACCTACAAACCTAAAAAACTTTATTTAGCAAACTCCAGCACTGCATTTTTTTGCGTTATGGGCAGTACTTCAGCTACTTTCTCCAGCAAAGCAAAAGCATTGATATAAGCTTCGTACTGGGGGGTGTCATCTTCTTCTGGGCCATCCACGGCAAAAAGCATGTCCTTGGGTAGCTGCTCACGACACTTGAGTTCATGCAGTCTAAATTGCCACTGACCAGCTTTTTCAAGAATTTTGACTGTTTCTTTATGCCCCAAATCGAGTGGTTTGATTGCTTTCAGCAGTTGCTCTTGCTTTTGCTCAACAAAAGGTATCGTGACGTGATATTGCTTATCGCCTAACCGTGCTGGCTTATAACGATCAGCCAAGCTTGCAGCAGTGAGCAAGTCACGGACATGCCCTTCTAAAACAGTTTCACGGTATTCACGAGTGACAAAAGCATGCTCAACGTAATAATTATAAAGCGTCTGCAACTGCTCTTGTGGCGTGCTGGTCAGCACTAAGCTCGGTTTGCTAAAGCGGAAAATTGTTTCACGGGGACGGATCAGTTCTTCAAATAAGCAGTGGTTATCATTTTGATAACGCTGCGTCAGCTCCTGCAAACGGTCCAACTCTTCTTTCATAGCACGTATTGCAGATAAGTAGATACGGCCATCCAAGTCTTTAAAAAAGTGTGTTAAGCGCGCATAACGTTTTTCTTGCAACTGATAGGCAAAGAAACCCTCTTGCGGCGCAGTCATTACGAGGCCAACATTGGCAAACTCGCCAGTTTCCACATAGGGCATAAAACGCAAAATTGCGTACTGATAAGCTGTGCGTTTCATGGCGTCCTCCAGAAATCGTTTCCTGACACTCTATTTAAGTGATTGTATATGTGCATGGTATCTATTTGCGCTGATACAGTTTGTTCATCATCCGAATACCACCAAGCGTTTGGGATGCTTTGTACTATCTTATCCCATTCCCTAAGTGCCGACTGCATTTGCTGACACATAGTCGCTTGCAACTCATTACATTGAGTAATCGCTATCCACTGCTCAGCAAAAATATGCGTACTGAAAAAATTGCTAGCATCAAAATCTCGGTCAAAAGCTTGATTGTGATCGATAACCACCAGCTGCTTATTCACCTCATCCCAGAACAGATTAGGATTACCGCCGTGAGCGGACAGTGTGCGGTCTTCATTGTGGATCCACCAATCAAAAGCCAACACCTTTTGCTGTACGTCTACTGGCACTTGCTCAATTCGACTGTAAGTCAGCTCCGTCACACTGCACTCTTCAGAGCCAAAAGCATAACCAATTCCTAAATCAGATAATTCAAGCTGTGAACTTGCAAAAAACAACTCTTCAGGTACAGAAACTAGGCTAAAAGGTGCGATTGGGATACCCAACGCAATAGCCAAATGCCCTGCAATCCATTCGGCCACTAAGCTGCGTCGCCCCGCCCCTTTACCTTTAACAAAGTAAATCTTTCCGTTATCACCACGACAAATAAAAGGCTCAGTAACACCTTGTGTTGAGCGGCGAATGACTTCAATGATTTCTATAGGCATGTACTTTCCATGTTGGTCTGTCAAACAGCTTGTATCCTAAGTAAAATCTGAAATAAAGTTCCGTTTGTTGCACGATAAAATAGACGTCTACGTTTGCACACCACTGCTCATATAACAACCGTAGGTCGTAGTTTTAACCCGACATGGCCATATCCTTGTAGGTCGCGGCTTCAGCCCGACATAATCTCATTTTTAGAAGCGCGCTTGTACGGAAGCATACGAAACTCAAAAGCCCTATGTGTCAGCCTAGTTGTCGCCACAAATGGACGACCTACACATATTTGTCGGCCTAAAGGCTCGACCTACAAAAGCAATTCCAGCACCACCCTATGTGTCAGCGTAGAACAAGTGAGCTTGACGGTAGTTTCGTTATCGATCACCTAAGCAGTTCTATTTAAAGCCAGCTAACCATACTTCTCAATCAAATATATGACGCACACTCTTTAAGCCTCTTCCCCAGCATCAGCCCTCTCTAGGCTTCTAAAATCGAGACTCGGCAGCATTAAAGGGCCATATTTTTGTCTCGATGATAAGGTTAAAAGCTGCTCACGCACGGAGGAGTACAGCAGCGACGTTGCATTCACCACAAGCTCATGCTGAAATTTTTCTGAAGGTTCTTCTAAATCATCGCAAACAAAAACCCCATCAAGAGCAATTACAAATTTATACGGAAAATCCTTGTCTTGAAAATTAAGCTGCAAGCTTATAATAAAAACATATTGAGATTGTTTTTCGCGGGTCTCAGGTTCACCTACAGTAATCGATATCTTAATTTTACTCGCAGCCGGCACCCAATAAGGCGATGATGCGTCCTTTTCCATCAGCTGTTCACTATCAACAGATTCCAGCTGCAAATGGCTGTAATGGTAGTGTTTTAACTGTAATGGTGAAAGCTTCATGCTTGCATTCCTGGCAAGTCAATCGGTGAGCTATAGGTATACTGGCGCACAATAGAACGACTGCTTTGGCTTTGCTGCCACTGAGCTTTATTGATTTGCTCAGCCGTCTGCAGCATTGCTTCAAGTTCCTGATGCTTTAATTGAGTGACCGCAATTTCCTCTTGGCGTACTCCCTCACGATCAAAAGCAATATCAAACTCAATATTTAAAGCTTCGCACACTTCAAATAACGTTTTTAACGTTAGATTAGTGGCTCCGTGCAATACCTTGCTTACACGGCTTGTTGTCCAACCCAACTTATCAGCCAACGCTTTTTGAGTCATCCCGCTTGCCGCAACAGCACTTGCCAAACCAACGGCAACTTCTTGTGCCTTTAACTCAAAACGAAAACCCTCATCTTGCATGGATTCTTGCCATAATTCGGCCAATTGATTACTTAGCATGTCTAACCTCCGGCTGAATCACACAAAGCTCATTTGCTTGCTCAGCATCAATATAGGTTTTTATTTCATTTTCCAGCTTTTTCTTCTCACCTGCACTCAACTTATCCTTACGCTTAGCCAAAGCATCAGCAAGAAAAATCACCTTACCCTCGGCATAGTAAAAAACGAGTCGCACATCGCCTTTGCGTAATCGCCAGATCACGCGATTAACGCCTTTATAGACAAACTCGTGCAGCTGATGGTTTTGTTTCTTATCGTAAAAGCTTTCTAGCGGCTGGCCCGTTTGAGCCACCTGCAACAGTTTATCTAACGCAGACAGCGCAGCTTTGCTATCTACCTGATTGCTTCGCCCTAAAATAACAATTTGCTCTAAAAAATAGCACGTATCAGGATCATCAGAAGCACACCGCGCCACCATATACGATCACCCATAAACACTGGCTTGGGCGGGCACCACTGCGGGTGCTGGAAAACAACCTGCTTTGTATGCTTCCGGTAAACCCATGAAAACACAACAAATAACTATGTACGCGCTACGGTAACAAATGAATACACGGAAAATTTAATTGATTGTCCAACGCATATCAGGTTTCAAGCTGCCTTGATGCACAACACATGGGTGTGCATCCACAGCTTTGAGCCTTTGCTTAAGTTTTTGCAATACATCTGCTGGGTCTATAAATTTTAGTCTGTGCTGATTTTGTTCCATGTGCAAAACAACCCTAAACTTTTTGGCTTTTAATGCTTGTTTAGCTAACTCCTTTTCGTGAGGATCGTTTGCATTACAACTGGCAGCAACAAGCCCTGCTAAAGTGTCACGCACCTTAAGTGCTACAGTTTCTCCCAGATCACTGGGCTTGATTCGCTCTGTATCAGGATGACGATAATCTTTCACTTCGATGAGCCAAGCGGTTTTTTGAGTGTTATCTAAATAAATAAAATCAACCGCCTTGATGCCGTTAGCGATACCAATAAACTGCTTGCGGTAAAAAGCCCAGGTGTCGTATTGACTTGCTAATGAGCCATCATCTGTTTCAAACGTAAATGTTAAGGTTCCTTCCTGAATGTCCACTTATAGCTCCAAGTAACGATCTGACTGCTGCAGGGCTTCATCCAGCATGACTAATGTTTGCAGTCCTTCCAACTCATCAGCCTGCTCTATGCTGACACTGTCATCTTCTGTTTTTAATGCAAAATAACGCTGAGTGAAATTTTTAGATTTTTTCTGTGCCGCTATAATTTCCAGCTCACGCAATAAAAACAGTGAGTGTGTCGCAATAAATACTTGAATACCGTTTGAAGCCAATGAATAAATAACCTCAGCAATCAGCTTGATCAGCTTGGGGTTGAGGTTAGCTTCAGGCTCATCCCAAAAAACGTAACCATTTTCTTGCAATACACCATTACAAATAAGCTGAGCCAGCATAGCCAGTTTACGTAAGCCTTCAGAAACAAGCTGCATTTCCATATTGCCAGCACCTGGTACGCTTAAATAAAAACGACCACTTTTATCAAGAAACACCTTTCCGCCCATGGCTTGCTCAAGGGGTTCAAGCAATTCATTTATGGCGGCGGCACGACGACCTTTAAGCTGTGGTACACCTAAGTGCACACAGGTATCGCGCCATGTTTCCTCAAAAGGCACATAATGCATGTCATATAAAGCAACAAAGCCTGGATAAATGGTCATAAGCTCGCGAGTTGGAATAAACAGCGCCCGCTTCGCAATCCATTGTTTGGGTAAGCAATCAAGCTGAACATCACTTTGCGCATTTGTAGCGAAGTTAATGCCTACATCAAAATCTGCATTATCAAAACTTAGTGCAACCTCACAACGTGCACGGCCTTGTTTACGGCTGGCTAAACGCCCTAAAGCATCGGGCTTAAACACCCCCAGCAGTTTTTCAGCGTAAGCTTTTTGCAGATAAGTCTTAGTGGGTGCACCTTGAGCAGGCTTGCGGCTGGCTTCTTCGCTGGTAGCTATCAACGAATAGGCCATTTTCATTAAATGGGTTTTTCCTGTGCCGTTTTCACCGACAAAGACATTCAAGCCAGCAGCAAAATCAAGTACATGCCCATTGGGGAAAAGCGTTAGGTTTTTAATGTTGAGCTGCTTGAGCACAATAAGCTGCCTCTATTTTAATGAGTACAAAAGAGTTTGCCACGGAAGAACACACAAAGCACAGAAGGTTAAGCAAAAGATAAGCTAAATGCTCACACTGCTGACTATTCCAACCCCATACCAGCCAACATTTGAGCATTTACCTTGTGCACATCATATTTTTCCTCTGCAATGCTGCGTGAGCGCTGCCCCATTTGCGCCATAAGCTGTGGCTGCTCAATAAAACGCAGCATTGCTTGCGCTAATGCATCGGCATCTTTAATAGGCACTAAAAAACCATTATCACCATCCACCACAGTTTCACGACAGCCCGGTGCATCCGTGGTAATCACAGCGCGCCCCATTGCCATAGCTTCTAACACCGTGCGCGGTGTGCCCTCTCGGTAAGATGGCAACACATAAACTGAACACTCAGCAATCGCTGGACGAACATCACTTAAGCGGCCTAGGAAATTAATCGTACCCGCAGCAATCCAGCTATCAAGCTCTGGCTGAGTGATGGTATTGGGGTTCGCATCAATCCAACCGACTAGATCAAATTGCGTGTCAGGATAACGCTGCTTTACTTGCTGCGCGGCTTGTACATATTCACGTACACCTTTATCGCCTAGCAAACGAGCAATCAATAAAAAGCGCGGCGCGCTCTCTGTAGACAGCGGAGCCACTTCAAATTGTGCAACATCCACACCGGAGCCATTGACCACACAAGATTGAGCCGCCGAACTCAGAATATTCAGCTGACGAAATAACGCCTCATCATCAGGGTTCTGAAAAAACACTGTGTGGCTACGTTTTAAAGCCGTACGATACAGCCCCTGCACCAAAGCCCTCACCTTACTGCGCTGGCCATCATCCTCACCGATAAAAGCAAAGCCTAAGCCTGTAATTAAAGCAAAACGCTGTGGCACCCGCGCTAACCAAGCCGCCAAAGTGCCATAAATAACCGGCTTGATGGTATAGCCCAGCACACACTGCGGTTTAATCTGACGCATCAATCGCCATAGGGCCAACATGGCTCTTAAATCAGCCAGAGGATTCATACCCGCACGCTGCATGGGAACATCGTGAGCAAGCACACCGAGCTTATTCAACTCGGCCATCACTTCGGCATTTGCCGTTAACTCAGGCGCAGCCACATGTACAGTTAAACCTTTGCTCAGCAGTGCTTGGATAAGGGGTTTGCGAAAAACGATTAAAGAATCTGCAAAGCCAGCAATCAGTAAAAACTTCATGTTTATTTAAACCTTGGGCCGCGAGGCAAGCGATTTGCAGATGCAGTTGTAGTAACAGCCGGTGCTGGCTTACGTTCTTTACCTATCAGCGAGATCAGTAAGAAAATGAGCATAGGCGTAAACATCCATTTTTGTCGCATGGCAATACCTAAGTTAGCACTTGTCATTGCTAACACTACCCACGCTAAACTTGCATATACCCACATAAACATACGATTCTCAGCAAATACCTGCACTTTCTTCTTAAATAACGAATAGCCACCAGCAATAAACAAATAGAGTAAAATTAAGTTATCAAGTGCCGCAGCTAAAGCAGTTATTGATCGAGCTTCAAAAATTAAAGGTCGAAACATATAAGTAAACAATTGCATCGGTAGGCTCATGCTAGAAATATCTACCCCACCACCGCCTTCCATATTGTGAGACTGCCGATTTTCTACATAGTCCATAATACCCTCAGCACTAGTAGGATCTGAAACACCTGCATACTGCAAAGCAAAAGGCACCATCACTGCTGCACCAACCATTGCGACAACACCTAACACTAGACGTTTAGCCAGATTGGTTTTCTTATCAAACATTACTGATACGGCTAGACCTATAACCATCATGCCAGCCATGTGTGGGCGAACTGTAAGCATAAAAAAAACAGCCAATACCATCAGCCACACTCGCTTGTTTAACTGCAAAGCAGCCCACATTGCTAAGCCCATGGCTAAAAACGAAATTGCATCTTTACCAATTGCTGATGACCAAAAACTCACTGAAGGCAAAAACACAATTATAGTTGCGAGCATTTTTAATAAATTAGACTTATTTCTTGTCGCCTGCTGCAAAGCTCTATCAAAAGCAAGGAGCCCGATCGAACCGAAAATATTAAAAACTAAAAAACAACTTAATATGCCAAAACCTAGCCCGTGTACTAATATACTCGTTAAGCCGTCTACAGCTGCAGTGCCAAATTCAAAATCAAAACGACCAATGACTGCTTTTCTATAGTAAGCAACAGAATCACCACCAAACTTTGTTACATAAGCCAAATAAATTAAGCAAAAAGCAGTATGCCAAAAATAAATTAAAAGCCCACGTTTATTTGACGACTTAAACACACCTGATATTTTCGCTGTTAAAAAAGCACCAGCAAGAAAAACTATAAAAGCACTGATAATCGACCAAGAGTTTTCAAACATAAAATCACTTTTTATTAAAAATAAATTACTGGTTTTCTAACCACGCTTGAAACATCAAGATATTCCAAAGATGATACTGCCAGTTCTTTTTGCCGCTTAAATGTTCAAGCCACATCGTTCGTATTGGTGCCGGATGAAAATACCCTTCTTGCCTTAAACGTTTTTCATCGAGCAAAGCTTCAGCCCATTCCCGTAAAGGCCCGCGCAGCCAACTTGCTAACGGAATGCCGAAACCGGCCTTAGGTCTTTCAATTAAATCTTTTGGCACATATTTATATAAAACTTGTCTTAATACCCACTTGCCTTGTCCATTACGGATTTTATATTCAAGAGGCATTTTCCACGCCAACTCGACAACACGGTGATCCAACATAGGTGTGCGGGTTTCTAAGCTGCTAGCCATTGCAGCCCGGTCAACCTTAACCAAAATATCATCGGACATGTAAGTCTGAGCATCCATTGCCATCATTGCATGCTCTAAACAGTCAGTTTTTGGCCAAGCAGAAGGATCTGTGAGAAGTGTAATGGGTTCTTGGCCATTAATCACAACGCTAGCTGGGTCTGTCCAGTGACTTGTGAGCTGTCTATAAAAAGCTTCTCCGCTAGACAGTGTTAACACTTCTGAAAGTTTACGAGCCTTTTCACCAGGTATAGATAACTGAAGCTTTTTAGGTAGAACGGGTTTGGCAAATTCAAACAGTTTATCCCAACTGTTTGGTGATAAAGAACGTAATCCTCCTGCAGCTAAATGCCTTACAAAACTAGGCATCTTCTGTACAGGTCCCCAAACTTTTTGAGCTGCAACGTAACGATTATAGCCGCCGAACAGCTCATCACCTGCATCACCACTCAGCGCAACAGAAACATGTTGTTTAGCTAACTGACTGACTAGAAAAGTGGGAATCTGCGAGCTATCTGCAAACGGTTCGCAATACATGTTGGCTAAATTAGGAATGACAGATAAAGCATCATCTGGTTGTACATAAAGTTCTGTATGTGCTGTACCAAGATGCTTAGCAACTGCCTTTGCATGCTCCGCTTCATTATAGCCAGGCTCATTAAAGCCCAAAGTAAATGTACGCACAGGCATATCAGATTGTGCTTGCATCAAAGCAACAATTGTTGAGCTGTCTACCCCACCACTCAAAAATGCACCTAGGGGTACATCAGCGAGCATTTGATCAGCAACACTCTTCTTAAGCTGCTCCTCTAAAGCATCAACTGCTGCTTCTGGGCTACCAACAAAAGGATTAGCCAACCCTTGTTCAACCACATTATTTAAAGACCAATAAGGCTTAGGAGTAGCAGCCTTAGATTGGCTCAAGTCGCCTTGCAAGGGGATTTGCAGTACATGGCCGGGCATCAGCTTTTGAATGCCCTTATAAATGCTATAAGGCGCAGGGATATAACAGTGGCGTAATAATAAAGTTAAAGCATCACGATCAATGACTGCCTCAAACTCAGGATGTGCTTTTATAGATTTAAGTTCAGATGCAAAAATCAATAAATCGTTAGACCAACCCCAGTACAGTGGCTTCTCACCCATGCGGTCACGAGCCAGCGTTAACACTTGCTCTTGCTTATCCCACACAGCAATTGCAAACATACCTATTGTTGCTTGCAAGGTTTTTTCGATACCCCATGCAACAAAGCAAGCCAGTAAAGTTTCAGTGTCAGAATGTCCGCGCCAGTTTATTACCAAGCCAGACTCAGCAAGCTGTTTACGTAAGGATTGATGATTGTAAATCTCACCATTTAAAACAAGTACATACCGGCCACATTCGGAAATCATCGGCTGATTGCCAGCACTACTTAACTCCTGTACCGCTAACCGACGATGCCCAAAAGCAAGGCCGAGCAAACTGTCCAGCCAAAATCCACCTGCATCTGGACCACGATGTTGAATTGAAAAATTCATCTGTTCTATTACAGACTGCATAGGAATTATAGAATGCGCATTAAAGAACCCATTTAAGCCACACATAGTTAAGTTATATCGCTCTTGATTATTTCATGAAATGTATGAGCTAAAATAGGTGCTTGGACTTGCAGAGAATACTTGGTTTCTACTGCTTCTCTTCCAGCATTACCAAGCTTTTTGCGTTCTTTATGTGAAGAAAGTAATACTTCCAAAGCTATGATCCACTCATCTGAAGTATCTGCAAGCAGACCACATTTACTGCCTTCAATAATATCCACATTAACTCCAACAGAAGAGCCAATCACAGGAACTGCGCAAGCCATATACTGAATCAATTTATAGCCACACTTACCTTTTTCCCATGGACCATCGGGTAACGGCATAATGCCAATATCCATTTTCCTGATAAGCTCTGATTCGGAAGCTTCACTCCAAGGCAAAACTTGTACGTCCAAGCCTTCTAGCTCAAGCGCAATATCAGCCGAAGCTCCAACTAACATAAGGCGTGCATTGTATTTATGACAGACTTCCAGCAAAGCATCGTAGATACCTACCACATATTTTTGTGTGGAAGGAGACCCTATCCAGCCAATAACTAAGCGCTGAGATACTACATCTTCTTTAGGTATATAGCGTGAACTATCAACAACCGTCGGTATTACTTTGACGACTTCTGCACCGGCCTTGTGTGCACGCTCCGCTAAGTAAGTGTTACCTGCAACCACACAGGCAGAACGCCTCATCACCACATCTATTTTTTTACCTAAAAACCTGCGAATCACTGGTTTAGGGGATAAATCATAGTTATGAAAAATCGCATCGTCATAGTCCACTACATAACGCTTGCCAATTAAAGCTAAGAAACGTTCAAAAACTGATGGTAAATATGGGAAAAGCTCGTATTCAATCCAAACTAAATCATAACGAAACACAGTACATAAAGTGAGCAAACGCTTAAAATAATAGCTCAAAATTGCTAAGCGTGAACGGCTACCTTTACTGTATAGATCTTTAAGGTAGGCCTCATCGAATAAGCTTTGAACAGTAAACTCAAAACCTTGCTGCTCAAGATAGGGTAGATATTGTAAAGTTCTTAGACGTGAGCTAGCACCCATACGTGGGTATTTAGTAAGCAATAATACTTTCATTTTCCAACCTGGCGCTGTTTAGTAGATTTAGCATCTAGTATTTTCTGATAAACAGCACGATAAGCTTCTATTCCATTTTCTAGAGAGAACACTACTTCCGCAGCATAGCGGCAACGTCTAGCCAATTCAGGGTCTTGCATTAAGATCTCCAGCTCATCTAAAGCTTGGTTCATATCGGCATCCGAACTGCTTTTAGCCAACACACCAACACGGTACCTTTCGATAATATGCGCCACATCACCAATACCAGCGTTGGCAATCACAGGTAAGCCACAACCGAGGATTTCTCCCATACGAGTAGGAGCACTTCCTATTTTTCCTAGCCCATCAGTAAAAAACATGACAGAAGCCGTTTGTGTTTGCACAGCTTTATGTACTTCATGCGATGGCAAGGGATAAACTTTCAACCTAGACTGAAGATCTTGATCTCCGCCAATTGCTTTACGAACTATTTCAGGGTTATCACGCGTAATCACTTCAAACTGGGCGTCAGGTTCACGCTTCGCTAACACTTTAAAACAAGCAGCTAACCAGTCCAAACGAAACCATCCACTGAGCACAGTACCTAAACAGCTATATACCTTAGGTTGATTAGGCCGCTTAGATATAGGCACAAAACGATTAAGATCTGCGCAAGTTGAAATGACAGATATTTTCTGGTTTTGAAGCTCTTGCGGGTATTCTTTTTTAAGATGAACAACCGCAGCATGAGTAAGCGACACCACAGTTGCTGCACGGGCTAAGCATTTGCGTTCTGCCCGAACAAGTAATTTATGCATTATTGAATCGCGTTTAATTCGTCCAGCTGTTATTAACTCCTCTGGCCATAAAGCACGCATATCAAAAATAAAAGGGGTGCCTTTTAGCTTATTAACAACTAAAGCAACTATTGTTGGTAGATATGAACGAGCATGAATAATATCAGCATTACCACGTGATACCTCACGCAAGCATAAATAAAGAAAAACCAGCATACTCCAAGCTGGTGCTATCACTTTAGGTTTATACATAAAACGCTGTGGTAACCAATGAATACCATGAGTTTTACAATCAGCATCGACTCTCGCAACTGCTGTTTTATCTGCCAAGTCTTCAGGTTTTTCAAAACTGATTAGTGTGATTTTGTAATCAGACGACAAACCTCTTAAATAAGACAGTACTTGACTTTGCCCAAGGGGTTCAAGCATTCCATTTCGAGTAATATAAAGAATGGCTGACTTACTCATGCTAATAATTTCCCTGCATTTTTGAAAACATTTAAAAATATCTAAAAATAAAGACTTTTGCTGAGCATTCAGCACTGTACGTTAATAATATAAATTAATCATTAGAGAGAAATATATCTAAATTTTCTGAATACCACATTTGAAACATTAAAATTGTCCATATTTTTCTATCATCATTTTTTTTCTCATAAAATAGTTTCAATAATTCAGAAACATAATCTGGGTTAAAAAAACCATATTTAACTAGACGCTCTTTACTTAAATAGTCATCCAACAAATACTTGAGATCACCACGAAGCCATGAATTAATAGGAATACCAAAGCCTTGTTTATTTCTTAAGAATAACTCTTCAGGGATGTAGCGCTTTAAAATCTTTTTTAATGCCTTCTTATTCTTTTTTTGGGAAATTTTCATTCCAGCAGCAAATTCAATAATTTTATGATCTAGTAGTGGCTCCCTACCTTCTAGAGAAACACTCATTGTAGCTCTATCAACTTTGACAAGCAGGTCATCTGGCAAATAACCTTTAAAATCAGAAATCATCATTTTCTCTAATTGAGAAGTTTCCACATAAGACTCTTTTTCAATAGAAAAATTATGTGATGTTAACTTTTTAATTTCTTCCTTACAAAAAACAAAACTAGAAGCCTTAAATGCTGTAGCTATATCATCATGCTCCAATACACTTTTAAACCTCATAAACTTAGTATAGAACTTTTCATTTATTCTATTCAAAAAAACCAAAGGTATTGGAATCAAATCTATTATTTTCAAAATAAGATTTTTAAATGGAAATTTATGAATAAATGGGAATCTTTTTTCCATTAGCGTATAACCCAAGTACCCACAAAATAATTCATCACCACCATCACCAGATAAAACAACAGATACTTTTTCTTTTGCAAGTTTAGATGCCAGAATTGTTGGTATGGCTGAGCTATCCCCAAATGGCTCATCAAAAGTTTTTGGTAAAATTTTAATAATTTCCAGTGCATCTTCTTTTTTGCAAATACGCTCTGTATGATTTGTTCCTAGATAATTCGCAATTTTTTTAGCGTGACCCGATTCATCATATTTTTCATCTTCAAAACCAATAGTAAAAGTATTAATTGGAGTATTACTATTTTTTTGAAGAATTGCTGCGACCAAAGAGCTATCTATACCACCACTAAGAAAAGCACCTATTGGAACATTTGATACTTTTCTTAGTTTGAAAGACTCAATAATTATATTCTCTAGCTCATTTAAATAATCTTCCGACTTCATCTTTATTTCAGAATAATAATCTTTTACATTCCAATAGCGCTCCAATTTAATATTTCTTGAAACAAGATCAAACTTTAAATAATGTCCAGGTAACAGCTTTTTAGCTGCTTTAAAAATAGTTCTTGGTGCATGAATATAACCAAAATATAGATAAGACGATACTGACTCGTAATCTATACTTTTATCAAAGGCAGAACACTTTAAAAAAGGCTTCAATTCACTTGAAAATATAAATTCAGTGTCTGTTATGAAATAATACAGCGGTTTCACACCTACACGATCACGAAAAACTGTGATTTCTTGCTTATGGAAATCATAAATTGCAAAAGCAAACATTCCACGAAACTTATCAATACTTTTAACGCCCCAACAGTGATAAGCCTTCAAAATCACTTCAGTGTCTGAATCAGACTTAAACTCATATCCATTTTCTATAAGTTCTTGTTGTATTTCTTTAAAATTATATATCTTTCCACCATGAATTATAGCCAGATCCTCATAAACCATCGGTTGATGACCCTTAGAGCTTAGATCCAAAATAGAGAGTCTTTTATGGCCTAATAAAATAGAGCAAGCATCATGAGAAAAAGACTCAACACCTTCACCGTCAGGTCCCCTATGCTTCATACTAGCTAGCATTTCTCTAAAAATATCGGTACTTATACTTTTTGTATGATCAACTAAACCTAGTAATCCACTCACTATTGAAAACTCCCTATGTATTGCTTTGCAATTTTATCAACTGAAAAATCAGCTGCACGACGCTTTAAAGCTTCTTTATCATGCTTTTGTTGCAAAGCTTCCAACATGGCTTGCGTTAAAGCTTCAGGATCATCAACAGGTACTAAAGTCCCGTATTTTCCATCCTCTAAAATTTCTCTTGGCCCAGATTTACAGTCAGTAGACACTATTGGTGTACCCACACTCATCGCTTCCACTATTACATTTCCAAACCCTTCGGAGTCAGAAGAAAGTACGAATAAATCAGCACATACATAATAAGGAGTTGGATCAGAAACAAATCCTGTTAATACTACATCCTGTTCAAGATTTAGCGATTTAATAAGCTCAGAGTATTCATCCCTCAACTCACCATCACCAACTATATAAAGTTTAGATTTGATTTTATTCCGCAACAATGAAAATGCTTCTATCAATAAAAAATGATTTTTAACTTCTGTATAACGCCCAACTGTTATAATTACTGGAATATCTTTAGCAAACCCCAAATCTTTACAATTAAAATCAAACTCATTACAGGATTGCGCAGGATTATATATCAATTCAATATCCTTGGAGGAAATACATGATAAATATGCAATATCTTCAACTACACCTTTTGATACACCTACCGTTTTATGCGCAATTCGGTAAGCTATTGCCATACTTGCCCGAAAAACAAAAAACTTAAAGATCCCCTTATTACTATACTGCTCTGACAATATTCCATGTTCACTTACAATACAAATAGTTTTTTTAAAACTTAAAAAAGTTGCTAATGATGCAATTACAGTCAAAGGCCACATTGCAGCAAGTAAAATATCTGGTTCTTCTTTTCTTATATAGCTTATTAAGAGTGAAAAAACATTCCTGAACTTAATTACATTTAGAGTTTTAACTGGAATTTCTTCAGGTACAAGATTCAGCAACCCTCCTTTTTTAGATAGCAACAAAAACTCTACTTGATTAGTCTTAGCTAGCTCTTTAGCTAAGACTAGTCGCATTTTCTCAGCTCCACCTTCTTTAAGGTTAGGAAGCAAAATTGTTATCTTTCGCACAGCAAATACCTTTCCATATTATAATTATTAAATAAATTATAGCTAACAAATTCTTTATCATTTAAAATATTTAATGGATAAAACTTATTAAATATTAATTGCTTAATTTCTGATTCGGGGTAATTCCACCAATGGCCAGGGCGGTCGGTAACATAGGTGATAAGTGACTTGTAAGTACCTAGCTCTTCGTTAGGCACTAATTCATCAAAAACTTCACAAATGGCATTCACCACATCAACATTTTTCCGTTCGTTCATGGCCGCCAATGTTGTACGTCTTAACCACTTCTCCTTCCATCAGCACTTTGCATAAAATTCGTGCGTGGTCTTCCACATATAGCCAATTGCGCATTTGTTCCCATTTTCCGTAAATAGGCAATGATTTACCTTCCAGGGTATTCAAAATAACTAACGGGATGAGTTGTTGTGGAAAATGAAAGGAGCCATAGTTATTTGAGCAAGTACCATAGGTGCGTAACCATGCTCTAACCAAATGATCCGAGCTTGCCTTACTGGCCGAATAGGGGCTACCGGGTGCATTCACAGTGGTTTCCATAAATAAATGCCTAGCTGCGCTTACTGTCTCGTTAGGATACGGTAGGTCCCCATACACTTCGTTTGTACTAATGTGGTGAATTTAATTTTATTTATATGGAGCCCTATATAACTACCAATAGCGTTTACTACGCATGATCACTTTATATTTAGAACACATCTATAGTAGAAAATGATTCTGCTGCAGAGTCTTTTTCGCTGACCAGTAATTCTTCAATCACCGGCCAATTGATTGCCAGTTCAACATCATTCCACTTAATCGCTCTTTCGCATTCCTTATCGTAAAAATCCGTCGTCTTGTACTGAAACTGAGTGTTATCTTCTAACGCTACAAAACCATGGGCAAAGCCTTCCGGTATCCAAAGCATGTGCTTATTCTTACTATTTAGCTCTGCACTTACCCATTGGCCAAAAGTCGCTGAGTCTGTACGGATATCAACAGCCACATCAAAGGCTGCTCCTTGGGTAACACGCACTAACTTACCTTGAGCATGAGGCGGTAATTGATAGTGCAAGCCTCGTAGTACGCCTTTTTTTGAACAAGAATGGTTATCTTGTACGAATGGTCTAGGAATAGGCAAACCTAATCTAGTCAATTCTTGATAAAAACGCTGCTCGTTGAAGCTCTCCATAAACCAGCCACGTTCATCCTCAAATACAGTTGGCTCAATAAGTACTACATCCGGTATTTTTGTTTGTATAAGTTTCATGCCCTGTACCCTAGTTTAATTAGATTTAACAAGTATTTCCCATAAGCATTTTTAGCTAATGGTTCAGCTAATGTTCGTACCTGTTCGGCATCAATAAAACCTTTTCGATAGGCAATTTCCTCTGGACAAGCAACTTTTAAGCCTTGGCGCTTTTCAATAGTTTGGATAAAAGAACTAGCTTCCATCAAACTCTCATGAGTCCCCGTATCTAACCATGCAAAACCGCGCCCCATAGTGACGACAGAAAGCTGCTTACGCTCTAAGTAGATCTTATTCACATCTGTGATTTCTAACTCACCACGATGCGAAGGCTTGATGCTTTTGGCGATTTCAATAACATCATTGTCATAAAAATAAAGGCCAGTCACTGCATAATTACTTTTAGGCTTGGTAGGTTTTTCTTCTAAGCTCAGAGCAGTACCTTGCTCATCAAACTCCACAACACCATAACGTTCTGGGTCATGTACATGGTAGGCAAATACAGTGGCACCTTCGTTTTGCGTACGAGCCACTTCTAACTCTTTTTGCAAGTCGTGGCCGAAGAAAATATTATCGCCAAGCACTAGTGCGCAGTTGTCATTACCAATAAAGTCTTCACCAATAATAAATGCCTGTGCTAAACCGTCTGGGCTAGGTTGCACTGCATATTCGATGCTTAAGCCCCACTGACCACCATCACCAAGTAATTGCTCAAAGCGCGGTGTATCTTGTGGTGTACTGATAATTAAGATGTCTTTAATCCCCGCCAGCATTAAAGTGCTGAGCGGATAATAAATCATTGGTTTGTCATATACAGGCAGTAGTTGCTTGCTCACTGTCATAGTGACTGGATACAGGCGCGTACCTGAGCCACCGGCCAGAATAATACCTTTACGTGTAGTCATTAGTTTTGTTCCATTATTTCAGTAAGCATGCGGGTTACACCCTGCTGCCAAGACGGTAATGTTAGGTCAAACACTCTAGTAATTTTCTGCGTGTTTAACCGTGAATTAAGTGGGCGCTGGGCTGGAGTGACATAACCAGCCGTAGTAATAGCCTTTAGTGTTTTGAGCTTTAACTCCACCCCTTGCTTTGCAGCAAAGGCAAACACATAGGCTGCATAATCATGCCAGCTTGTTTCTCCACTGGCGGCCAAATGATAAATACCAGCTATAGTTCTATCGGACTGAGCGCTTACTACAGTGCGAATCGCATGAGCTGTGCAATCCGCTATAAGCTCTGCACTGGTTGGCGCACCAATTTGGTCGTTAATTACACCAAGTTCAGGGCGCTCTTTAGCCAAGCGCAACATAGTTTTTGCAAAATTATTACCGCGAGCAGCATAAACCCAACTAGTTCTAAAAATAAGATGTTGCGGGCAGTTTTCTTTAATAAATTTCTCGCCTGCAAGTTTACTCGCTCCATATATATTTAAGGGGCTCGTTTTATCTTCTTCTTCCCACGGTTTACTTCTCTGCCCATCAAAAACATAGTCGGTAGAATAATGTACTAACCAAGCACCTATTTTTTTAGCTTCTTGGGCTAATATTAATACTGTATCGGCATTTATTTGCTGAGCTTGTTTTTGTTCACTTTCAGCCTTATCAACCGCAGTATATGCAGCAGCATTGACTATGACATCGGGCTGTATTTGTTGAATAGTCTTAGCTATTCCATCAGGTTTTAAAAAGTCACCGCAATAGTTTTCAGAATCAGAGCTGAGTGCTATTACCTCACCCAATGGTGCAAGTGCACGTTGTAATTCCCAACCTACCTGCCCGCTTTTGCCAAATAATAAAATCTTCATTTGTTTATTACACAGTTCCTAAACGCTCACGCTGGTAGCTGCCGTCTTGCACCCGTTGGCACCATTTTTGGTTGTCGAGGTACCACTGCACGGTTTTACGAATGCCCGATTCAAAGGTTTCCTCTGGTTTCCAACCAAGTTCTTTAGCAATCTTACTAGCATCAATGGCGTAGCGGCGGTCATGGCCTGGGCGGTCGGTGACATAAGTAATTAAGTCTTTGTATGAGTTTGTAGGCGTGTTGACGGAGGCATGGCCTCCTCCTACAGGCACGAGCTCATCAAGGATTTCGCAGATGGTTTCAACCACTTCTATATTTTGTAGCTCGTTATGGCCGCCGATGTTGTAGGTTTCGCCTACCTCTCCTTCCATCAGCACTTTACATAAAGCGCGTGCGTGGTCTTCTACATAGAGCCAATCTCGGATTTGGTCGCCTTTGCCGTAAATAGGTAATGGCTTGCCTTCTAGGGCGTTAAGTATTACCAGCGGTATTAGTTTTTCTGGAAAGTGGTAAGGGCCGTAGTTGTTCGAGCAGTTAGTGATTAGCGTTGGAAAACCGTAGGTGCGAAGCCAAGCGCGTACTAAATGGTCGGAACTAGCCTTGCTGGCTGAATAAGGGCTGCTCGGCGCGTAGGGAGTGGTTTCTAGGAACAAGTGGTTAACTGCATCATCAGCATCACTGGGGTGCGGTAAATCGCCGTATACTTCATCTGTGCTGATGTGGTGAAAACGAAACGTTTGCTTACGCTGTTCTTCTAGCTCATTCCAGTAGGCTCTGGCAGCTTCTAGCAAGTTATACGTACCTACGATATTGGTTTGGATAAATTCTGCTGGGCCATCTATAGAGCGGTCCACATGGCTTTCTGCAGCCAAATGCATCACTGCATCGGGCTGGTGTTGTTTGAAAACGCGCTCTAGCTCAGCACGATGACAGATATCCACATGCTCAAAAACGTAGCGTTTGTTATTACTCACTTCGGCCAAAGATTCGAGGTTACCTGCGTAGGTGAGCTTATCTAGGTTTACTACTTTGTGTTCGGTGTTGTTAATGAGGTGGCGCACTACGGCTGAACCTATAAAGCCGGCGCCACCTGTTACTAATATTTTCATTTACTTACCAACCTTAAAGCTAATTAAATAAGTCTATTCAAATCCCAAAAACATAAAGCCTGCATTAAGTTACTTCTTAATTCGAACCCAACCTATAAAATCGAGTTAACCCTATAGATTTTCTGCTTTTGAAAAATCCATCCAACTACTTTTAATCAACCTTATTTCCTAGCAATATGACGATAAAACCAAAATACAGTAAACGATCATCAGCGCGGGACATCTATTTGCTTGGCTTGAGGAATGACTTCATCGCTTATAATTACCTGCTGCTGTTACATTTTAAAAAGAAGGAGATTTTTTAAAAGCTCGCGCACTAACAACTGTAACTATTACATAAAGAACTAAATATGAGATTGCTGTCACTAATGAGTAAAGAGCAACCGCCAGTAGTGCACTTTCATACAGATAACTTGCGACCCATAACACTAAAGTTTTCAACCCTAGAAAAACGAGTTCATATATCAAAAAAATCCCCTGCATTTTTATAACTGGAATAGTTGCGATTAGAGGCCGTGCAGCTAATGAGATCAAAACCCATAATGCCATCCATTGCGCATACTGGCCTGCTATATACCACTCAGCTCCAAAAACTAGCCCAAATACATAGGGACCAAAAAGCATAATGAAGGTAAAAGGCAGTAAGCCAACCATAAAAGTAACAACTGTAGCTTTATTTAAAAGCTGGATATGATCTTCACCCCTATTTACCGCTTCCGCAATGCGTGGATAAAAGACATTGCCCACTGAGCTACCTATTAGCAATGCTGGTGCTGACAAAGCAGACATACCTAAAGAGAAAAAACCCGCTACAACCGGCCCAAAAAAGCTAGCTAAAATTAATACAGGCAAACTCTGCGATATTGCGTTAATCCAAATTTGTGGGGTTCGATACAAAGGAAAATCACGATGCTCATACGCCAAAACTTTTAAATCAATATTCTTTTCTGCTAGTTTATCTATTCGCCCATCTTTATCTGCCCATCTCTTAGCCCCAAACCACAACTGTACTGTATATAAGGCACTACCCAACGTAGCTAAAATAATCAACACAGAACCAATAGGCCAAAACCAACCCAAACCCACCTTTGAGCTATTGAGAATTAACGACTGCGAAACGGCAATTCGAGCTGTAACTTTGAACTGTTTTTTACGTATTAGCCATTGCTGCATGATTTGCTGCAATGCGCTAAAAAGCATCGCTAAAGGAATAAGTAGCATAAAGCTGGTAATGGCTTGCATGCCCAGTAGAGCGGCTATTTGCTCACCACCTAAAAGCAAGACCACAGTTAAAACAAGAGCCATCACTAAAGCGATGCAAAAGCTCAGCTTTGCAATGCCTTTGGCATCATCATCGGACTTCGGCAGCACAATGGCAATTGGATACGCCAACGCAGCTAAAGGTGTGACAAAACCCAGCACAGCCATAAAAGTGCCCAACAAGCCAAATGCTTCTGGTCCATACATCCGTGTAATGATGGGTGAGAAGGCTAGGTTGATAGCTTGTGCGCCAGCCGTCCCAGTTGCCACAAGCACCACATTCCGCACAAACTTACTTTTAGTTAACTGTTTAATCAATTTTTTCTCTATATGGTGCAGTGCCGTTTAATTCACACTTTTTTAATTCGATTAGGGTGTTAAACCAGCTGACTAGTCTCACCCCACACAGCATTTCAGCGTATCTTTAAAGACTATTAATCAGTCAGTATTGAAATTCGTGAAGAACAACCTATGCAATTCAATCAATAATTAACCCAAAAACTTCACATACCAAGGCATCGCTTCTGCAATCCCTTCGCTAATTCTATGGCTAGGCTCGTAACCTAACAGCGTTTTTGCTTTGCTTACGTCTGCTTGTGAGTGGCGTACGTCGCCTTCTCTAAATTCACGGTAGGTGGGCGTTTGTGTGTAGTTGATGCCGTTGTCTTTTAATGCGCTTTGAATGGCTTCAAACAGTTGGTTTAATGTTGTGCGGTCGCCTACGGCTACGTTGTACACTTGGTTTTTAGCATCTGGGTTTTTAGTGGTGGCGGCCAATAGGTTGGCTTGTACGGTGTTTTCTATGTAGCAGAAGTCGCGGCTGGTTTCGCCATCGCCATTGATAAACACGGGCTCGCCTTGAATCATTGCTGCAGTCCATTTTGGAATCACTGCTGCATAAGCGCCGTTCGGATCTTGGCGTTTGCCAAACACATTAAAGTAACGCAGGCCAATGCAGTTAAAGCCGTAGGTTTTAGCAAACACATCAGCGTAGAGCTCATTGACGTATTTAGTTACTGCATAAGGCGATAGTGGTTTGCCGATATTGTCTTCAACTTTAGGCAGCGCTGGGTGATCACCGTAAGTGGAGCTGCTGGCGGCGTAGGTGAAGCTCTGTACCTTCGCGTCACGTGCAGCCACCAGCATATTTAAAAAGCCGGTGATGTTGGCGCTGTTGGTAGTGATAGGGTCAGCAATGGAGCGTGGCACTGAGCCTAATGCGGCTTGGTGCAATACGTAGTCCACACCGGCGCAGGCTTTGTGGCAGTCATCGAGGTTACGAATATCGCCTTCCATAAAGCTGAAGTTGGCCCACTGTTCGGCGCTGACCAGCGTTTGTACTTCGTCCAAGTTGTATTGATGGCCAGTGGCAAAGTTATCCAGGCCGATGACCTTTTGGTTGAGTTTAAGCAGGGTTTCTAACAGGTTGGAGCCAATAAAGCCTGCAACGCCGGTGATGAGCCAAGTTTTGGGTTGCTGTAGGAGCTGTGTAAGCCGTTGCTGGTAAGGGGTTGTCATCTGTTGTGTCCAAGGTTGCATGTGTCGCCCCTAAAGGGCGACTGACATGAGGTTGTCAAATAAATGGGCGCTTTACCGGCCGCCCTCAGGCGGCACAAGTATTACAGGCGCAAGTCAGACTCTTCCGCAGTGAGGAGGTATTTTAAATCGTAAAGGATGTGCTCTGTTTGACCTAAGGCACGGATTTGGCCAGCACCCATGTCCTTAAACGCTTGGTGGCCTACGGCCAGTACTACGGCATCGTAAGTGTCTTGTTGCGGTGCGCTGATGGGGCTGATGTTGTATTCCCGCTCGGCTTCGGTTGGGTCCACCCAGGGGTCGAACACATCCACCGCAATGCCGTATTCTTGCAGCTCTTTAACTATATCCACCACCCGGGTGTTGCGCAGGTCGGGGCAGTTTTCTTTAAAGGTTAAGCCCATGATCAGCACCCGTGCCCCTTGCACATGAATGCGTTTTTTGAGCATGGCTTTAACCAGTTGGCTGACCACATAGGCGCCCATGCCATCGTTGAGGCGACGGCCAGAGAGGATGATCTCCGGTTGGTAGCCAATGCTTTGTGCTTTGTGGGTTAAGTAGTAGGGGTCCACACCAATGCAGTGGCCGCCCACCAAACCAGGGCGGAAGGGTAAGAAATTCCACTTGGTGCCGGCAGCTTCTAAAACAGCTTCGGTATCAATGCCCAGCTTATTAAAAATAATTGCCAGCTCATTGATTAACGCGATATTCACATCACGCTGGGTGTTTTCAATCACTTTCGCCGCTTCTGCAACTTTAATGCTGCTGGCTTTGTGCGTGCCGACGGTAATGATTTCGTTGTACAGCGCATCCACCAAGTCAGCGACTTCTGGCGTTGAGCCTGCCGTGACTTTTTTGATATTGGTGACACGGTGTTCTTTATCGCCTGGGTTAATCCGCTCTGGGCTGTAACCGGCGTAGAATTCTTGGTTAAAGGTTAAGCCTGATACACGTTCTAATACGGGTACACAGTCGTCTTCGGTGGCACCTGGGTAAACGGTGGATTCATAAATAACGATATCGCCTTTTTTCAGCGCTTTACCGATGGTTTCGGAGGCTTTGATCAGTGGCGTTAAGTCGGGCTGTTTGTGCTCGTTGATTGGCGTGGGCACGGTGACGATATAGACGTTGCAATCTTGGAGGTCATCTAAGCTGGCGGTGTAGCTTAGGCCATTTGCTTCGGCGAGTTCTGCATCGCTAACTTCTAAAGTAGCGTCATGCCCGGCTTTGAGCGCGTCAATGCGCGGTTGGTTAATATCAAAGCCTACAACACTGCGTTTTTTGCCAAATTCAACGGCTAGAGGTAGGCCAACGTAACCTAAGCCGATAACGGCGAGTTTGATATTTTTCAGATTTAACAGAGCCATAGCGTTTTTTAGTCCTATATATCCATATGTATTACATGATTGCTGTCAGTGCTAAATACTTACACAGACATGCTACCGCCCTAGGGTTGTTCGCGAATCATCCCCAAGGCGCATCGTATTTGAGCTGTGTGGCTGGGCTAACTTGCGTGTAACTCAGCCAGTTCTATCAATACTTTTTTGCTGGCCCAGCAGGCTGCTGCGCTGTTGCAGGTCTTCGATGATGTGGTGATCCACTGTGAATCACCTGGCCTGCAAAGGTTCATCACTGCCGCAGGCCAAAAATGAACGGGCTTGATGTAGCAAGGGGCTTTGCAAGCAAAGCCCACAAGCAACGGGTATCCGCATTATGACTTGGCGCCTTCGCTATAGCCGTAGTAGTCGTAATAACCACCGTAGCTGTAGCCACGTTTTTTCGCTTTGTTGATGTCCACTTGGTTGAGCACCACCCCGGTTACAGGGGCATTGCTTTGCAGCAATTGGCCCACGCCTTTTTCGGCCAATGGAATGGCCGTGTCGTCAGATTTAATCACGTAAATCAAGGCATTGGCTAAGGTGCCCAACATCAGTGCATCACTCACCGCTTGGGTCGGTGGTGAGTCGATGATGATGCGGTCGTACTTGTCTTTCAGCTGTTCAATCAGCGCCTCAAAACGCGGTGAGGATAAAAGCTCCAGCGGGTTTGGCGGTACGGCACCGGCGCTGATCATATCAATCCCGTATTGATTTTGAATGCACTCAGACAGCTCTGCCGTGCCGGCAATCAAGTTGGCTAAGCCTGGGGTGCCCACGGCAAAGTCAAAGTTTTTGGCTAAGGTTGGGCGGCGCATGTCCGCATCAATCAGCACCACAGATTCCATTTGCCCTAAGGCGATGGCTAAGTTCGCTGCCACTGTGGATTTACCTTCACCCGGTACCGATGAGGTGACCACTGTGACTTTGTGCGGTTTGTCCATGCCCGACAGCACTAAACTGGTGCGCACCGTACGTATAGATTCTGAAAAGGATTTGTCTTTATCGCTTTCAAACAAATGCGCCACTTGCTTGCGGTCTTTCTTTTTCACCAGCGGCAAAATACCCAGCACCGGCAAGTTCAGTTTGTTTTCTACGTCGTCAGTGCTCTTAAAGGTGTTGTTTAACATCTCTAACAGCAGGCTTAAGCCCACACCCACCAATGCCGCTAAGAAGGTGGCTAACAATACAATCAGCGGCTTCTTCGGTTTAATCGGTGTAGTCGGTACTGTGGCGGTATCCACCACACGGGCGTTGACGGTTTCTAAGTCACTGGTGGCCGCGGTTTCTTTCAAGCGGGTTAAGAAGGTGTCGTACAGCGCGCGGTTGGTGTCCACTTCACGTTGGTATTCACGCAGTTGGTATTCTTTGCGGGAAATGTCTTGAATCTGTGCGCGGTTTTCGTTCACCGAGCTGCGTAGCGATTGCTCGTTCGCCACCGCTAAACGGTAGTTACGCTCAATGGCGGCCACCACTTGTTCCACTTGGCCTCGTAAGCTGGCTTCGGCGGCGGCCAATTCAGTGCGCGCTGCTTCCATGGCTGGGTGACGGGCACCGTAGCGCTTGGACAACTCTTCTACTTTGGATTTGGCTTGCGCTTCATTGGCTTTAAATTGTTGGATTAAAGGATCACCCAACACCGCCGACACCGTAGCCAAGCGACGCCAGCCGCCGCTTTTCATGGATTGTACTTGGCGATACAGGCTTTCTGCTTCTGCACGGGCGCTGCGCGCATCCACCATGCGGTTACTGGTGGCCGACAGTTCAGCTGCCGTAATGGTGGACACCCCATCAATGTCTACGAGGTTTTCTTGTTCACGGAAGTTTTGCAGTTGGGTTTCTGCTTCTTTAAGTTTGGTGCGCAGCTCGCTTAAACGGCTGTTCATCCAAGCGCTGGCATCCGCCGACATGGCCATGCTGGCTTCTAATTGGCTTTCAATAAAACCTTGGGCTAAACGGTTGGCTGCATTGGCCGCCATGCGTGGATCGGCCATATCCACCTGCACATTGACCAACTGGCTTTTGCCTTGCGGCTCAATGCTGATGCGTCTCATAAATTGACGCACCACCGAGGCAAAGATCTGTTCTTCGCTTGGGCCGGTTTCTGCTTCAAGGTCCTCAGGGAACTCGCCAGGAATCAATTGCTTTGGATTCAGTTGGCTGATCCAACCTTTAATATCAATCAGCGGCGCTTCTTGTTGGCGTGGGTCAAACTCAGGGTGTGTGGTTAAACCCAATTCATTCACCACTCGCTCCGCCAGCGAGCGGGATTTGAGCAACTCAAACTGGGTTTGTAAGTACTCACTGCCGCTGCCTTCTAAGCCGTACACCTGCTCAATGGACACCACATTGGCTTTTTTCTGCTCAATGAGGAGGGTGGCTGAAGCGCGATAAATGGGCGTTAAGCTCAGCACAATCAACACCGTGACCATGGCCACCACTAACGTGAGGCTGATAATGGCCCACTTACGGCGCCAAATGGCACTCCAGAGTTTTAGCAGATCAATTTCATCATCGTCCTGCTGCGCCGCAAGTGGGAGTGGACGGTTAGGGGTGGATAAAGCGTTAGTTTCCATACGGGAGGACACTCAAAACAATGGTGTTAGGCGCCGGCATCAAGCCAGCGTCATAAATAGGCAGGTACGGGTTTGGCTTAAAAGAAGCCTTGATCAATATTAATGGTATCACCAGGCATCACCGGCGCATCTAAACTGACACGCTGTGGTTTGCGCTCGGCGTCTTGATCACGCACCACGGTAATGCGGTTGGTCGAGGCCCGCTCGGTTAAACCTCCGGCCAAGGCAATGGCGCGGCGTAAGTTTAAACCCGGTTGATACTTATAACCACCCGGTGCATTGACCTCACCACTGATATAAAACTCGCGGTACTCTAAAACGCTGATGGAGACGCGCGGATCAACTAAATAATCGCCTTTCAGCTCTGCGGTTAAAGTGCGCTCTAATTCTGCTGCGGTTTTGCCGCGGGCACGCACTTCACCAATAAAGGGGTAAGAGAAAGTGCCAGCATCGGTGAGGCGCACTTCATCTAAACTTAAATCGGGTTCACCAAAAACAGTGACCTTAATAATGTCACCAGAGGACAATTTATAGGTGGAGTTGCCTTCCTGCACATTTATTTGCGCGCTCGTGGCTACACTAACCAAGCTGATCAATAAGCCCATGAGCAGTGCGGTAAAATTGCGGATTACCATAAGGTTGTTCTCTTTTTAAACATAACAAAGCGTGTGTAAAGCAAAGATGACTCCTAACTTTACACACGCAATAGAACGCCAGTATGAATTACAGGCTTGCGCTAATCGTTAAACCATACACGTTGCGCTTGTAGTCACGACTGGCCACGTTGGAGTCGTTTTCACGGCGGGTGTAACCCACGCCCACATCCAACCAACGGCGCAGTTCGTAAGTCAGAGCTAAACCGTACTGATCAATTTCATCTTCACGCTTGGTGCTCTGGTAGTCACGATCGATACGGCGGTAGCTGGCATTGGAGTACAGACGGTCGGTCCAGTAATGTTTCCAGCCCAATGAGGTATCAACCGTTTTGATGCTGCTGGTCACGTGATCGGTATCTAATCCTAAATCAGGATCAAAGGCACTGTAGGTGTTACCTTCGTCGTAACCACGACGGGTTTTTAAGCTGAAGGTTGAGTAAGTGCGTGGTGACCAATCAACCCCTGCTTCCCACATGCTCGTGCTGGAGCTGGAGCCGCGATCTGGATCTTTTTTCTCACGACCAATTTTTACGCTACCTGTGGTTTTAGCAGTTGCTTCCCAAGTTACACCGGCGAGCAATGCTTTGTTTTTGCTGTCGCGGTTGCTGTCTTTCTTGTAGTCGTAATCGGTGTAACGACCTTCCAATAACAGCTTGGTTTTTGGTGCGATGGCATAGTAACCAGTGATACGGCCCGCTGTAGCGTCGCGGTCGCTGCCCTTGTTACGCTTGTCGTCGTAACGCAGTTCGCTGTAGTCCGCGCCCAATTCAACCTGGGTACGAGCAGTACGTGCACCAAAGGTATACACACCGCCGATGTTTTTGGTGTCCCACTTGTCGTTTTTGTACTTGCCAGAAGCATTGATGATGTTATCACTGCTGGTACTCTCCAGTGTGTGATAGCCCGCATTCAAGACTAAACGGTTGCGTGAGTTGAACTCGTAGCCGGTTTTACCTGTGAAGTGGTGATCAATGTAGCTGTTGTCTTTAGCTGAGTGGAAGTTGTAGCTTTTTAAGCGGTACTTCAGCTCATGGGCACTTTTTGCGCGATCAAGATTCAGCGCAAAGCTTGGCTCAATGATGGTGTAATCGGTGCTTTTGCGCTTTTTGTCTGTCGCATGCAGGTTGTCATCGTGACCGTGTTCAAAACCCAAAGTAGGGGTGAACATTAAGCCATCGCTTACGCGAATGCTTTGTGGGTCAATGGCAAATGCAGATGTGCTAACACCTGCGGCGGCTGCTACAACAACCGCCAATTGAGTTAATTTCATACGCATTCTTTTTATCGTCCTATGCAAACCAAGTAAGTTTACTGATCAATCAATTGAATAAAACTAAGGTTAACTTAGGATCAGTTCGGGCTCGCCACGCTTGGGCTACCACCACCGCTGCCACCAACGCTTGGCATACTTGAAGTCGGTGCGCTTGCGCCAGTGCTGATCACAGTGCCTTGTTGGCCTGCAGTCACTGCATTACGGATGGCTTGTTCTTGGCCCGGTGCCGCTTCAATCGCTGCTGCGACGATGGCATCGGTCATGCTTGGGTTAGCGTTGATCGCTGCCGCAACGATGGTTGCAGCCATGGCGGGTTGGTCAGCAATCAAATCTTTAAGGGCTTGTACCAGAACACTACCTTCGGCACTGGCAATGGCTTCGGCGTGTACGCCTGCATCAACACCGTAGGCGGCTAAGCTGTCTGCTGTTGCTTGGTCAGCCATCGCTTGGCCAGCAAATAATGCTGCTGCAACGGATAAGGTCATAAATGTCTTGCGCATAATTTCTCTCTCTTGTTTTCTATCTTAGGTCGCCCCTTAACGCATTAAGTGGGCTTGATGGGTTGACTGTTTAAGCACATTTAACTGTCAATAACCGACGGGGTGCCTAAAATGTCCCTGAATACTAGCACAACTGATTTGGCTTTTAAGGTAGCACCGATTAATTCCATTTATTTTTACTTAAATTAAATCTAACTTAACTAAATCTAACTTAATCCTAGCTTAGGCCATACGACATTCAGCCATGAGTTCCCATGGCAATGATCCATTGGCAAGGATGCTTTTTGTGCGTTATGGCGCTTTTAAGGCCGCCATCACGGGTTGTACTTCGGTGTTACTTGCGTGTTCAATGCCAGCTGTGTGAAAAATCAACTGGCTTTTATACTACTAAAGCCCAAGCTTAACCATAACTTAATCTATATTTTTTGCGCTAGATCACGGTTTTCGCAGCGTTTTGTGTAAATAAGGTCAACAATCGCGCCTTGTGCAACGTAGCCATCGACGTATTGGCATAAGATTTCGCGCACTTCCGTGCAGTCATCTTCCATTGCTGCTTTACGTAAGCGTTGCAGCAGTTGGCAGTATTCAGGCCAAGGAATGAAAGCTTCGTTAGCGCGCATGATCATGGGGTGTTCGGTGGCGGTAACGTTGTCGCCGATCAGCAGTTCTTCATAGAGTTTTTCTCCTGGGCGCAAGCCTGTGAACTCGATGCTGATGTCGCCATGAGGGTTGTCTGCACTGCGCACGGTGAGCCCACTGAGGTGGATCATTTTTTCTGCCAATTCCACAATGCGTACCGGTTCGCCCATGTCCAACACAAACACATCGCCACCTTGGCCCATGGAGCCGGCTTGAATCACCAACTGTGCCGCTTCTGGGATGGTCATAAAGTAACGGGTGATTTCTGGATCCGTCACTGTTACCGGGCCGCCACGGGCAATTTGCTCACGGAACAAGGGAATCACTGAACCCGATGAGCCCAGCACATTACCAAAACGCACCATGGTGAAGCGGGTGCGGTTGTGCACTTTTTGCCGCTCGCCTTTACGCAATAAACGCGGCTGCGACTCGGCGCTGAGGGCTTGCAGCAGCATTTCCGCTAAACGTTTGGTGGCACCCATGACATTGGTGGGGCGCACGGCTTTGTCGGTGGATACCAAAACAAAGTTTTCCACTTGCGCCACCATGGCCGCTTGCGCGGCGTTTAACGTGCCAAACACATTATTGAACACGCCGCCGGCAATATTATTTTCTACAATGGGCACATGTTTATAGGCGGCTGCATGGTAAAGGGTTTGCACCTGCCAGGTTTTCATCACTTCCAGCAGCGGCTTGTATTTACGCACGGAACCCAGCACCGAAACCAGATTCACATCCAAGCCCTGCTCTTTAATGGTCTGCGCCAGCTCGGTGCTGATTTGGTAGGCGTTGTATTCTGAGTGTTCAAACAGCAGCAAGGTTTTCACCCCACTGCGGATGATTTGCCGGCACAGCTCCGAACCAATGGAGCCGCCCGCCCCTGTCACCATCACCACCTTGCCTGCAATGCAACGCTTAAACAGGGCGCTATCGGGCACCACTGCATCACGGCCCAGCAGATCAATGATGTCCACTTCGTGCAGGTCTTGCACTGTAACTTTACCGCCCGCCAATTCGGCCATACCAGGGATGCTGAGCACGAACACCGGATAAGGCTCTAAAAAATCCAAAATCTCACGGCGACGACTGCGCGACACCGACGGCAAAGCCAACAACACTTGGCTGGCTTGGCTCTCACGCAGCAGCTGTTGAATATCCCGCGGCTGATACACCTTAAGCCCAGCAATAACGCGTTTTTCTAAACTAGGATCATCATCAATAAAAGCCACCGGACGCATCGCATTGCCCAAACGTAACGAAGTGAGCAATTGCTGCCCTGCACTGCCGGCCCCATAAATGGCCACACGGGCGCGGCGGTTGTCTTTATTGAGCAAGCTGGCCAAGGAAAAAGAGCCGCCAATAAAGTAATGGCGCAAGAGCAGGCGCAAACCGCCCAGCAGCACCAAGCTGATCCACCAGTAATTGAGCAACAAAGCCAGTGCTAGGGTTGTGCTGTCATCCAAGCGCCAGTACATCAGCCCGCCCAACACCAAGGCTGATAAGGTGGTGGCACGGGCAATGGTGATCAAAGCATCTAAACCGGAATGGCGCATGACATAGCGGTACATGCCGGCGTAATTGAAAATGGGCAGGCTGATTAACGGCGCGACCAGTAACAACCAGCCCTGCTCGCGGATGCCTTGGTAAGCGCCGCTGACCCCCAGTTGCACCACCCAAGCTAAAGCTAAGGCTAAGACCACTAACACAGTGTCGGTGCTCATTTCCGCTAAACGCTTGTATTTATGTTCCCAACTGATTAACCATTTCCGCATTTCAACTCCCTTCAAGCGAGATGGCACTTGAACCTGTACTGTGATTTCAATATAAAGCAGCCTCTGTAGGCGTACGTGTGACTGTGCTTGCTGCGAGCCATACGCTGCTAATCTGTTGTGGAGCCGGATATGACCAACCCCCTGATTCAACCTTTAAATGACAAGCTGGAAAGCGTCTTAGTCGATGCCCGCGTGCAGCAAACCGCACTCCCCCAATTACCGCTGCAGTTGTGGTTGATCAACCCCGACACCATGCATCGCCCCATGAGCCAGGAAGAAGTGCAAAACATTTTTGCCGCGCCGCCATATTGGAGTTTTTGTTGGGCCAGCGGCTTGGCTTTGGCCCAGTGGCTGTTGGCCCATCCGGAGCAAGTGGCCGGTAAACGGGTGATTGATGTTGGTGCCGGCAGCGGCATTGTTGCCTTAGCGGCGAAACGGGCCGGCGCCGCGCATGTGGTGGCCTGTGATTTAGACCCCGTGGCTTTACACGCCTGTCGCGCCAATGCCGCTTTAAACGGCTTGGAATTGGCATACAGTGCGGATCTGTTCAGCGAGCGCGAACCGTATGATCTGCTGTTTGCCGCGGACGTGCTGTACGACCCTGACAATGTGCCCCTTGTGGAGCGTTTTCCTGATTTTGCTAAGCAGCTGATCATTACCGACTCCCGCCAACGTGATTTTCAACATCCCCTGCTGCGCAAAAGCGAAAGCTTGTATGGGGAAACCTTGCCTGATTTGGGTGAGCCCTTAGAGTTTCGCCAAGTCAGTTTGTACCGTTCTCTTTAATTGCTCTGTGCTGCGCCCTGCGACTGGCTCTGTACTTGGCCAGCCGGTGCTAATCCAAACCCACGCGTTTTCTGAGTTTGGACACCAATAAAATCAATGGAATGTAGGCCATGATCACCCCGATCAGGCCATCGACGTAGCCCAGCCCCACCAGCAGCGCCATGGGCAGCAGCCAGAACACATCGATTTGCAAAACAATCATGGTGACCGGGCGGTGCTCTTTGTACTGCCGAGCGGCATATTGATAGCCGTGGCTATTGTGGGCTTCGCTGATTTTCTGCCCAGTCAATAAACGACGTAATAAGGTGTAAGTGGCATCCACCACAAAGACCGCCAATAAAATGATCCAACTCCACAGCAGCTCGGCCTTAAACCACGCCGCCTGCAAGGATAAGAGCGCCAGCACCACGCCTAAAAAACCGCTGCCGGCATCGCCCATAAAAATCCGCGCTGGGGGAAAGTTCCAATATAAAAACCCCGCCACAGCTGCGGCTAAAACAAAGGGCAATAAAGCCATTTTGGGCTCACCGAGCAGCAGATATAACAAGCCACCGGCGATGCAGGTGCAGATGGCTTCGACACTGGCTAAACCATCAATGCCGTCCATAAAGTTGTACAAGTCCAGCATCCACACAATGTAGAACGCCGCCAACACGGGCCCTAACAGACCTAAATCAAAGTCCGTGCCGGCCAATTGCAACGGTGGCAAGCCGCCCAACCAGAACAAGGCCCAAGCTGCGGCCATAAAATGGCCCAATAAGCGCCAACGCGCGGCAATGTGGCCCCGATCATCAATAAAGCCCAACACGGCTACGCCTGCACCGGCGCCAACCAAGGCAATGATGAACGACCAAGGCTGCCACCCGAGCACCCCCAACAACAGGGCTACACTTAAAAAACTGAACACAATGGCCACACCGCCACCACGGGGGGTGGGCACACTGTGGGAACTGCGTTCATTGGGAATGTCCATCATCTGGCTGGCCAACGCATAACGGCGCAGCAGCCAAGTCAGTCCCCAAGTCACAATCCCAACGCTGATAACAAGCAATACACTGAACATGCTTCTTCTCCCTCTATGGATGCACTATGGCGCTGCGCGGAACGCTCTAATGCGAGTACAGCGCACAGTCCGACACCTTGTTCGGGTGCGTCCCGCTGCGTACCTGTGTCATGGCGGCGCATCAAATGGGCCCAAACATGATGGCTTCTAATTTGCGCGCCAACATGCCGTATTCATAACCCTCTAAGGCCGCTTTGCGTCCGTTTTCGCCCATTGTATGCCGCTGTTCTGGAGTCAATGCCTGTAACTGATAAATGCCTTGCACAATGGCCGCAGGATCTTCCGCCGGTACCGTGATCCCCGCCTCGGCATCGTCCACTGGTTTAAAAGGTGAGTCGATGGCATACAAAATGGGTTTGCCGCTCATAAAGTATTCCGGCAATTTATGCAGGGAACTGCCATAGCGGTATAACGCACTTTTCACAAAACCCACGTAGCACACATCAAACACACTGAGCATGGCCGGGATCTGTTTTTTGGGAATTGAGCCAATTAAGGTGATGTTGTCCAGCTCATTGATTTGCACAAACTCATGCACCGCCTGCTCTAAACGGCCACTGCCAACCAGCACATAGTGAATGTTGGGATCGGCTTGGGTCAGCTTCGCCGTGTCCAGCAGGGTTTGAATGGCATTGGCCTGACCTAAGGTGCCGGTATAACCAACAATGAATTTATCCACCGGCAGCCGCTGCACAATGCTGTCGGGCAAGGCTTCTTGCTCGTTGAATTCTTCAGGGTAAAAACCGTTGGGGATCCAAGCGAATTTTTCCTGATCGGCGCCGTGCTTTTCTAAGTGATGAATGGCAAAAGGCCAGTTGGACACAATGTAATCCGACTTTCTACAGGCCAAGTTTTCCACCCATTGGTGCAGCAGAATCAGCGGGTGATATTTGGATTTGCCGGCCAGCTCAATCAAGGTCAGTGGCCACAGGTCGCGAATGTCCCAAATCAGGCGCACTTTATATTTACGCGCTAAACGCAAGGCGCTGACATAGGGAATGAGTGAGGGTGAACCAAACAGGATCACATCGGGTTTTCCGCCAAAATATACGGCAAATTGAGCATTTTCCGCGCAAATTTAAACCAGTTAAAGATGCGTTTTTTGTCATTGGCGCCATTGTAGTGGGGCATTTTCAGCCAGACGAAATGAAAGCCTTCGTTGATTTCTTCAATCAGAAAATCTTTGGTTAAGGTCGGGGGCTCACGCAGTAAATGAGAAAAACCAGCGGCAACTAAGTAGACTTTATAGCCCCGTTTCGCCAACTCTTTACCCAAATAGTAGTTCCTCCCGCCCATCCCCGTTTCCGGTGTGGACGCATACTGGTTAATCAACCAGATGATTTTTCTATCGGTCATCGATAATCCCTCAAAATTATAATTTTTATGTGGTGTTACCGACCCAAAAATCCGTGTTGGGCGGTCTGGGGATAACGGCTCCCTTACAGCCTCACCGACCCGCGCCCTAATGCGAGTTGGCAATCGGTGGTTGCGCACTACATACAGCCTGCTTTACCGCATGATTGCTGATAAAACGAAGCTGTACTGCGCAGCCAAATGGCACCGAGCTCAGTTCCGAGCGCGGTGGCTTACCTGTGAAAAATCCTCTTGATGAATTGTGCGATGGTGGCGTCTTGCACCTTGACGTACGCCGCGCTGCGCAGTGCGTTGTAGCCCTGATTGTTTTCAGTTAAGGCCCGCATTTTGTTGTAAAAATCTTCAGGATCATTGAAGTTGGCAAACACAATGTCGCTGTCGGCACTAAAGCACTTCGGCAAACTGCCCACGGGGGTGCTGATCACCGCCAAACCATTGGCCATGGCTTCTAACACCACCCGCGGTGAGCCTTCTGACAAGGATGCAAACAAGAACACATCGGCGCTACGCAGGGCTTGGTTGATCTGTGCGCGGTCTTCAATTTTGCCCAAAAAGTGCACATTGTTGATCTGTGCGTCAGCCACGAGGTTTTTCAATTCATGCTCAAACTCACCGGAGCCAATGATGGTGAAGCTACTCTGTGGGTAATCTTGATTGTAGCGGGCAAAGGCACGCAGCACGGTTTCCACCCCTTTGGCGGTTCTTAAGTAACCCAAGTAAATGAATTTGGCCGTTTCTGGGTGAATATTTTTTTCCGCATAGTAAAAATCACCTGCGGTTAAAGTGGAGGAAATCAGCGCTGTCGCTGTAATCCCCTTGCGCGCCAAGCGCTCAGCCAAATGGTGGCCATTGGTGTACACCTGCGCCCCTTTACAGGCCCACAGATACAGCTGATTTTCGATGGCAAAGGCGCTGACTAAAAGGCGTTTTTTCAGGGGGCTGAAGTTGGGGTTATTCAGCGCTACGTCCACAGGATCCCCCACATAATGAATGATGCGCTGAGCCTTGCCGGCAAAGCATTTTTGCAGCCAGCCAAAGGGGGTTGGGTAACGTGAATAATAGGTGGTCACCCCTTTAATCTGGCGGTAAGCCTGAACAAATGCCGGAAAATACCGCACCGAGCTCAAATAACTGCCCGAGCCCATGGGGAGTTCATGCACCTGAATATTGCCCAGCCCAGTGATGGGCAAGTCTTCCGTACTGGCATCGGCAGCTAAATGCCGACAACCAGCAATGAGCACCACCTCATCGTAGTACTGCACAATTTCTTGCAAATACAACCAGTGACTGAAGGGTAAGTAATACGCGTTGCCCTTTTTTTCGACACGCCATGCGTGGATCAGTAGTTTTGTCGGCATGCTCACATCCTCACCACATAGCGTAAAAAGGTCACACTGAACATCACGGTTAATAACACCAAGGTGATGATCAGGTGGTAGCGCTCCCACAACAGGGCGATGTCGGGTTTTTGTCCATCAAAATACGCCAATCGGGTAGCCGAGGGTTTCTAGCCCTCAGCCCCCACAACACCCTGCATGCGGCTCCGCACAGGGCGTTTCACTAAGAGTGGTGAAGCTTAATCCAACCATCGCGCAATGCGTACAGACCCTGAGATTTTAAGTAAGCATTTGATAATGCCTGATTAATTCCCGGAGTTTTAGAGCTACGCCATGGGCCTTTGCTGGTGATACCGCATGCAACTGCAGCTTGCACATGAACGCCCAACCGCATTAAGTTTCTTACTTTAGTGCGCGGCTTGCGCCACTGTCGCCAATAGGCCATTCGAACCCTGCGCCGGATCCAATGATCCAGTTCAACGCAGTGCTGATAGCCACTGGCGATACCAAAGTAGTTTATCCAGCCGCGTAGATATTGGCTGACCTTAAACAGCTGGTATTTCATTGACACGCCCCAGTTACGATTCGTGAGTTTGCGAACATTCTGCTTAAACTTCTGCAGCGTTTTCGGATGCCAGTGAATGCGGTTTGCCTTGAACGTAAAGCCCAAGAACTGGCTTTCATTGGTTTTAACCACTCGACTTTTGTCAGTGTTGACCACTAACTTTAAACGGTTTTGCAAGTACTGACTGATACTGCGCAGCACGCGTTCTCCAGCTCGCTGACTCTTCACTACAATCGTGAAATCGTCCGCGTAGCGGGCAAACTTATGGCCGCGATTTTCAAGTTCTTTATCAAGAGAATCGAGCATGATATTCGCCAGTAACGGCGACAATGGCCCGCCTTGCGGTACACCGACTCGACTCTCACCTTTGAACTGGTTATCGATAAACCCAGCTCTCAGATAACGTTTAATCAATTTAAGAAGACGCTTATCTTTCACCTTGTCGCCAAGGCGTGTCATCAGTAAATCGTGATTAACTCGGTCAAAGAATTTCGACAGATCAACATCCACCGCGAAGCGGCGTCCTTCCTTGATGATGCTCTGTACCTGCTTAACCGCTTGCTGCCCATTACGACCTGGACGGAATCCAAAACTGTGTTCAGAAAAATCAGGGTCGAAAATAGGTGTTAATACTTGGGCAATGGCTTGTTGGATTACACGATCAGTAACGGTTGGAATACCCAGCTGACGAGTACCGCCATCTGGTTTAGCTATTTCAACACGCCTTACCGGTGAGGGTTGATAACAGCCTGTTACCAGTTGTTGTTTCAATGCTTTCCAGTTGCCGGATCTTACCCAAGCGGGGAATTCATCGATGGTCATGCCATCGATGCCAGCGGCCCCTTTATTGGCTCGAACGCGTTTCCATGCCGCAGAGAGATTATCTTCCTGCAGCACGTGCTCGAATAGATCGTTGCTAAAGGCTGGCTTCATATCGCTACGCTGAGTCACGTCATCGCCGGACGGCGTTCGTGTGTTCAAGTGTGACAAGGCTCCTCCTTTGTTCTTAATGTTCAGGCCTTCACCGTGTCCCAGCCATTACGCTGGGCATTTGGCTACTATGCCGTCTGCTGACTTCTGCTTAATCACTCACAGAGTTGCCTCTGTTCGCGCTATCGGTTTGCATCTAATTCGCTCTCCAAGGTCGATACATTCCTTAGAGCCAAGGCACTTATTAACCAGAGCCTCACTGGTGGATTACCGATCGCTTGTTAAGCAGATCTCCCCAGATAAGAGCATGTACTGTCACTGCACTGCTGCATCATTTACGGTGGCCGTTAGATCACATGGCTTCGTTGTCTTGTGCCAACTCGCCTTCAGCCTACGCCTCATATGATATTTTTGTTCATCAGCTCGCAGCTTTGCGTCCGGCTTCCTCCAGACAACTCCTCGCGGAGTTGCCCTTGCCATTCGCTAGTAGTTAACATCTAATAACGATCATAAATCGCTAAGGATGGTGACCTTCCTACAGAGGACTTTCACCTCATTAGTTCATGCCCATGCTGGGCGTACGCAAGAGGTAGGCGGCGTAAATGGCCGGTAAAGATTGCCGTGAGTCTAAAATCGACTTACCACCGGCCTGCCCCAGTTTGTAGAGGATTAAAAAGCCAATGATGAACAGGCCAATTTTGTGCGCACGGTAATGCTTTAACAGGTACAGCAAGCTGACAGTGACCATGGGCAAAATGGCGTAATAGCCCAACAATGGCAGGTAGTGGTAAGCCACTGTGTTCATGCCTGGGTCCAGTTCCATGTAGGTGGGTGTCGGTAAAAACAAACTGAACACGGCCAAAATAGGGCCCAGTAACAGGGCTATCACCCCCAACTTACCCAGGTCATTGCTGCCCTGATAGGCTTCGGCCTGCCCACGCTGCTCCATGCGGCTGTTGAAATATTCTTCACCGGTCAAGCTGAGCAAGCCGGAGCTGTAGAGGTATTCCCAAATCAAGTAAAAACACAACACCACCAAGCCCACCCACAATACGCTGGTGAAGCTGCTGCTTTGGTTTTTACGCACCAATACAGTGCACAGAAAAATCGCCACTAAGTAAGGCAGCAAAATGGCAGCACGGAAAAATAACAGCGCCCCCATGGAGAAAGCCACTAAGAGGATGTTTTTGGTATTGATGCCCTTGGCGAAAAAGTTGACTGTGCCGTAGATCAAGCTGGCAACAAAGAAAATCAAAATGGTGTCTTTTAATTGCAATGCGCTGTACACCACAAAGGCCGGCGAAAAGGCCAATAAGATGCTGGCTAACTTGGTCAGTGCGTCTTTGTCAGTGAGGTAACGGATGGTGGCGAAGTAAAAAGGAATGGTCAGGGTAGAAAACAGCACATTTAAAAAACGCGGGACTAAATGTGAATCCCCAAAGGCCAGCTTGGCTAAGGCGCTGAAATTCGGGTAACCGGAGTAAAACCCTGTACTAAAGCTGATGTCGCGATAAAAACCAAAACCTCGGGTGTTCCACACGCCAACGATTTTCGTGGCCGCTTCGTTGTACACGTAGTCATCTTTGTAACTTAAAAACGGAATGCCAACGGTATCCAACATTAAGTACTCAAAGATCAGCACAGCAAAGACTTTAAACACCAGTGAGCTGAGCATGAGCAAAAGGACAAAATGCAGCGGTTCCAATTGAATGGAAAAGCGGTACAAAGACAGCAAGATGATGAACAATACGGCCAAAATCAAACTGTATAAGGCCACAGGGTAAATGCTTTGGTTAATGGCTAGGCCAAACAGCAAGGCCATTAAGGCAAAGCACAGTAAATACCTGTTGTGTAAGGTCAAAATCGAGCTAGTCATAGCTGCCTCCCTTAACCGAGCGCAGCTGCCGCACACCGCTGTCTAAAAAGCCGCTGATGATTTCATAAGGGGCATTGACCCGACCGATGATCTTTTTATTGTTTTTATCCCAATACATGTTGAATTTGCCCGAACCATTGGTGCCGAAGCCATAGCTGATTTCTACAATCAGCGGCGCGTCACCGTCGAGCACAAAATCAAATGCCACACTGAGCATATTCAGGCGTTTAGCGGTATCTTGCGCGATTTGAATGATTTTTGGATCAATTTCACCAAAATCAAACATGCCGCCACCCGAGGCGCGGAAGTCCCCTTTGCGCACCATGCGCTTCACCCCATAGGCTTTGCTGTTGACCACTATGATGCGGTAATCGCAGCTGTTATTAGGGATGAAATCTTGAAAGTAGACGTAATTTTTTTCTTTCGGAAAACCTTTGCGCCCGTGGTACACCATCTTGAAAAAACCCGGGGCTTTTTTCAGCCGCTGCATGATGCCGGAAAAGCTACCCGCCACCTTCAGCTTGGTTTTCACATCGGCTAAATAACCCGGGCTGGGATCCACCCCTTCGCTGAACATGCGCTTAATGTAACGCCGCGCCTCAGACTGGCTTTTAATCAGCCGCACATTATAGGAGCCGGCCCCACGCCGCAGCTTGGCCACCTTCGGATAGGTGGTGGTTTTGGCCCACTCCAACGCAGCATCTTCACTATAGAACACATGGCTGGGCACCAAGGGTGCATCAATGGATTCCAATAAGTATTTTTGCGACACCTTATCGTCAAAGTGCCACGAGGCGTTGATGTCGGGAAACACCTTAATCCCGCTGACCTGCGCAGAAAATAAGATATTGCGCGCCATAAAGATGTCGGTGGCACTGTTGTGGGTGAAGTGCCACATTAAGTGCGTGACCTCATGGGCCTTTAAGGTGCTGATAATATCGCTGGCATAACAGTCCACTAGTACATAGGGGATCCCCTGTTCTTCAAGGTACTGCACCCAGTTTTTATTCCAGCCATTGCCATTATGTATTGCTACATTCATATTCGTATCCTTGTCTTATTATTCTTCTGGCTGTGTAGCTCACCGTCACACCGAGTAACACTCGCGTGCAGGCAATGGTTAGCGCAGCTCCAATGTGGCCGTAGGTATAAATCAGCGGGAACGCCGCAATAAACCCCACCAACGAACAACCGATGGTGATATTTTTCAGCTGTTTTTCATGGCCCTTGATGATCATGTAATGGGTGCCGTAGGCATTGCTCAGGGCTAAAAACACAATGGACACGGCTAAAATTTGCAGCACCGGAACCGCCCCAGCAAACTCCGGAGTAAAGAACACCGGCACCAACACAGGCGCCGTTAACAACAAGCCCAAGGCACACACCCCAGCGCTGACTAAATTGATTTTTAAATACAGGCTGTGTTTCTCTGATTTACGGGACAGGAAAGGAAAAAACACCCGCGACAACACCGTCATCAATTGCTGCGCAATGTTGGCAAATTTACTGCCCGCATCCAGCAAACCATTGGCCACGCTGCCGCCCATAAAGCCCAATAACATCACAGAAAAGTTGGTGTACAAATTGGGCATTAAATTATTGATAAACACATCGGTACTGCTGTGGATGGTGCGATAAATGGCCGACCAGCGCGGTGCCTTCAGCCGCACTTGCCACTGCACCAGCACCACATACATGGCCCCCATGCCGGTGAACATATAGCCCAAAGACAAGAACAACGGCTGCAGCATGTAATCGGATTTTTCTTTAATGAAAATAAAAATCAACGCGGTGAACAGCGCTTTCGATAGCAGATCAAACAGGGTGATGTATTTCATCCGCTCCATGGCTTGGAAAAACCACGCTGGAAACAAAATATGCCCAGGAACCAACAAGAAAGTGATCAACAGCAGGTTTTTCTGTGCTTGAAAATACGGCACGACAGCAATGGCGCCCAGCAGCAACAGCAAGGACAACAGCATCAATAACAGGCGCGCCCACAGCACATTGGAAAAGATTTCTGCGACTTTTTCTGGGTTGTCTCGATGCCGCGCCACATCACGGGTGGCGGTAAAGTTAAAGCCCCAATCGGCCAAGGTGCGAAACCCCATCACCACCGCTGCGGCAAAGGCGATTTTGCCGAAGCCGTCTACGCCAATGACCCGCGCCAAGTAAGGAATGGTCAGCAACGGAAAAATGTAACTGGCCACCTGCAGCAACAGCAAATATCCAAAGTTACTGGCCAAAGCGCGACCGTCTCGCGTGCCTTGCACCCGAGCCCATAGGGCTTTGATGGGGTTGTTCATAACAACCTCTGAGTGCGACTGTGCACATGCAGGTAAGCATTCATAGACGACTCATCCTAAGTTGTGAAAACGGGCCAGTGTCAGTTCCGGCGGTTATAAATGTTTACAGGCGTAGATCTGACTCCTCAGCAGTCAGCAAGTATTTCAAGTCATACAGAATGTGTTTCTTTTTTCCTAAAGCGTGAATCTGCACGGCGCCCATCTGCCTAAATTGCTCATGGCTGACGGCAATCACCACCGCATCATAGGTGTCGGGCTGCAATGTGCTGACCAGTTCTAAGCCATATTCCTGCTGCGCTGCCGCGGCACTCACCCAAGGGTCATAGACATCCACTTGAATGCCGTACTCTTGCAGCTCATGCACGATGTCGATGACGCGGGTGTTACGCAGATCAGGGCAGTTCTCTTTAAAGGTTAAGCCCATGATGAGAATGCGCCCGCCATACACATGAATGCGGCGTTTCAGTAGCGCTTTAACCAGCTGCCCCACCACGTATTCGCCCATGCCATCGTTAAGGCGGCGGCCCGAGAGGATGATTTCCGGCTGATAGCCGATGCTTTGTGCTTTATGGGTGAGGTAATAGGGATCCACACCAATGCAGTGACCACCCACTAAACCGGGGCGGAAAGGTAAGAAGTTCCACTTGGTGCCCGCTGCTTCGAGCACCGCTTGGGTATCAATGCCCAACTTGTTGAAAATGATGGCCAGCTCATTGATCAAAGCAATGTTCACATCCCGTTGGGTGTTTTCGATCACTTTGGCTGCTTCCGCTACTTTAATGCTGCTGGCTTTGTGCGTGCCAACGGTGATGATTTCGTTATAGAGCGCATCAACCAAGTCGGCCACTTCAGGGGTGGAGCCGGCGGTGACTTTTTTAATGTTGGTGACTCGGTGCTCTTTATCCCCTGGGTTGATCCGCTCAGGGCTGTAACCGGCATAAAAATCTTGGTTAAACACCAAGCCTGATACCCGCTCTAACACAGGCACACACTCATCTTCCGTAGCACCGGGGTACACCGTGGACTCATAAATCACAATATTACCCGGCGCTAACACCTTGCCTATGGTTTCTGAGGCTTGAATCAGTGGGGTCAAATCCGGCTGTTTATGCTGATTGATGGGGGTGGGCACCGTCACAATAAAGACATTGCAATCGTGCAAATCGGTGGGGTTATGGCTGTAGCTGAGGCCCTGTGCTTGGGCTAATTCAGCATCGCTGACTTCAAGGGTGCTATCGCTGCCGGCACGTAATGCATCAATGCGCGGCTGATTGATATCAAAACCGAGCACGGAACGCTTTTTACCGAACTCAACTGCCAGCGGCAGGCCCACATAACCTAAGCCAATAATGGCTAATTTAATTGTAGAAGGTGCAAGCATGGTGATGTCCCTGTTGTTTTTTATAATAATTAGTGAAACAACACCTTATAAACAAACAACCATCTTGGACTTCTGCTTATTTATAAAGAATCATCGTGGCCTGTGGTGCCCCTGAACTCTCCAGATATGCATACAGCATTTGACAGACATTTTTAATATACGCTGCAAACAAAACATATACGAGAATTTATTGAACTTATCGCTCAATTATTTATCATTTATTCTTGTTAGCTTGCTAACGAAACATTAAATAGCCGAATAATTCTAATATGGGAGATGATTGTAAAATGAGAACTGGTGAACAGTATCCGTCTAAGCCATTGAATCAACAGCAGTTAAATATAATAAATAACCACCAATACAGATCGCAATCACAACAATAAGCATTCAACGAAAAAATAACGGAAACATCTTGTATGAATATTAATTAATCTTTTAAATTCAAACGATCAATTTAATTAAACGATTACTTTTTTAAATACATCCAGCCAAGTGTTCATACGCGCTTGCCAGCTGTAATGTGCAATGGGCGTAGCAATGGTAGCGGTGAAGTCGAGGTCCATTAAGCGCTGGGCTGTCGCCGCTGCATCTAAGAAATTCACACAGACGCCACGGCCATACTTTTGCACCTCATCGCAGTACCCTAAGACCTGCTCTTGAGTAATCACAAACCCGCCGTGTTTGATGTAATCATAGAGTTTCAGCGGGCTCCCAGGGCTGACCCGGCGGTTATTCACCGGCAGTAAACACGCACTGGCAATGCTGATCAGCTCATCGGAGCCTTGATCATCTAAGGGGGAAATATTAATTAACAGTCGTTGCGGATCGATCTCCGGCCCGACCCGACCACCAGCACAAATGATTTTTAAATCACTGTTGTTCTGATTCAATTGCCCTTGCAAAGCAACCAAGTACTCCACCCCGTGCCATTGACTGGCTGAACCGGTAAAAATTAAATAACGGTAGTTGTCAGACAAGCCATGGGACTTTTTATATTTAGCTAAAATATCTTTCTTATCAAGCGCTTGCATTTTTGTTTGAGCAAAGCCGTTATAACAATAAAAGTCCAATGGACCACAACCATATGTTGCGTCATACCAATCTTTTAACAGTGGATGATTAAATATCCGAGCATCGGCTAATCGATCAATCATTAATGTATACAGTGCAATCAATTTTAATACACTTTTAAATATTTCACTTTTATTTAATAGATTAATCTCTTCTATACGATCAGCATGAATCTCTCTAAATGTTTTGCATTTAAGTAACTTACATAAACACACTGAAAGCAAACCTATATTGCCACGACTGATAAATATATCGGGGCGCTGACGCAAGATATATGCAAAGCATTTCAGTTCAGTCACTAATAAGCCAAATAGCCGCGGCTTACAGTTGACGGAAAAAAACTTCAATTCATCAACCAAGGCGGTCAAAGCCTGCAGTTTTTGCCGAGTTGCACGGTTCTTGCCCGTATAGCCAGACAGATCAAAGTTACCTGCATAGAGTATTTTCATAAGGTCTCACAATGGTCTGATGCAGCGCTAATGATCAATACGCATTCAGCCTGTGCAGCAAAAAACGCAACGAGTCGCCCCAGAGGTGAAGGCAGATTTTGCCACGGGCGGCACCCTTGCTGTAGCGCACAGTAAGCGGTGCAACCCGTTCATTTTTGACGCTCAGGTCAGCATTAGGTTCAGCACGCGACTGCGTTTTCTATGCTTTATTCATCTTGAGCAGGTAGCTGTGATGCTGCACATAGTTGATTTTTTGCTCAGTGCTCAGCCCCTGCAAATCTTGTGCGTCACAGCCTGCTCGCGCCAACAACAGGTGGATATTTTTTGACCAATCGGACCACGCCCCCTCGTAGCGCGCCCCTTTAACCTGACGCTGCAACCTTTGCCAGATTTGAATCAGCGGCTTAGACCACAGGTTCACCGCCAAGCCGTAATAGGGAAAGATCCCCGTTGGATGCGGGATGAACTGGCTCTTAGCGAAGTATGCTTTTACCGCCTTGTGGAAAAAACGGCGATTGTTCTTCCACTTCACGGGGATGCAGGCAGCATGCTGCACCGCGGCTTTACACGTATACAGCTCATAACTGGGAAACAAACGGCGATTGACTGCAATATTGGTGTTGGATTTCAGCATGCTGTACGGCCACAGCACAAACCATTCATGACAGGATTTGGGCCGAATCGCTTGCACTTTTTGCATGTGCTGACGCCGGCGGTGATCAATGGCGGCTAAATGTTCGGAGGCATAACCATTTGCGACCAACGGCTGCGTACGGGTTTCACCTTGCTGCTCAATGTCTGGCAGAAACTTCAGTCGCTGCCAAGCGTTAAACGTGCGAGCATGCGCAGCTTTGAGCAATGCATCAGCGCCATAACCACCAAAGACGGCCTGCTGTTGATCCAAACCTGACTCTTCTGCCAATCCTAAACTGTGGGCATGGGTGTATTGCAGCCCGCTGCCCACGAGGCGACTGGCCGCCGGCAAGATATCCACATAATGGGTGGGTGAACGCACCAAAGCATGAAACACACAACCATAGGCACGCGCCACACGCTGGGCAATATTAAATTCTCGGTTTTTTGAATCAAGAAACACATAACCGTGCCGTTTGAGGCGCGTCGGCAACATGCCGGCAATGGAGCGGGAGTCTTCCCCTGCGCTGATAAACAGTCCCACGCTGTCCAGCTGCGCGGTGATGCGCTCAATGTGATCCAGCACACCCACACGAAAAGCAGCGGCGGCCTCCGTCATGTTGCGGTAGGGATTGTATTCCTTCGGCTCCCAGTAGGTTTCCCAACTTTCCAAATTGTGCTGACGGTTAAAAGTCCAACAGTACTGAGTCGCCGGCTCCAACTGAAAAATCTGAGTGAACATCGTGTGTGGGTAAGTGACAACGCCGTGCAGAATATAGTCATCCACCGAAACGGGATCAATGGCGTGTTCTTGTTCACTGACTTGCGCTACAGCATCCACATGGGTGCCAAGCACCCAATCAGCCTCTTGATGGTACTGATACACCGGAATGAACAACATGTGATCTGTTATGCAATACAGCTGCTGCTTCAGTTTATCGATGATCAGCAAGACAAAAGGCCCACTTAAATCTTCAGCCCAATCTGCCTGCCCCGATAGATAACGCTCTAAAATGGCACGGCTCGCCGCACTCGATGGCTTATGCTCAGCCAGAAAATGATTATCACGCCAGCACAGCACTGGTCCGCCAATCACAGCGCACAGATGCTCTGCAGTTTCATAAGGCACAAACCCCTGATAAGGGCTTTGACTCACCGCCAACGCTCCCCAATCACCTTGATATTCAGTGACGGCAATGCGCTCAGGCACAGGCATCAAGGCTTGCAGAGGCTGTGCCAGCTGACTACGGCGCTGAGGATTGCTAGCAAATAAAAAATCACTCATGGGTCTGCTCCCGATCAAAAACCTGTGCCACTGTTAAGGTTTTGCCCACTAAATACAGATTTAATAAAGCGCCAACTACACTGAATAAAGCCACCGCAATTAAAGCATCCGCAAAGTAAAAGAACCCCATATACAAAGCCACAACGCGCAGCACAAGGCTGACCCATTCGTAGTTTAAAAACCAAGCCTGCAACCTAAACACAGGGATTGCCGACACCGAAGGACGATTGGCCAAAGCAAAGAAGGACCACACTGCCAACCATTGCGCATACTGCCCCGCGGTCTGCCAGGCGGCACCAAAAACCCAAGCAAATAAGTCGGGGCCAAACAGAATGATGATTAAAAACGGCCACACACCGATCACAGCTAAACCTAAGGTGGCCTTGAGCAGCAGTGGCAAAGTTTGCCGTTGCCCCACCACCGCTTCATTAAAGTGCGGGTAAAATACACTTTGTACCGAGGCGCCGAGCAAGGTGGCCGGCAAGCCCAGCACTGAGCGCGTCAACACGTAATAACCCACCACAGCAGGGCCAAAAAAAGCCCCCAACATTAAAATAGGCAGGCTTTTTGAGGCGGTATTTAACACCACTTGCGGCGCACGATAGAGGGGAAAATCTTTATAGGCCACTGCCACCTGCCGCAGCGACACCGGCACTGGCGGAGGGTCTGATTGACGGGCCTTGGTCCGCTCCAATTTCCGCCCTAAATGACTGGTGAGCAAGGCTCGTAGCGCAATGGCAGCGCTATGAATCCCAATCAAAAGCGCCGCAATGGGGGCAAACAGACCAGCCAACGCTTGGCTGCCATAATTCACAATGGCATGTGCTACAGCAATATTGGCAATGCCTTTAAAGTGCTTTTTACGGATCAGCCATTGCTGGGAAACCTCTTGGCAAGCACTGAACAGCATCACCAATGGAATTAAAAACTTAAAGTCGATTAAAGCAGCCACCCCCAGTTGGGTGATGATCCAATCGCCGGCCAATAGCAACAGCAATGCCACTGCCGCACTGACCACCAACGCAATGCACAAGGACAGCTTCACCAGAGCCTTGGCTTCGTTATCCTGCGGTGGCAAAACAATGGCAATGGGATAACACAGCGCGGCCAAAATGGTCAGCACTGCCGTTAAAGCAACAAAGGCGCCCAACACACCATAGACTTCGGGCCCATAAGTACGGGTGATAAAAGGCACAAACAGCATGCCAATGGCCTGTGCGCCGGCGGTGCCACTGGCAACCACCAACACACTTTTGACCAAGCGGTTATGCATGATCTTGCTGAGTTTCTGTTTGATCATCTGCATGGCCGTTCGCTACGTTTGACCAACATTATTGTTCATCCAACAGCGCCAACAACTTGCCTTCCAGCTTGTCTTGTAAGCTGTAGACATAGGGCACGCCAATGTGGTCTTTATCACGGTAAATCAGCACATCATTAAAGGCTGTGTAGCACCTTTGCGTGGAACAATAGGCCTTACTCATATCAATGGAGTCGATCAAATCACTGTATTGCGCAGCGGGATCTTGCAGCGGATAAATCCCGTCACGCGGCATCGAGCAAGCGTCGTGATAGGCATTATCACGGTAGTTTTTCATCGCACACTGCGTGGCTTCAAAACTAAAGCGCGGGTTATCACGGATGCCGATCACCGGAATTTTTTCTGCTTTAAAAGCCTCTAAAGTTGCCAGTAACCCAGCGGGCACACTTTCCGCGCGATCCACATAGGTGCGCGTGGAGTTGGTGATAATAATGTCCGGATCCAACGCCACAGCTTTAGCCAACACATTTTTATTCCACGCCTTACAAGAGTCACTGAGCTCATCGGTCACTCCCAACGGACAGCCACTTTTGGTCATGACATCCAAGCGAAAGCCTCGCTCACGGGCAATCTGCTCCAGCGCCGGCAACCATTGCACAATATGTGAAGAGCCCACCACCAAGAGTTTCAGCGCATCCTCTCTACCAGGCGTTCGGGTACAGGAAGTGGCATCAGCACGCAGCATATTTTGGTGACACTGCCCTTTGCTGTACACCGCTGGCACAATGCTGCGTGCCACTTTCAGCTCGCGGTAAGGCATTTGCTGCGCATGGGTCTGCACCATAAACAAAGCGGCGTTATAGGTTTTATTTTGATAAGTCTGCAGCACCTGTTGAATGTCTTGATGTAAACGACTTTCGCTGACTTTCAATACACTGAACAACAGTCCGCCACCCAGCAGCAAACAACCCAACACTAAACCGCTGTTCACTACAATGCGTGTTTTACCGATGCGCTGAAAACCACGCTCCCACACTGCATAAGCTATATAAGCGCACACAATGGATAAGGCGATGATGGCTAAACCGGCCACAAGGCTCACTCGGTCTAACATGAAGTAACTCTTGTAGAACACCAACAACGGCCAATGCCATAAATAAATGGTGAAAGAAAAACCACCCATCAGCACCAAAGGCTTAAAGGATAAAAGCCGCGCGCTAAGACTTGTGCCCGCATGCCCTGCAATCAACACTAAAACGGCCGCCAACACGGGCACCAATGCCGGATAACCTGGGTACAGTGCGTGTTTAGGAATCAAGAGGGCCGCGACAAAAATCAAGGCAATGCCCAATACACCGAGGATGTCGCTGCTTTTTTTAGAGGACGTGATACTGGGTAAATACAGGTATACCAATCCGCCCGCACAGAACTCCCACAACCGCGCTAAGGTGTTGAAGTAGGCCTTGCTCGGATCAACCTGCACCGCGTAATTGGCATAAGCAAACGACGACAACAGTACTAGGCTGTAAAGCACGACAATGGGTTTTAAGTCGTGGCGTTTGATCGCCCAGTAAAAGACCGGAAACAGTGCTATGGCTAAAATCAAATAGATCTGCACTTGCACTGACAGTGCCCAAAACTGCTGAAACGGGCTGCTGCTGTCTTGATTACCGAGGTAATCCGTGGCTTTCCGGATCAATTGAATATTTTCTAAGTGCAGCAAAGACGCCATGCCTTCTTTCAGCAAAGTGTTTTGCTCAGAACCCGGCACGATCAGCAGCACCCCGAGTGCGGTGCACGCAATGACTAAAAAGGCCGAAGGGTAAATGCGTTTGAAGATGTTCAGCAAAAACAGCGCAGGGCCTGTATAGCCATAACGGGCGATGTTTTTGATATATACGGCCGTGAGTAAATAGCCGGACACCACGATAAAAATATCGACACCGCCGGACACTTTATTCATCCAGATATGGAAGACCATAATGGTCAACGCACCTATGGCACGTAAACCTTGGATATCTGTCCGATAACTTAACGCTGCATAGCGATCCGATCTAAACATCCGCCTTCTCCTAGAAGAACGGCATTCGACCGGTAAAATAGTCGCCTTACAAACACCGTTTTTATACCTTCACAGAAAAAAACGCTGCTGTCGATCATTCATTTGCGCCTGAGTGCACTTTGGCTCTACAACTTAAGTGTTAACGCAACCACATCACCAAGACCAACCCCCTGTACATCGGTCCTCGGGCTAGCTTTCAAACGAATGCTTGCCGCATCAATCCAACTCAGCACGGACTTTAATTTTGCGTTTGCTGTGGTTTTGAATCAGCACCGCAATGGCACATAAGGTGATGAAAGTGGCCGCATTAGCCGGGATTTGCAGATTAAAGTCACTCAGCGAGTGAATCAGCAATGAAAGTATGCCAATGCTGACCCCTAAACCCAGCCCATTTCTAAACATGGAACGGGTTTGCCAAAGTGCCGCCAAAGCAAAGTACAACGCCCAACCGGTAAACAGCGCCAGCAGCACTGTACCTATCGCGCCGTATTCCACAAAAAACTGTAAGAAATCATTGTGCGCATGGTCAAAATGTAACCGCACTGACGCATCGGCATACTGCGAATAAGTGGCTTCAAAGGCCCCTGCTCCTTGCCCAACAATGGGCTTGTGCAAGGCCAAAGGCACAATATCTGTAAAAACTTGGCCGCGAATTTCATTGGCTTGCTGCACCTGCTCCACCGGCACATTATTGATCACCACGGTTTCCACGCGATCCACCAAACGGGTATCAAAGAGGCGGTCTTTGAGTCGCTCTAGGCCAAAGTACTGACTGATCACCAAGGTATCGATCAAAATCAAACTGACTAAAATTAAAATATTGCGGCGGCGGTTTTCCCGATTACGCACAATAAAGATAAAACTCATGGCCAACATGGCAGTGAAAAAGGCCACATTACCGCCACGGGAACGGGTCATTACCAAGGCAATCACTAAGATCACCAAGGCTAAACGCAAACGTGCTTTAGGACCCATAATCAGCTCAATGGCTGACACCCAACTCCAACGTTCTGTACTGCGCAAAGCCATCATCAAACCAATGCCACAGGCCAGTGTGAGCTCAATATAGCCCGCAAAGTGATTACGGTTGACGAAGGTACCATTGGCGGCGCTGCCACTGCGTACGCTCTCACCAAAGAAGCTCCACTCAAAGCCTGAGAGCGCCATAAAGGTGCCGTAAAAGGCCTGTAAGGTGCCGCTCACCACTAAAGCGCCCAACAGCCACAGCAAACGGGTGCGGGTGGCAAACAGGCTGATGATCAATAAAAACAGCAAGCTGTAAGACAGGCCCAGTACCCCATACAACACGCTTTGCCCAGGGTCAGCACTGATGCCGAACAGGTTTTGCAAGGCCACCCATAATTGCACGGCTAACAAAACAACAAACAACGGTAAACCCGGCTTTAATGCTTTAGAGGCCATGATTTTCCCGCGCCATAAACCCAGCGCCCACAGGCAACTTAAAACGCCCACACAGACCGCAATACTGCCCATGGCCCACAAACGGTTAGCGCCCAACGGTAATGGCAAGAGAATAAGGAAGGTCAAAAGAGCAAGAATTAAATTGCGCTCATAACGGTTACTGGCTAATCCAGACATAGACATTTTTTATTGTACTGAGGTTGAAGGAGAAGGCTGAGCACTGTCAGCCTCAGGCAGCGGTGCACAAGGTTTAAAACCGTCTTGCAGGCTATCGCATAACAGCTCAACACGCCCCACTTCGGCGGCGATGTTAAACAACTGTGTACGGTTGGAGCGCCCATAACGTGCGGTATAACCGGCTTGTTCTAAGGTCAAAGCTTGCAAGGTGTGATCCAAGTACGGCCAACTGATTAAACCAATTTCGGCCACACGACGGTTAATCCCAATGCGGGTAGGGCCATAATGTACCGCTTGCAACATGGCGTGCCGAAACTCTTGATCATACTCACCGGCCGTCATTTTGCCGTACGCTAAACCGGTCCATGCATAGGGCCAAGTGGGGCGAATACTGAGGGCTTGGCGAAAAGCCGCAATGGCATGTTGCTGACTTTCTTCACGGTTGGCCAAAGGTGTATTCGGACTGTACCCCCGCCACTGCCACATGTAACCGAGTTGTTCGTAATAGGCGGCATTAGCGCCGGGATACCAAGCAATGGCTTGCTCAATGGCCTGTTGTGCCACTTGCCACGCTTGATCACTGGGCACTTCGCGCTTTTCTTCCCAATCGCTGAGAAAACTGCTAGCACGGTACTGATGTAAATTGGCCATAAACAGGCGGCTGCCTAAGACCACAATGCTCAAACCCAGCACTATAACCAATAGACACAAGATGCTTTGCGCCGGCTTGGCCAACGCATATTTTTGTGATTTAGATGACATACATTAGCTCAGCTTACTTTCAGCAATGGCCCAAGGATTATCCAGCACCAAGCGCTGTGCAGCTGCTTCACCTATGATTGCTGCTGCAGCGGCACATCCCTGACTTAAAATCGGTGGGCGATGTTCAAGGTTATGTGCATCACTGGCCAAAATCGTCACCACGCCCTCTTTGAGTAAGGCGTGGGCCAATGCTTGTGCCGGCTCACCAAAGCGTCCGGCCACTGAACCTGCGGTCACTTGCAGTAAACAGCCCTGCTCTATAAAGGGTTTAATTTTATGAGGCGTGCGTAATAAGCCTTTATTGCGTTCTGGGTGAGCAATCAAAGGTTGAATCCCTTGTTGCAGCAACCAGGCCGTTAAACGCTCAGCACCAAAAGGTATTTCACCGTGGGGGAATTCCAATAAGAGGACCGGTCGGCCCTGCCACTCGCCAAGAAATGGAATCTGATTGTGTTTTACCGATACCATCAATTCCATGCCAAAACGCACTTCTGCCGCGGCGTTAATGGTGAGCTCAAGCTGCTCATCCAACAAACCTTGTTGCAGTTCAGTCAACGCCTGTTGAATGCTCTCAATGGTGTTGTCATAACGCCCTGGATGGATATGAGGCGTACAGACCATATGAGTAATGCCGTCTTGCACCGCAACTTTAGCAAGCGCTAAAGCCGTGGCTAAATCTGGCGCACCATCATCAATGCCGGGTAATAAATGGCTATGCAAATCAATCATGGATCGTTCCAGTTAAGGTCAAAGCGACAAACGCATGAGTGTACAAAACTATTCCCCGAAGCTCTAGTTTCTTACACTTAAGTATATTATATAAAGTATATGCAAGCGGTCTAAACCCCCGCCTACACAATGCCTAAAACCCGCTTAAATACTGAGGTTCAGCAGCTTTTTAACGACCTTAACACAGCATGCAACCCTACAGGGCGCCTTGATGCATTCGCTGACTCTACGCAATGCAATGGAGTGCCATTGCCCTTGCTCAGTTGTGCCACTGCAACCCGGTATCGTCACCCGCCGTGCAGTGGCATCAGTAGTGTAAAAAGAGGCTGAGCCATATCACTAAGGTGGAGTATGGCTCAACAAGGGCTTAGGCTTTGTGCGGTTGGTTATAACCATAATAATCGTAATAACCACCGTAGCTATAACCGCGTTTTTTAGCTTTCTTGATATCCACCTGGTTCAGCACCACACCAATAATCGGCACTTTCTTTTGTACCAACTGACCCACGCCTTTCACCGCGAGCGGGATGGAGGTGTCATCGGACTTGATCACATAAATTAAGGCATCCGCTAAGGTACCTAGCATTAAAGCATCACTCACCGCTTGCGTGGGTGGTGAGTCGATCACAATGCGATCGTACTGACCTTTCAGCTGTTCTATCAGCTCAATGAAGCGAGGTGACGACAATAATTCCAATGGATTCGGTGGCACCATGCCTGCGCCAATCATGTCGATGTTATGTGCCTGCTGTACGCTATCAGCAAACTTCGCTGTGCCGGATAACACATTGGCCAAGCCTGGATTCCCCACAGCAAACTCAAAGTTTTTGGCCAAGGTAGGACGGCGCATATCAGCATCAATCAACAGAACTTTTTCCATCTGCCCTAAAGCAATGGCGATGTTGGCAGATACTGTGGACTTACCTTCACCTGGCAAGGAAGAGGTCACCACAATCACCTTATGCGGGATGTCCAAATCCGACAGCACTAAACTGGTGCGAATAGTGCGGATGGACTCAGAGAAGCCTTGGTCTTTATCGGTCTCATACAGGTGCGCCAGCTCTTTGCGCTGCTTGCGCTTCACTTGCGGCAAAATACCTAAAACAGGCAGATTCAGCTTAGCCTCAACATCTTCTGTGCTTTTAAAGGTGTTATTGAGTTTTTCACGCAGCAAACTTAAGCCCACACCGGCTAAACCGGCTAAGAACATGGCCATCAATAAAATCAGCCCTTTGCGCGGTTTAATGGGTTTCTTCGGCACTTTTGCCATATCAACGATACGTGCATTCACCCGTTCTAAATCACTGGTGGCCGCGGTTTCTTTAATCCGGGTTAAGAAGGTGTCATAGAGGGCACGGTTGCTTTCCACTTCACGTTGGTATTCACGCAGTTGGAATTCTTTGCGGGAAATGTTCTGGATCTGCGTTCGATTTTCATTCACTGAACCGCGCAATGAGCCTTCATTGGCCACAGCTAAGCGGTAATTACGCTCAATAGCGGCCACAACTTGCTGCACTTGCCCACGCAAACTGGCTTCAGCCGCAGCCAATTCAGTGCGCGCGGCTTCCATCGCAGGGTGACGTGAACCATAACGCTTGGACAATTCTTCCACTTTAGAGCGCGCTTGGGCTTCATTGGCTTTAAACTGCTGAATCAATGGATCACCCAACACCGCAGACACTGTTGCCAATTTGCGCCAGCCGCCATTTTTCATGGATTGCACTTGGCGATACAGGCTTTCAGCTTCTGCACGGTTACTGCGCGCATCCACCATGCGATTACTGGTGGCCGCTAATTCTGCGGCACTGATGGTCAGCACGCCGTCAATGTCCACAAGGTTTTCTTTTTCACGGAATGCTTGCAGCTTGCCTTCAGCGGCTTTTAATTTGGTGCGCAATTCACTCAGACGGCTGTTCATCCATGCACTGGCATCGGCCGAAGTGGCCAACCCTGCTTCCAACTGCGCTTCAATAAAGCCTTGGGCGAGACGATTCGCAGCGTTGGCTGCCATGCGTGGATCATTCATATCCACCTGCACCCGCACCAGCTGACTGTTACCTTGCGGCTGAATACTGATGCGCCCCATAAATTGCATGACCACCGCATCAAAAATATCTTCTTCGCTGTTTTGTTGCGGGGTTTCCGCCTTAGCCGGCACTAACGCAGGAAACCAGCTGTGCAAGTCGATACTTCGCAACCAACCGCGGATATTAAACAACGGTGGTTCTTGCTGGGTAGGATCAAATTCTGGGTGCGTAACCAAACCTAAATCAGTCACCACACGCTCCGCTAAGGTGCGGGATTTCAGCAGTTCAAACTGTGTTTGCAGGTATTCATTGTTGTTACTTTCTTGACCATAAACTTGCTCAATGGCCACCACACTGCCTTTATTTTGTTCAATTAACAGGGTGGCCCAGGCGCGATACACCGGCGTAATATTGAGCACTATCAGCACAGTCACCATACCCACCACTAAGGTTAAAGTGATGATGCTCCACTTGCGCCGCCAAAGGGTGTTCCACAATTTAAACAGCGCCATGCTGTCATTGTCATCGTGCTGTGTTGCTGCGGGTAACTGGTGGTTACTCGAGGCTAAAGTTTGATTTTCCATAGGTCGTTACCCCGATTTTATTATTATAAAGCGCGGCTGAACTGCCGGCGCGAAAGCGCTAGGTGGTGTACTTGTTAAAAGAATCCTTGGGCAATATTGATGGTATCGCCAGGTCGAACCGCTTCATCTAAAGCGACTTTGACCGGTTTACGCTCGGGATCGATGTCACGAACAATGGTGATGCGCCGTGTTGAAGCACGCTCAGTTAAGCCACCGGCTAAAGCAATGGCACGGCGTAAATTCAAGCCCGGCTGGTATTTGTAACCACCGGGCTGTTTTACTTCGCCGCTGATATAAAACTCGCGATACTCGAGAACGCTGACAGAGACCCGCGGCTCCACTAAAAAACCGCCTTGCAATGCATTACTGAGCAAACGCTCCAACTCAGCAGCGGTGCGGCCTTGGGCTTTCACTTCACCCACAAAAGGGTAGGAAAAAGTACCCGCGTCGGTCAGGCGGGTTTGTTCAATGCTCAAATCAGGCTCGCCATACACAGTCACGCGAATGATGTCTCCGGATGACAGTTTATAAGTGGCATTACCCACTAATACGTCAGTTTCTGCACTTACGGTAAAACTTGAAAGCAGCATTAAAATGCCAAATAAAGCGGTGTAGAGGTGTCGAATAACCATAGGCCGTTCCCTTTGGTGAATCTGATGGTGTAGGTGTCTGTAGGCATTCCCTTGCCCGACCTACTGTTGATCAACTGGAGCTGGCTGCCCGCTCTCTGATGCTGACCGTTGGGGTTGTACGCAACAATGGTGTGTTCGCGCTTGGTAAATTTGGATTAAGAAAACAAGGACCGACGGTGTACAGAATGCTCTTACTTTCTGCCACGGCCGCATGAATGACCGATTCTTCTTCAGGTAAAGCCGCAATGGCCGCTTTTAAAATGGCATCCGCAAGGTCTGGATTACTCCGGCTCGCAGCCACCACTATGGTGCCCGCCTTCATTGAGAGCGCAGTGACAAGGTCTGTGAGGTTATCCACTAAGAGCTCGCCTTCTGAGTTCACAATATGAGTATTTTGTTGAGTGGTGAGAGGAATACAGTGTGCTTGTAAGCTATCTGCTGTCATTTGACCGGCCCATGCTTGCCCTGCAAACAGTGCCGCAACTATAGGTAGAGTTATTATTATATTACGCATATGCATATCCCTATCCTGGGAACATTATCGAAGTCGCTTCCTACCTTTTGAGCATTGGCCACTTCACTCAGCTTTAGCGCGTTAAATTAAAGCTGCACTTGCACAATACAGGACAATTTTATCGATTGTCCTATTAAATATTAAATATTGAATATATTTTTGTTTCTGCTGAGCCTGTAGCCACCATTCCTGCATGACCCACTCAGCCCCCTCATCCGCCTATACGGGTCTGAAAAGGCCAACCTGCATTAATACATCTCTGCAATACACCCCTTCGCATGCGTCCAAAGTGCCTGAACCATTTATTCACGATCACCCCTTGACCCTCACTCAGTGTTAAGGTTTACCGTATAGACTGGTTTAAAACAGCGGGGGCATGATGATGGCTGACTTAAAAACACTACAAATTCCAGTGCGAGGCATGACGTGCGCAGGGTGTGCAGGGCGTGTTGAACGGGGCTTGCTTCAAGTTTCAGGTGTTGAGCAAGCTGTGATCAATCTGGTCACTCAAGAGGCCATCGTTCATCTGTCCCAACCCGTGGCATTAACGGCACTGGTCGAAGCAGTAGAAGGCAGCGGTTATCAGGTGCCTTTGCACGGTTATGATTTTGCCGTCAGCGGCATGAATTGTGGCTCCTGTGTGGGCCGTATCGAGCAAGCGCTGGCACAAAGCCCCATTGTGGTCAGCTATCAAGTCAACTTGGCCACTCAACAGGCCCACGTGCAGTTGCTCGCTGGCGAAGACCCTGCCCTGATCAGTCAATGGCTCACCGAACACAACTACCCAGCCGAGTTACTTGCCGATAATCAGCGTAAAGCCGATGACCTCAATACCCGCCAAGCGGCTGAGCAAGCTGGGTTAAAAAAGCAACTTAAATATGCTTTCTTATTTGCCACACCTTTGTTTATTTTGGAAATGGGTGCGCACTTTATTCCGCCATTCCATGCTTTCTTAGAACGCACTTTTAATACTCAGCACCTGTGGTATCTGCAGGCCATTTTAGCCGCCTTGGTGTTGTTTGGCCCCGGTCGCGATATTTTAAAAATGGGTTGGCAGGCACTGCGTCGCCTCACTCCAGATATGAACTCTCTGGTGGCGTTGGGTACCATGGCGGCCTTTGGTTACTCCATGGTGGCCACTTTTATACCGCAGATCCTTCCCGCTGCTACGGTCAATGTCTACTTTGAAGCCTCTGCTGTGATTATTGCCCTGATTTTGCTGGGCCGCTATTTGGAAGCACGCGCTAAGGGCAATGCAGCCGATGCCATTAAACGCTTAATTGATCTGCAGCCGCGGGATGCACGGGTTTTGTTCAACGGTAAAAGCATCGACAAACCTGTGGCGGAAATCCGTGCCGGTGAAATCCTCGAAATCCGCCCCGGTGAGCGCATTGCCTTAGACGGTGTTGTAATTGCAGGGCAAAGTTTTGTCGATGAGTCCATGCTCACCGGTGAGCCCGTACCTGTGGAAAAAACCACCGAGACCAAAGTGATTGGCGGTACCGTCAACCAAACCGGAAGCCTACAGGTGAAGGTGGAGCAAGTGGGTGCCAATACGGTGTTAGCCCATATCATTCGCTTGGTGGAACAAGCCCAAGGGAGCAAGTTGCCGATTCAGGGTTTAGTGGATCGCATCACCCTGCGTTTTGTTCCTGCGGTGATGTTGGCCGCGTTAGCAACCTTTATTATTTGGATGATTTTTGCGCCAGCCCCTGCATTAAGCCTCGCCTTAGTCAACGCCGTCGCCGTGTTGATCATCGCTTGCCCGTGCGCCATGGGTTTGGCCACCCCCACTTCAATTATGGTGGGTACAGGCCGTGCTGCGCAGCTGGGTATTTTATTCCGTCAGGGCCAAGCGCTGCAGGCACTTAAAGACGTTAAAGTCATTGCGGTGGATAAAACCGGTACCCTCACTGAAGGTCAGCCACAATTAACTGATTTTGTGGTTACAGCAACACAACACGACGCATCTGTCTTAGCTTTAGTGGCTGCGGTGGAGCAGCAATCTGAGCACCCCATTGCCCAAGCCATTGTGCAAGATGCGGAGCAACGCGGTTTAAGCATACCGAGCATTGCTGAGTTTCAATCCATTACGGGCATGGGCGTACAGGCCAAAGTGGAGGGTCAGTTGGTGCAAATTGGTGCAGACCGTTTTATGGACAGTTTAGGCATCAGTACAGCTCAATTTACCGAGCAGGCACAACAACTGGGTGAGCAAGGTAAATCCCCCATGTACGCGGCCATTGATGGCCAACTTGCAGTGATGATGGCAGTCAGTGACCCAATCAAATCCAGCAGTAAGGCAGCCATTGATCACCTGCACAAGCAAGGCTTAAAGGTGGCCATGATCACCGGTGATAACCGACACACCGCGGAGGCTATTGCCAAGCAATTGGGCATTGATCATGTGGTCGCGCAAGTGTTGCCAGAGGCTAAAGTTGAGGCTGTACAACAACTGCAGCAACAGTACGGTCAGGTGGCCTATGTCGGTGATGGTATCAACGATGCTCCTGCTTTAGCTGCTGCGGATGTAGGCATTGCGATTGGTACAGGTACAGATATCGCCATGGATGCCGCCGATGTGGTGTTGATGTCGGGGCACTTAACTGGCGTAATCAATGCCTTAGCTTTATCTAAGGCAACTTTACGCAATATCAGCCAAAACCTGTTCTGGGCGTTTGCTTACAACATTGCTTTGATTCCAGTGGCCGCAGGGGTGCTCTATCCATTCAATGGCACTTTGTTATCGCCTGTGTTGGCAGCAGGTGCCATGGCCTTATCCAGCGTGTTTGTGGTGACCAACGCCCTACGTTTACGTGGCTTTAAGGCACCTTTGGAGGCAATTTAGATGAATATCGGTGAAGCTGCTGCTGCATCAGGTATCAGCCGCAAGATGATTCGTTACTACGAGGAAATTGGCCTACTGTCGCCGGTGCCCCGTAGTAACGCCGGTTACCGTGTGTATAACGCTACAATTGTGCAACAACTGAGTTTTATTAGGCGGGCGCGAGATCTGGGTTTTTCTTTAGAGCGGATTAAAACGCTGATGGATCTGTGGCACAACACCGACCGACAAAGTGCCGATGTGAAAGCACTGGCGCAACAATATATGACGGAACTGGATCAAGACATTAAAAACCTGCAAAGCATCCGACAGCAATTGGCTGAGTTGGTCGAGCAATGCCACGGCGACGGCCAACCCGACTGCTCAATTCTAGACAGCCTCGCTCAACCGAAATCCCACGCCTAGATTGAGATCCCCCTGCCAATTGCGTGTTGATCTGACACTCAACTGACCAAGGCTCGCCAAAATACCCACCCCATCCGCTCAACACTGAGCGTAACTTGGCCGATGTAGTAGTTAAAAAATCCCAGCATCTAAACCTGCGGCCATGCCCATGCCAAGTTCTTCGCACTGCGCTAAAAATGCCTCATCCCACTGCCCCTTGCACAACAATGGTTCTTGCACTTGCTGCCAGCGCAGGCCTGTCAGAATGGTTTTCAAGGCACGCAACGTACCGGTGCCATCATGGCCGGCACGCACCACTATGGCGCAGGCAAGACCTTGCTTTTCTTCTAAGACGGGATAATAAGTACGGTCAAAGAAATCTTTCATTGCCCCACTCATGTAAGCAAGATTCTCGGGTGTCATTAAGATAATCGCTCCTGCAGCCAGCACATCCTCCGGCCCAGCCTCTAAGGGAGGCAGCACCCGCACCTCAACATTTTCAATGTCTTCATGCTCCGCACCGCGCACTATGGCATCTAACATGCGTTGCAAATTAGGCGACGGGGCATGGGCGATAATTAACAGTTGCTTGCGCTCAGTCTGAGTCATAACACACTCCTTACACACCAGCGGTCGATGGATGTTGAATTCACTATACCTGATTAGCGCCGCTGCGTTTTTCAGTCCACAACCTTCTGCCAACACAGCATATGCAATTCAATACTCTTGTGAGATATTCTTATCGGCAGCAGCCTCAAGCTCTTGCTAGACTAGAGCAATGGCCACGTCACTTAAGTGAATAAGGATTCAAACTATGCGTAAAACTTTAAAGCGTTTAACTCTAGCTGGGTTACTGATCAGCTGTCCTCTACTGGCTGTTGCCAACGAGCCCATTGATGTGCCCTTGGATGCAGAACCTGATGTAACCATTGTGCAGAAAGGTGATCGTCTTGTTGAAGAGTACCGCGTCAATGGTTTTTTATACGCGGTCAAGGTGACCCCGAAAAAAGGAAAACCGTATTTCTTAGTGCGTGCTGACGGCAGCGACGGTAATTTTGTCCGTGCCGACAAGCCCGAAATGCGCATTCCATCTTGGGAAATTTTTAGCTGGTAAACACCTCACTCACGGCTCTATGCAATCCACTAGAGCTGACCCGCACACAGCAGCCCACACGAAGTCGGCCTTAAAAGGCCGACTGACACAACCCAAAAGATCACAACGGCAGGCAGATCAGAACAACCGCTGCAACCCAGGCTATGCTCGCCAAGGTTTACGAACCATCCTGCTCGCAACCTTGTCGAAGCCCAGCTCTCACCTACACCTTTTAACAGTTACCTAGCAGAATCCCCCACCTCTTAGGGAGTGGGTCATTTATGAGGAGCAACTGATCGCCAAATGCTTACCCCATTGCGGTGGACGCTCAGCATAGGTTTCACAACCTACTTGTTCGGTAAAGGGATTGCGCAACACCTCATGCAACTTATGCAATGGTTCGTAATTACCGTCTTCCGCCTCATCAATAGCCAACTGAATTAAGTAATTACGCAACATGTACAGCGGGTTCACCTTATGCATCTCGGTGCGACGTTGCGCTTGGCTGCGAGTGTCATTTGCACAGCGCGCAACAAACTCAGCACTCCACTCACTGAATGCTGCTTGGTTTATGAAATCAGCACGCAGCGTGGCCAAAGCTTGTTCGACGGGCTGCTCACCTAAGTTGCGGAAAAACAAAGTGTAATCCACGCCACTTTGGTCCATCTGCAATAAGAGCTTTTCAATCAATACAGCATCCGTATCCTGCTGTCCGACTAAGCCTAAACGGGCACGCATCGCTTTGAGATACGCCTGCTGCTGCAACGCTGCATAGCCATCCAGAATCCCTTGTAAACGCTCAATCGATACATAACGAGTGAGGGTTTCCGCAAAAGCCGTCAGGTTCCAATAACCCATGGCTACCTGCTGATTGTAAGCATAGCGACCCTGGCGATCCGAATGGTTACAAATATAGTTTTGCTTAAAGTCATCTAAAAAAGCGTAAGGCCCAAAATCAAACGTCAGGCCCAAAATCGACATGTTGTCAGTGTTCATGACGCCATGACAAAAACCATAGGCTTGCCACAAGGCAATGGTTTCAGCTGTGCGCTTGACGACGGCTTCCAATAAAGCAGCCAATGGCTCATCCGCCGTGAGGCATTCTGGATACAAATCATTGAGCACATGCGCGTGCAATTGCTCCAGTTCGGTGTACTGCTTGTTGTAGTAAAAGTATTCAAAATGGCCAAAACGGATATGGCTAGGTGCCAAGCGAATTAACATGGCAGCGGTTTCACGCTGCTCACGCCACACCATAGTGCTGGAATCTGTGACACACAGGGCCCGCGTTGTGGGAATCCCTAGCCGGTGCAGGTATTCACTGGCTAAAAACTCTCGAATGCTGCTGCGCAACACGGCCCGACCATCGCCCGTGCGCGAAAAAGGGGTCATCCCTGCACCTTTAAGGTGGACATCCCAATGTTCGCCGGCAGCGTTTAACACTTCAGCCAAGAGTAATCCGCGACCGTCCCCTAAACGCGGAGTATAACCACCAAATTGATGGCCAGAGTACACCATGGCCCGTGGTTCCACTTGTGGCCAATGCCAAGCGCCACTGGCCAAAGCTAATAACTGTGGGTCTGCAGCAGTGTGCGCTGGTAAATCCAATAAGGCTAAAGCCTCACGGCTGCAAATGACCATTTTGGCCTGTTCCACAGCGCTAGGTTGGACCACAGCAGAAAATGCATTGCCTAAACGGGCAAAGCGCGGATCAAAAGTAAGGGTGTCTAGGCTTTTCATGATCGATACTCCAACACCGCACTGCGTCTTGATTGCCGGTGATTATTTTTTGTTTATCGGGTTTTCAGCACTCTGGATGATACGTTGCTCTTGCCCTGCTGAATTTTTAATAGTGACATCCAACTGATCAAAGGCCATATCCACATTGTGTTCACGGAAGCTCAGCACGATTCGAGTGAGCACCTCATCGATCACTGGGTTGCGATCTGACAACTCACCCACGTGGAAACGCAATTCATGATCAAAGGTACTGGCACTGATCTGTAAGAACAGGACAGCCGGTTCAGGCTCACGCAATACCCGTGTATTTTCTACCATTGCTTGCATCATTAATTGGCGCGCCAAATCCATATCCGTTTCATAAGCCACACCAATTTTAATGACCACACGGGTGATGGTGTCACTCAAGGACCAGTTAATCAGCTGATCGGTGACAAACACCTTGTTTGGCACAATAATTTCTTTGCGATCAAAGTCCGTGATGGTCGTGGCACGAATCCGAATGCGACTCACAGTGCCCGACAAATTCCCAATGGTGACCACATCGCCAATACGCACTGGGCGTTCAAATAGGATAATCAAGCCCGACACAAAGTTTGCAAAGATCTCTTGTAACCCAAAACCCAAGCCCACAGACAGCGCTGCTACCAGCCACTGCAACTTATCCCAACTGACACCGAGCACTGACAAAGTCGCGACAAACCCTGTGGCCGAAATGGTGTAAGACAATAAAGTCGTGGTGGCATAAGCAGTCCCTTGCGCCAATTTTAAGCGCGATAAGAACAACACTTCTAACAAACCTGGCATGTTGCGTGTCAGCATGATGGTAAGCAAAATAATCACGCCTGCATCCAACACGTCTCGCAAACTGATCGGCAGCGCCACCCCTGCACTGCTCACATTTTCATAGAGGGTGATATTGTCTAGATAGGTAAATAACGACAGTAAGTCTGACCACACCCAATACAAGCACACAAAGAACAGCCCCATTAAGATCAAGCGAGCTAAACGTAAGGACTGCTCATTGATTTGCGAAATGTCCAGTAGCATATCGTCCGTGGCCACCTCGCCATCCACACCGTCCTTGCTCTGGCTGAGCTTCGCATCTTGGCTACGCTGCCATGCTAAACGCCGCGCTGCTAAGGCTAAACCACGCACCAACATGGCTTCTAACAGCACCCAAATCAGCATTAAAGATAAGGTGTCGAGTAAGCGCGCGCTGAGTTTCAGTGCGGTGTAGTAATAACCAGAAACCAACGCCACCACAAATAACAAGGGCAACAGTGCAATCACCAAGCCAATGAAACGGCGTAAAACAGAGGTGTTGTCTGTGCTGTAACGGTGCATCACCAAGCGCAATAACAACCACGTCAACATCAGCAAGCAGAACATCAACAACACAAAACCGATGACGTCTTCACTTAAAGCAGCCGGTTGGCCTTGAGCGATGGTCACCACAGCACTGAGTAATAAAGCTGTAAAACCCAGTGCACGAATTTTCGGTTGCAGGAAAGCCACTTGCTCACGCGGCCAACGGAAATGCATGATGGCTACGCCATTGGGCGCCAGAATCCGATAGCCACAGTAAAACACCAGCCACACCTGTGCCATCGCCAATAATGCGTAACCCACCTCACGCACATGCCCGTTCCCATCAATGGTTAAGATCAAGCCTGAACTGGCCAAAATCAAAGAAACGGGGGTGGCTAACAAAAGGTTTAAAATAATCGCACGGGGCGTGTGCAACTGGTTGTCATTGCGGTAATGGCCAATATCCGCGTGTAAGTCACGTAAACCTTGGATGATTTTCGGACGTTTCCACGCCAGTAACAACATGCTCAATAACACAGGCAACAGCCACCCAATCCGTTTGGCCACCACTTGCCAAGCCTGCTGCGCTTCTTGAATCCAAGCGATCGAGGACACTTGATAAGCGAGGCGCTCCGGCGCGGCTTTCAACCATTCCCAATCCAACGGCTTATTACTCGGAATCCAAAACATTTGCTCATCAAGGGTGGTGCGCAGTGCATCTGTCATACTTTGCAGTTGCTTTTGATTGAGCTGTAAAGTGATGGATTCACTTAAATAAGCATTCAACTCGCGATTAAGACGATCCAACAGCTCGGCACGGGAGCGCACTAAATCCAACAAACTATTGCGCAGCACTAATTGCTCATCATTGGGCTCAGTGTCGCGTAAAGCATTTTGCACATATTCTTCTGGACGGCTGACCGTTTCGCGCAGTTGACGCAGTTCAAACTGGTAGAGGCGGGTATCAGCAATTTGATCGGCTAAGCTGCGATCAAAACTGACCACGGGCAGAGATTGTTTCTGTTGATATAAAATTTTGGCCAGTAATAAACTGCCCTGCAATACGCTGATTTGCTCTTCTAAAGCTTGATCTGTTTGCTGCACACTGTCGAGCTGTTGACGCACCAGTAAGTTACGCTGAGTGAGCTGGTTACGACGCTCTGTTACGCTGAGCAAGTAGTCCGACAGTTTCAGGTTTAAGCTGCTTTCACGCAGCAATAAACTATCGGTGCCTGCTTTACTGACCTCTAAAGACAACTCAGCCACTGTTTGCTCAGAGTCGGCTTGCCGCTTTTTATTCAATAATGACTGCAGTGCCAAAATCCCTTGCTCTTGGCGCTCCACCTGTACCAACAATAAATCCCTGCGACTGCTGCCCAACTCTTGCAGCACGCTATTGCCAGCCAATTCAGCGCGGCGCAGATCATTTTTGCTTTCTAACGCAAGAACTTCAGCCCTCAGCGCATCATTTTTATCTGTATTAAGTGGCTTACTACCGTCTTTACCACTTTTTAACTGATTGTTGATGTCTTGAATACGGGTTTGGTTACTACTGATTTCTGCCTGCGCACGCTCCGGTCGCGTTTGTGCAGTTACGATTAAAGCATTGGCATCATTGAGATCTTTTTGCAGTTCACGCAGCTTTTGATTGCGTTCTGCTAAGAGGGTTTCCAGTTCTTTAACAGACGCATTGGCCAGACGTTGACTGGGATCATCCACTTCCGAGGCTAATAAGGCTTTAAGTGCATTACCCGCCTGACTGATTTGCTGTGGAGCCGACTCCAGTTGATTTTCCAGTTGTTCTAAAGCGTCTTGGTTACGTTCAGCTGTTTCCAGCCAAGCCAGTGTTTTTTCTAAGGTTTGTTGCGCGGCCTGTTGCTCAGCTTCTGGCAGTTTTCGATTGGGCAAATCCACCAATGCTTTACGCATGCTAGTTGGTGTCAGCTCCAGTGCGGGGGCACTGACACTCATGACTAAGCCGCTAAGGCACATCAATAAGAGCAGCATAAATCTGTATTTCATTGGCCTACAACCTTTATAAATGAAGTGCCTGCGGTCGCTCATCCTGCACCTATAGCGCTGTTGGATTGCACTACTAGGTTAAAAAAATGGCGGATCTAGACGCTTACCCTCAGGGAATTTCACCCCAACTTTACTGACTTTATTACCATCCATCAGTGCCACTGCCCAAGTTAAACCCTGCCACTCAATATGGTCACCGAGGACTGCTTCGCCAGCAACGGCTTCAGTGATGAACTCAGCCAAGGTGGTTTTTGGATCCAGACCTTCCAACTTCAAGCCATACACGTCCGCTACCGCGCCCATTTGTGCATCCCCTTCCAAAACAAAGTCACCAAAGAAGCGCATATCCAATCCACGCTGAGGCGCTTTACTGAACAAGCGCCCTAAAGCAGGTAGATCTTCTTCATGCCCTATGACACATAAAATATCATCGGCACGCAATTGGGTACTGCCGCTAGGGTGAAGTAACTCATTGTCACGGAATAAAGCAGCAATACGGGTTCCTTGGGGCATTTTCAATTCGCGCAACTGCGCACCAATGCACCATTTTTGATTGCTTAAACTGTAAACAAACAATTCCCATTGGCTGGTGGGGTGAATTTCTAAGCCCACACGGGAAATCGGCGCGGGAGCTGGAGGTAGATCAACTCGGGCTTTACGTGCCGCCCAGGACAAAGTAGAGCCTTGCAAAATCAGTGACACCAACACAATAAAGAAGGCGACGTTAAAAAACAGTTGTGCATTGGGTAAGCCAGCCACAAGGGGGAAGACCGCCAAAATAACAGGCACAGCACCACGCAAACCAATCCAAGAAATAAAGGCGCGCTCCCGCAAGTTAAAACCGCGGAAAGGTAACAAGCCTAAAAAGACTGAAATAGGGCGGGCAAAAAGAATCATCCATAAAGACAACAGTAAGGCCGGAAAAGCAATGGGAAGTAGTTCATGCGGGGTTAACAGTAATCCCAACACCAAGAACATGCCAATCTGACTGATCCATGCCAAACCATCAAACATGTGCAAAATGCCGTGGCGGTTACGGATAGGACGGTTACCTAGCACCATACCGCACACATAGACGGCTAAAATCCCACTGCCACCGACCTCACCCGTGAATGCATAAATCATGATGCTGCCGCTCACCGCTAACAGGGGGTAAAGGCCATCGGCAACACTGATGCGGTTGATGATTTGTAACAAGAACCAACCACCGCTTAAGCCCAATAAGATCCCCAACCCAAACTGACGGAATAAACTGGCAAAAAAATCGAGACTAAAGCTGGTTTCACCGGCCACTAACATGGCAATTAAAGTCACGGTGAGGAACATGGCCATGGGGTCGTTACTTCCCGACTCGATTTCCAAGGTCGAGCCAACCCGCTCGTTAAGGCTCTTACCATTGAGCAGATTAAAGACCGCAGCAGCGTCCGTAGAGCCTACAATAGAGCCGATCAACAAACCTTCTAAGAGGCTTAAATCAAACAACCAAGCAGCCGCTAAGCCCGTTAAACCTGCAGTGACTGCCACCCCAAAGGTGGCTAAAGATAAAGCTGGCCAGAGCGCCACGCGGAAAGTAGCGACCCGCGTGCGCATACCACCATCGAGCAAAATGACAGCCAAAGCGAGGTTACTGATCACATAAGTGAGGGTGTAGTCATTAAAGACAATGCCGCCCACACCATCGGTCCCCGCCATCATACCGACACCCATAAAGATCACTAAGATCGGTATGCCGATACGGGAAGATACTGAGCTGACCAGAATACTGATAGCAACTAATAATCCACCAACAAAAAATATACTATTGGTTGCTACAGAGTCCACAAGCTCATCTCCTTGGTAAAAACACATCTACACTGCATTGTTATTTATTATAACCTGTAGATTAAGGTTAATTTTAAAATTCTCTTAAAAACTCAAAGTATATCGCTAGCGACCTACTCTTTTAGAGTCCGTGACCCTATCCTTAGCCCTTGCGTCTTGTCTAAGCTCATCGGCTTTAACCGCCCAAACTAAACTCTATGAGGATAAAACGAATATGCCCAGTGCCTCCAGTTCCGCAGCCTGTCAGCACCTTGCTCAGGTCTTTGCCAGTGATATCCCTTTAACCTTAGCCACTGCCATTGAAGTGCGCCAGTGGGAAGCGCAACGCTTACAATTAATGCTGCCCTTGCAAGAAAACCGTAACCATCAGAACTCAATGTTTGGTGGTAGTTTATATTGTGCTGCGGTATTAGCCGGTTGGGGGTGGCTGCATCTGCGTTTACGTGATGAAGGTATTGATACCACACATATAGTTGTACAGGCAGGGCAAATTGATTATCCGCTACCGGTTTATCATGATGCTGAAGTAGTGTGCACAGCGCCCGATGAAGCACAATGGAAGCGTTTCTTTAATATGTACAAACGCCACGGCAAGGCACGCATCAGTCTCACCAGTCGCGTATTAACTGAAGATGGCCAAGATGGCGCCATCTTCACTGGACAATTTGTTTTGCACAATTAATACAGCTCAATTGCTCGCAGGCCTCTGCCTCATAGGGCAGGATTGCATCGCCATCACTCCCGTTCTGAGCAGCACCGTGCACAAGCCGTTTGGCTCAAACCGCTAGCGAACAGCCAACGGTTATGAGCCAACCCGATACGGGGTGAAGCATAGCCTTATGCGCCGCGGGTGGTGCCGCTGGTGAGATTGCGCATCAATAAAGCGTGATCTAAATTGACATTTTCTGGTACAGGGATGTAGAGCACATGGCCATCACCGGGCGCATCAGCACGGCCTTTGCCTTTTTTATCTTCAATGTGCTTGAGATCAAAAGTCATATTGCCCTGTGGGGTCATCAACTCAATGGAATCATCCAGCGCAAAGCGATTCTTAACGATCACTTCGGCTAAGTCACCACGGCGCTCACCGGTCATCTCACCCACAAACTGCTGGCGATCAGAGATGGAATAACCGTACTCGTAGTTCTGATACTCATCATGCACGTGACGGCGCAAGAAGCCTTCGGTGTAACCACGGTGCGCGAGGGATTCCAGTGTATCCATTAAGGTTTTATCAAAGGGGCGACCGGCCACTGCATCATCAATGGCTTTACGGTACACCTGAGCGGTACGTGCTACATAGTAATGGGACTTAGTGCGACCTTCGATTTTTAATGAATGCAGCCCCATTTTCACCATGCGCTCCACGTGCTGTACAGCACGTAAATCTTTGGAGTTCATAATGTAAGTGCCATGCTCATCTTCATAGGCGGACATATATTCGCCAGGACGACCTGCCTCTTCCAGCAAGAACACTTCATTAGTGGGCGCACCCACACCTAAGGTCGGTTCCGCCTGCTGCACCGCGGCGATGGGCTCGTATTTATGCACAATATCGCCCACTTCATTTTCTTTAGCTTCGTGGGTTTTGTATTCCCAACGGCACGCATTGGTGCACGTACCTTGGTTAGGGTCACGCTTATTGATGTAGCCCGAAAGCAAGCAGCGACCGGAATAAGCCATGCATAAAGCACCGTGAACAAAAACTTCCAGCTCCATTTCTGGCACTTTATGGCGGATTTCTTCAATTTCATCCAGCGACAATTCGCGGGATAAAATGGCACGGGTTAAACCCATGTCATGCCAGAATTTCACACTGGCCCAGTTCACCGCGTTGGCTTGTACGGACAAGTGGATGTTCATCTGCGGGAAATGCTCACGCACCAACATGATTAAGCCTGGATCAGACATGATCAGTGCATCAGGGCCCATTGCGACCACAGGCTCTAAATCTTTCACGAAGGTTTTTAATTTAGCGTTATGTGGAGCAATGTTAACCACCACATAAAATTGCTTACCTTGGGCGTGTGCTTCTTTAATGCCCAGTTCTAGGTTCGCGTGATCAAATTCATTATTACGCACGCGCAAGCTGTAACGTGGTTGACCGGCATACACAGCATCAGCGCCATATGCAAAAGCATAGCGCATGTTTTTTAAGGTGCCTGCAGGTGACAACAGCTCGGGACGAAAAAGGGTCGACATAGTAAAACTCAAGGAAGTGTAAATATCCCGCCATTCTATCAGCCATCCCTCTTCAAGCGTAGTGTCTGAAACAATTCTTAACCAACTTATTAACTCAAGTATTATCAAAATCGCGTAAGACCTCGTACTTTTAGTGCGGGGATGTATGGATAGCGAGGGCTGCGTAAGCAGCCCCTTAACAGGCTGCTAAAGTCTTTGCAGTATAGGTTGGTATTGGTACTGTATACAGCATGGTAAGGCACACCAAAACATTAAAAGTTCGAGTACGAGACAGGCATGTGCCCTTGCTAAACCGCATGGCTCGCAGCGTCAATTTCGTTTGGGACTTTGTTAATGAATTAAGTCAACGCTCGATTAAAGAGCGTGGTGTGTTTTTGTCTGCTTTTGATATGTATCCCTACA
>NZ_JAXIVU010000009.1:0-103136 GCF_034259425.1 Denitrificimonas halotolerans
GGCTTGGAATAAGAGAATGGACGTGCAGTGGGTGTGGTGTCGCTCACGATCGCGATATCAACGCGGCACGTAACATTCTCGCGGCTGGGCATAGTCGTCTAGCAGTAGGAATCCCCGTCCTTTAGGTTGGGGAGGATGTCAACCGGTAGCAGTCCGAAGGGGGTGTAAGTAATATAGGGAGCGTACTGTGTAGCAGCATGCCCGGTCATGATATCAATGCTGCTTAGAGCATTTTCGCGATCGGGCATGGCCATCTTGCTGTAAGAATGCCGGTTTTAGAATGAGGTAATGAGTGATTAGTGATTTGTACCTTGTGTATAACTGTCAAGATTGCTTGCTGTATCGGGAGTTGCTATTTCAGTAGCAGTGATAGATTCAAGAGCTATCGGTTGGCCCATTTTTACAGGACTTTCTGCTTTGAGTTCGGCGTTCCAGGTTACATGCTCAGGGCCAAATAAAACAATGGCCGTTGAGCCGAGTTTAAAACGACCTAGTTCAGCACCTTTTTCCAAGGTGATAGGTTGACGTGCTGTTTGGCTATAATCATAGCTGCGTAATGCACGTTTAGGGGGCGTAATTAATCCAGACCAGACAGTTTCAATACTGGCAACGACCATTGCACCTACGAGCACGATAGCCATAGGGCCATGCTCAGTATCGAAAATACAAGCGACCCGCTCATTGCGGGCAAAAAGTTCAGGGACATTCTCTGCGGTGGTTTGATTTACAGAAAATAAACGGCCGGGAATATACACCATTTCACGTAAGATACCGGTGAGTGGCATGTGAACGCGGTGGTAGTCTTTAGGGGATAAGTAAACTGTAGAGAAGTTACCGCCCATAAAAGGTGCTGCGCGTTCTGCATCACCGCCGAGTAATTCAAGCAAGCTAAAGCTATGACCTTTTGCTTGAAAAACACGGCCATGTTCGATTTGTCCTATTTGGCTGATGGCACCATCAGCAGGACTGACAACCGAATGCGTAGAACTGTCAATGGGGCGTGCACCTTCTTTGAGTGGACGGGTAAAGAAGTCGTTGAAGTGGCGGTAAGCATAAGGGTCAGAAATTGCTGCTTCACTCATATCAACTTGATAACGCTGAATAAACCATTTGATCAAGCGGTTTTTAAACCAGGTTTTTTCGCATTCGGCGAGACAGCCAATCAGGCGCGATAAAGTGTGGTGCGGTAATATATATTGCATGAAAATAAATAGACGCTGTTTAAAGTTCATCAATCGAGCCTTTTAATTTTAAAAATGATAGACAAGAGGGCTATGTCAGTGCACACATATCTGCATGAGTCATGACGTGTTTTATACAGCGTTCACGACGCACTATGGAGCAAGCTAGTGCATATTGTAGGGTAAAGATTGAAGGCCTGCCTTGTTTGGCTTGCTTTAGCCCATCGGACTCTGTTCACGTAGCGCTCAATGCTGTATCTGTGTGTTGAAAATCAGTAATGCTCTGTATTGATACCGCTGATAATGTGCTTAAAACTAGCTAAGCGTTGGGGGTGTATCTTGCCAGCCTCTACCGCTGCGAGTAGAGCACAGCCGGGTTCATGTTCGTGGGTGCAGTCACGGAAACGGCAATGGCCTAGAAAATCATGGAACTCAATAAATCCAGCTTCTACATCAGCAATACTGACATGTCCAAGGCCAAACTCACGAATACCTGGGGAATCAATCAGTTGGCCACCGGCAGGAAAGTGAAAGAGGCGTGCGGTAGTTGTGGTATGGGTTCCTTTGCCGGTGAGTTCTGAAAGGGCTCCTACACGGGTGTCGGTATCAGGCAGTAAACGATTCACTAGTGAGGATTTACCAACTCCAGACTGACCAACAAAAACACTAACTTGATGATTAAGTTGTGCCTGTAGTTGTTCTAAACCATCACCAGAGTAGGCTGAAACTTCGAGCAATGGATAGCCTAAGGTATGATAGGTATTGAGTAGGCTGTGGGTGCGTGACTGCCCGCTTGGATCCAGTAAGTCAGATTTATTAAGCAATAGAAAGGGCTTAATACCCGCATGCTCGGCAGCAATAATATAGCGATCTATAAGGTTGGCGTGGGGCTCCGGTAGCGGAGAAAAAACAATAATAATTTGATCAACGTTAGCTGCTACGGGCTTTAATGTTCCACGGGTGTCAGGACGACGCAGTTCGCTGTGACGTGGTAGTTGCGCAACAATAATGCCTAGGCCTTGGTTGCCTGGGCGCCAAACCACTCGATCACCGGTGACTAGAGGGGGTAAGTTGGCGCGTAAATAGCAGCGGTATGTTTGCCCTGCATGTTCAGGGTTTTCTGTTTCAACTTCAACTTGCACGCCAAAATGTGAGATGACGAGGCCGTGTTGTTCTGGGCCTAAGTCGCCACCTTCGAGCTCTTCCAGAGCGCGTTCTTCACGTTTCGCAGCGCGAGCAAGGCGCTCTTCTTGAATTTTATTGACGCGCCAGCCTTGGCGACGATTGAGTGTACGTTTGGCCATATTTAACTCTTGTTATGGGCACTGAATAAGACAGGTAACATGTATAGTACAGGCCATACTTATTGGTCTGTCGGTAAGCCGCGTTGAGTACGCCAAGCGCGAGCGGCAATTACAAAAAGGGTAATAGCAGTTAAGGGGACAACATAGCCAATCATGGCTTCGGCAAAGGTAGTAGCAAAAGCTTCGCCGTTGCTTTGCATGATTAAGTAGGCGGTGTAGGCTAAGTAATAGCCTAAAAATAATGCGCCTTCCCAGCGGCTTACACGGTAGCCGGCAAAGAATATAGGCAGGCATGCCACCATCACGGCTAGCATCACTGGAAAGTCAAATTTAATTGCCGTGCTTGCCACAACAATTTTTTCTGGAGACACCAAACCAGCTAAACCTAACACAGCCAGAAGGTTAAAAAGGTTGCTGCCAACGACGTTACCCACAGCAATGTCACGTTCACCGCGCCAAGCAGCCACTAAGGACGTGGCCAACTCTGGCAATGAGGTACCTACGGCAATAATCGTTAAACCAATCACTAACTCAGATAAGCCTAAAGCTTCAGCAAGATTGACAGCACCTGTGACTAACAGATTAGAGCCCACTACGAGCAACACAAAGCCAGCGACTAAATAACCAGCATTGATCAGTGAGGCATAAGGGTGAGGGTTTACTTGGGTAATGTATTCTTCGTCAATATCTACCGCTTGGCCTGGGCGCCATCTTTTTAAACTGCTCACAATTAAGTAGCCGGTATAGCTGACAATGCAAGCAAATAGAATAAAGCCATCAAGACGACTATAGCTGCCATCCATTGCCAAAAACCAAGCTAAAAGGCCGGCGGCAATCATAATAGGAACATCAAAGCGTACAAGCTGACGTGAAACAACTAGGGGAATAATAAGAGCGGAAACACCTAGTACGATAAGAACGTTAAAAATATTACTGCCAATCACATTGCCGATAGCAATATCACCTTGACCTTGAAAAGCTGACTGAGTACTGACTGCCATTTCTGGGGCGCTGGTACCAAAAGCTACAACTGTTAAGCCAATAATGAGTGGTGAAATACCAAAACGAGCAGCTAAGCGTGCGGCCCCGCGAACTAAAACTTCTGCACCAATGACCAGCAAAATAAAGCCGCCAATAAGGTAAATAAAGGTTAAAACAGACATGCGGTGACTCCGGCTTTGTGTTGTGCGCTGAGGCGTAGATTAGCAGGTTGCGAAAGGTGAGTAATTGATTGCTAAATAATAAATTTAACGTAGAACTTGGATGTGCACAGGGGCTACCCCTCTGTTGACTAAGTTGATTTCCTCTGCTGCTGCGCGCGATAGGTCGATAATGCGGTCTTTGACATAAGGGCCGCGATCATTGATGCGCACAATAACGCTTTTTTGACTGATAGTGTTGGTGACTTTAACTTTTGTACCGAAGGGCAAAGTTCGGTGTGCCGCTGTCAGTTCATGCCTGTTGAATCGTTCACCATTGGCGGTGAGCTTGCCTTGATGGTAGGCGCCGTACCAAGATGCTTTACCACTACTTTTGGCTAAAGTTGTGCTGTGTGATTGTGTTGAACAGGCCGTTAAAAGTATTAAGGCCGCAGTAATCCAATAAAAGCGCATAAAGTGCACTCCTTGAGCATTTGCCAGTGAGAGCAACCTCAAGCTGGCTGAGCCAACTTGAGGTCCCTCCGGGTTATTGATCAAGCTTTTTCTTTAGCAGCTCGTTAACTTGTTGCGGGTTTGCCTTGCCTTTGGAAGCGCGCATTGCTTGACCTACAAAGAAACCAAACATTTTGCCGCGTTTATTCTCATCGCTAGCACGGTATTGTTCAACTTGCTCAGCATTGGCTGCTAAAACATCATCCAATAGAGCTTCAATGGCTCCGCTGTCAGTGACTTGTTTTAGACCGCGCTTTTCAATGATGCTGTCGGCATCGCCTTCACCTTCAGCCATGGCTTCAAAAACCATTTTAGCGATTTTTCCAGAAATGGTGTTGTCTTTGATGCGCAACAGCATACCACCAAGTTGTTCGGCGCTGACCGGTGACTGGGCGATATCTAGGTTTTCTTTGTTCAGCAGGCTAGATAGCTCGCCCATGACCCAGTTAGTGGCTAATTTAGCGTCTTGACAGATTTTCTCTACTGCTTCGAAGTAATCAGCGAGCTCGCGACTGGCTGATAGTACACTGGCATCATAAGTTGATAGGCCAAAATCTTGCTCAAAACGCTCGCGTTTTTGTGTGGGCAGTTCGGGTAAGTCTTTGCGTAAGCTGTCCAACATCTCCCGTGGAATATGCACCGGTAACAAGTCAGGGCAAGGGAAGTAACGGTAGTCGTTGGCCTCCTCTTTAGTACGCATGGAACGGGTTTCGTCTTTATTAGGGTCGTACAGGCGAGTTTCCTGAATAACTTTGCCGCCATCTTCAATCAAGTCAATTTGACGCTGGATTTCATGGTTAATGGCGCGCTCAATAAAGCGGAATGAGTTAACGTTTTTAATTTCAGTACGAGTGCCTAGCTCGGTTTGACCTTTAGGGCGTACCGATACGTTGCAGTCGCAACGGAAAGAACCTTCGGCCATGTTACCGTCGCAGATATTGAGGTAGCGCACTAAAGTGTGAATGGCGCGCGCATAAGCCACAGCTTCTTTGGCGCTGTTCAACTCTGGTTCTGAAACAATTTCCAGTAAAGGAGTACCGGCACGGTTTAAGTCAATACCTGTCATGCCGCTAAAGTCTTCATGCAAGCTTTTGCCTGCATCTTCCTCTAAGTGCGCGCGGGTGATGCCAACGCGTTTAATGCTACCGTCTTCTAGGGCAATATCTAAATGACCCAGACCGACGATAGGGTCATCCATTTGACTGGTTTGATAGCCTTTAGGCAGGTCTGGATAGAAATAATTTTTGCGAGCAAAAATATTGTACTCGCCAATTTCAGCATTGATTGCTAAGCCAAACATGCAGGCCATACGTACTGCTTCTTCGTTTAATACGGGCAAGGTGCCCGGCATGGCCAAGTCAATTAAGCTGGCTTGGGTGTTCGGTTCAGCGCCAAACTCAGTGGCGCTACCAGAGAAAATTTTTGTATCAGTTGCGAGCTGTGCATGGATTTCCAGCCCGATCACGGTTTCCCATTGCATTGTGAGTCGTCCTCAGAATCCGGCTGGCGTACGAGTGTGCCAATCAGTGTGTTGTTGGAATTGATGTGCAACCTGCAGTAAACGTGCTTCTTGGAAGTACGGTGCTTGCAGTTGTACGCCGACTGGTAAACCATCGATTACGCCAGCAGGCATCGATAGGCCAGGGATACCTGCTAAATTAGCAGGTACGGTATAAATATCTTCTAAGTATGCGGCCACTGGATCATTGGCTTTTGCGCCAAGTTGCCAAGGTAGGTTTGGCGTGGTTGGGCCAAGAATTAAGTCGACTTGCTCAAAAGCGTTAGTGAAGTCGTTTTTTATTAAACGACGAATTTTCTGTGCTTTTAAATAGTAGGCGTCGTAGTAGCCTGTGGAAAGTGCGTAAGTGCCCATCATGATGCGACGCTTGACCTCTTCACCGAAAGCCTCGTTACGAGAGCGTAAGTACAAGTCTTCGAGATCTTTGGGAGCTTCACAGCGGTAGCCGAAACGAACGCCATCAAAGCGCGCTAAGTTGGTAGAAGCTTCAGCAGAAGCAATCACATAATAGGTGGCTACAGCATGAGGTAAGCTTGGTAGGCTGACTTCAACAAAAGTTGCACCTAGCTGTTTCAGTTGTTCAATGGCTGTATGAACTGCATCGCCAATGCGAGCATCTAGGCGGTCGTCGAAGTACTCTTTCGGTAGACCTATGCGTATGCCTTGAAGCGGTTGTGTTAAGGCGGCAGGGTAGTCATCCACAGGCTGCTGAGCACTCGTGGAGTCACGCTCATCGAAGCCAGCAGTGGCTTGTAGTAGTAGTGCGCAATCTTCTGCGTTGTGGGCTAAGAAACCCGCTTGATCAAAGCTGGAAGCATAAGCGGTCATGCCCCAACGTGAAATGCGCCCATAGGTTGGTTTGATACCTGTTAGGCCAGTGAAAGCAGCGGGTTGACGAATAGAGCCACCACTGTCGCTACCGGTTGCAGCGGGCACTAGGCGTGCAGCAACTGCGGCAGCACTTCCACTGGAAGAACCGCCTGGAACTCGCTCTAGATCCCAAGGGTTTTTGCTAGCGCCGTAGAAGCTGGTTTCACCGGAAGAGCCCATAGCGAACTCATCCATGTTGAGTTTACCTAAACTGACGCAGCCTGCTTGGTTGAGCTTTTCGATAACGGTAGCGTTATACGGGGCAATGAAGTTATCTAACATTTTAGATGCACAGCTAGTGCGTACGCCTTGAGTGCAGAATAAATCCTTATGCGCTAGGGGTACACCCAGAAGCGCTGAGGATTGCCCTTCGCTGCGTAACTGGTCAGCTGCTTGGGCTTGCTGCAATGCAGCATCTTCAGTCACTGTAATAAAACTGTTGACCTGAGGATCAAGCTGTTTAATACGTGCTAATAAGTGTGTTGTAAGCTCGTGCGCAGAAAACTGCTTGGCAGCCAGCGCTTTTGAGATGTTGGCTAAAGTAAGTTGATGCATGACAAATGAGTCCTTAATCGATGACCTTAGGTACCAGGTATAAGCCGTTTTCTACAGCTGGAGCGAGGGCTTGGTAGTCATCACGCTGATTGCTTTCGGTGACGGTATCTGTGCGTAAACGCTGGGTGGCTTCTAAAGGGTTAGCCAAAGGCGTTACATTGTCAGTATTTACCGCTTGCATGGCATTGATCATGTCGAGGACGGTATTTAAGGAAGCGGTGCTGCTGTCTAATTGCGCATCATCTAGTCCTAAACGAGCTAGATAAGCCAGTTTTTCCACGTCGCAGCGTTCAAGTGCCATGTGAAATTCTCCTACTTAAAGAGTGTGGGGTGGCCATTTATACAGCCAAAATGGAACAATCACAGGATTGTTACATCTATACGTTTGTAAAATTCATATTGATGTTTAGAAAGTGTTAATCTAACACAGTGCGCACCTTGCTCAAAAGGTCGATGGTTGTTAGAGTTTCCTATTATTTTTTAATCAGCGTTTCAAATGCGCGTTGCCTAGGGTTATCCATCCCATGTTAAAGAAATTACGCGGCCTGTTTTCCAGTGACTTATCCATTGATTTGGGAACGGCCAACACCCTTATTTATGTGCGTGAACGCGGTATTGTATTAGATGAGCCATCAGTTGTTGCGATCCGTACGCGAGGCAATCAAAAAAGTGTTGTAGCTGTGGGTACCGATGCTAAGCGTATGCTCGGACGTACTCCAGGGAATATTTGTGCGATTCGCCCGATGAAAGATGGCGTGATTGCTGATTTCAGTGTATGTGAAAAAATGCTGCAGTACTTTATAAATAAAGTACACGAGAATAGCTTTTTACAGCCGAGCCCGCGTGTATTGATTTGCGTGCCTTGCAAATCCACTCAGGTTGAGCGCCGAGCCATTCGTGAGTCTGCGCTAGGTGCTGGCGCACGTGAGGTTTTCCTGATTGAGGAACCGATGGCTGCTGCTATTGGGGCTGGTTTGCCAGTGGATGAAGCGCGCGGTTCTATGGTGGTTGATATCGGTGGCGGTACCACGGAGATTGCTTTGATCTCTCTTAATGGTGTGGTGTATGCCGAGTCTGTACGGGTGGGCGGTGATCGCTTTGATGAAGCCATTATTACTTATGTGCGTCGTAATTACGGTAGTCTCATTGGTGAGTCCACTGCGGAACGCATTAAACAGGAAATTGGCGCAGCTTTTCCAGGTGGCGAATTGTTGGAGTTTGATGTACGTGGACGTAACCTGGCTGAAGGTGTACCACGTAGTTTCACGCTCAACTCTGACGAGGTGCTAGAGGCTTTGCAAGAGTCGTTAACCGCGATTGTACAAGCAGTTAAAAGTGCTTTAGAACAATCGCCACCAGAATTGGCATCAGACATTGCTGAGCGAGGTTTAGTGCTCACTGGTGGTGGTGCTTTGCTACGGGATATGGATAAATTGCTCGCACAAGAAACAGGCTTGCCCATTATTGTTGCTGAAAATCCAAAAAACTGTGTGGCTTTAGGTGGCGGTCGTGCTTTAGAGATGATGGACCGCAACTCTATGGATCTATTATCGATTGAGTAAGCGCTGCTGACACCTCAAGCGTTTGCGCTTTATGCTTATCGTTCATCTTAACTGCAGGTCGATTTATACTGGCCTGTAGTTAAGACGCTGGGGATGTATCATTAAGCCTCTATTTGCTAAAAGTACTGCTCTAAGTACAAAGTTTTTAATACTGACTTGTTTATCTATTGCCTTGATGTTGGTCGATGCACGTCTAGAGGTGCTTAAGCCTGTGCGTAGCCAATTAGGTATGGTGCTGACGCCAATGTATTGGCTAGGCGATTTACCTGTACGTGTATGGTCTGACAGCATCCAAATGTTCAGTAGTCGCACGAATTTAATTGCAGAAAATGAGCAGTTGCGTGCTGAGACATTATTGATGCAGCGCCGTTTGCAGAAACTGGCAACTTTAACTGAACAAAATGTCCGGTTGCGTGAGCTGTTGAATTCATCCGCCTTAATTGATGATCGAGTGCTGGTTGCGGAATTGATCGGTATTGATCCGAATCCTTACACCCACCGTATTTTAATTAATAAGGGAAGTGAGGACGGTGTCACTTTAGGTCAGCCGGTTCTAGATGCTCGTGGTGTAATGGGGCAGGTGGTTGAGGTGATGCCTTATACCTCACGCATTCTACTGATCACGGACAGTAATCATAGTGTACCTGTGCAGGTGAACCGTAATGGTTTGCGTGCTATTGCCAGTGGTACTGGTCATCTGGAATCGATGGAATTGCGTTATGTCACTGATAGCGCAGATATTCGCAAAGGTGATTTATTGGTCACTTCAGGTATGGGGCAGCGTTTTCCTGTGGGCTATCCTGTTGCAGTGGTCAGTGAGGTGCAACGTAACACGGGGCAGCCTTTTGCTCGAATCAAAATTTTGCCTGCAGCAAGCTTGAACCGCAGTCGTTATTTGTTGTTGGTATTTCGTGACCATGTACATGGCGTGCAGAGTTTAGATCAAAGTGTGCAGCAAACCTTAGAGGATGATGCGAAGCAGCTGCGTAAAGCTACGGAGACAACAGCAGAAGAGGCGCAGCGGGATGGGTAGAATGACACTTACTATTTGGGCAACACTCATCGCTGCCTTATTGTTGTCAGTGGTACCTATGGCAGAGCATTTAGAAATCGGGCGGCCCATGTGGCTGGCTTTAGTGCTCAGTTTTTGGGCAATGAACTTCCCGCATCGAGTGGGCCTGCTGACCGCGTGGTTTTTTGGTATTGCTCAAGATGTGCTATACGGCACACTTTTTGGTCAACACGGTTTAGCGCTCGTCGTAGTGGTGTTTCTTGTATTAACTTTGCAACAGCGTCTTAAGTTGTTTCCTTTGTGGCAGCAGTCTTTTGCTTTGCTAGTGATTTTTGGTTTATCACAGCTTTTACTCTTGTGGCTTAGTACTTTATCAGGGATGCGTCCTGAACTGAGTTACTATGCGGTGCCGGTTTTAGTCAGTAGCTTAATCTGGCCTTGGTTGTACTTGTTACTGATCAACCTAAAACGATTGCGCGGCTTCAAATGAGTCCTGCCTTATGTGATCGTGAACTGTATCGGAACTATGAGCCTGCGGAGCAGGGTGTGGCGCACTTGGCGATATAGTGCGATGTTAGCGATAACATTGTAATCTCCTGAGTCGTAATGTGTTATTAATTGAAGTGTTTGGTGTTTTGCACAGCCAAGACCTTAATGCATTGCGTATAGAGCTCGTGCACACCCATGTCCCTAGATTGAGAGCACCATGAGTGAAGAAATTTTAATTAACATTACACCAATGGAATCCCGTGTTGCAGTTGTGGAAAACGGTGTGTTGCAAGAGGTCCACGTTGAGCGCACTCAACGTCGAGGTATTGTTGGTAATATTTACAAAGGTAAAGTGGTACGGGTTCTGCCAGGAATGCAGGCAGCCTTTGTTGATATAGGCTTGTCTCGAGCTGCTTTTATTCATGCCGCGGATATTGCTGCACGAGAAGGCATGACTGGTGAGGGAATTAGTGGCTTGGTGCATGAGGGGCAAGCCATTGTGGTGCAAGTCACTAAAGACCCTATTGGTAGTAAAGGGGCACGCCTAACGACTAATTTATCGATCCCTTCACGTTACTTGGTTTATATGCCAAGCAGTAGTCATATTGGTGTATCACTGAAAATTGAAGAAGAAGCCGAGCGTGAGCGTTTAAAACAAGCTGTTACCGAATGCTTAGCGAAGGAGGGGTTAGAAGATAAGGGTGGTTTTATTATTCGGACCGCTACTGAAGGCGCTGATCCAGATGCCATTATGGTAGATATTCGTTATTTGCATCGTTTATGGGCGCAGGTCCGTGAACAAATGAAAGTTTGTGCTGCACCAACGGTGATCTACGAAGAATTATCTTTGCCATTGCGTACTCTGAGGGACCTGGCTGCTGAGCACACTGAGAAAGTGCGCATTGATTCGCGGGAAATGTTACAAAAAGCACAGCAGTTTGTAGGTGAACTGATGCCAGAAATTTCTGATCGCGTTGAGCATTATCCCGGCGAGCGTCCGATTTTCGATCTATACAGTATAGAGGATGAAATTCAAAAGGCTCTAGAGCGCAAGGTTCCGCTTAAATCAGGCGGTCATTTAGTAATTGATCCGACTGAAGCTATGACCACCATCGATGTGAATACAGGGGCTTTTGTTGGGCATCGTAATCTTGAAGAAACGGTTTTTAAAACTAATCTAGAAGCAGCATTGACCATCGCACGGCAATTACGCCTACGCAATGTAGGCGGCATCATCATCATTGACTTTATTGATATGGAAGATGAAGAGCATCGTCGCCAAGTGCTACGTACGTTAGAGCGTCAGCTTGAGCGTGATTATGCGAAAACCAATATTATCGGTATTACTGAGTTAGGTCTGGTGCAAATGACCCGTAAGCGTACACGGGAAAGTCTAGCACAGGTTCTGTGTGAGCCTTGCGTAACGTGTCAAGGGCGAGGACATATGCGCACTGCAGAGACCATTTGCTATGAGATCTTCCGTGAAATTATTCGCGAGGCACGCACTTTCCAAGCGGATGGGTATATGGTGTTGGCCAACCAGAGTGTGGTTGACCGTTTACTCGATGAAGAGTCCGGGAATGTGGCTGATTTGGAGTCTTTTATTGGCCACCCCATTCGTTTCCAGGTTGAGAGCATGTATTCACAAGAACAGTATGATGTGGTTTTGCTTTAATTTATTTAAAGCTTAAGGAGCCTGAATGGGTTTTGCTCTGCGTCTGTTGAATGCTTTATTGCGCGGGAGTTTATGGCTGCTCGCAGCCTTATTGATTTTTGCTGCTTTGTATGTCAGTGCGGGGCGTCAGTTGACTCCCTTAATGGCGGAGTACCGTGATGAAATTCAGCAGGGTTTGCAGCAACACTTGCGGCAAAGTATCCAGGTAGAGCGCTTTGAAGGGGGATGGCGTGGTTTTTCTCCCTTATTAAAGGCGCGCGATGTAAGGCTGGGTGAAGGGGAGCATGCATTACTGATTGATTCGCTTGACCTGCAACCTGATGTGATTGCGAGTTTATTAGCTCGTGAGTTGCGATTAAAAGCCTTGATCTTAGATGGGTTGCAAGTGCGTTTTCAGGAGGATCAGGATGGACAATGGTCATTACAGGGCTTGCAGTTAGATGATACCGAGCGAACTGTTTTTCAGTTGAACGATTGGTTGTACAAGCTGGGGCAGGTCGCTCAGCTTAGTGTGTTGAATAGTCGGGTAATTATTCAGGGCCATGAGCAGGAGTCTTTTACTTTAACGTATGCAGGCTTTACTTTGAGCCGCATAGGATTGCAGCAGCGCTTAGATTTGCGTGGGATTTTGCCTGATGGTGAAGCGCTGGAGCTGAGTGCGCAAGGTCAGTTCGTGGATGATGACTGGCGGAGCAGTGATCTCAGTGTTTACGTGAAAACGCCCAGTAGTAACTTAGCGCAGTGGATTCCCAAAAAGTATATGCCTGATTGGAATCTAGAGACAGTCAAGGCTGGCGCTGAGCTTTGGCTGCATGCCCAGCAAGGGCAAATGCAACGTGCTGTTTTGCGTCTTATTCAACTTGAGTTGCAAGGGCAGTTTGCTGATGCTGAGCCACTTTATATTCAGTCCAAGGATGGGTTGGCTTTTTATCAAAATGATCAGGGTATACAGAGTGCTTGGTTTGAGCGACTTCTATTGCAAATTAATGAGCTGAAGGTGCGAGATTGGCAGCTGTGGGCAGCCTACGACAATGTAGTGGCCCCGCGCTGGCAGTTAGCTATTAAGCAGCTGGAGCTATCTGATGTCCAGTATGTCTTGGACAGGGTTGTGCAATTGCCAGATAAAGCAGTTGAGGTTATGCAAAGCATGCAGCCTCGTGGACTGCTCAATAATTTACAATTGCAATGGCGGCCAGAAGCAAAACTTGCTGAGCGTTTGTCATTCAGTAGCGGGCTGCAGAATATTGAATTTTCCGCATGGGAAGCTGTTCCTGCAGCTTTTGGTATCAACGGTTTGATTTCTGGTGATTTAACCCAGGGTGAACTGCGCTTATCGAGCTCTAGTGGGTTTGGTTTGCATTTATCTCATCTATTTGCAGAGCCTTGGCAGTATCAGCAGGTGCATGCGCAGTTACTATGGATGTTTGATGAGCAGGGGTTTACTTTGCAAAGCCCTTATTTGCAAGTAAAGGGCGACGAAGGTGACATTGCAGGTGATTTTCTAATTCGTTTACTAAAAGACCCGGCAGCCGAAGATTATATGGATTTACGTGTCGGTTTACGTGATGGCGATGCCCGCTTTACCCGTAAATATTTACCTTCTTTAGCTCCTGGCTTTAATCCAGCTTTAGAGCAATGGTTGGGCGGTGCAATTCAGGCTGGAATGATTGAGCAAGGTTACTATCAGTATCAAGGTGCCTTAAATAGAGATGCACCGGCGAACTCACGCAGTATGAGTTTATATTTTGCGGTTAAAAATGCTCAGCTTGATTATCAGCCAGGTTGGCCTGTGCTGAATGACGCGGATGTTGAGGTGGTGGTAGAAGACGATAGTGTGCGCATCCATCTTGATCGAGGTGTCATTTTAAATACGCCCATCACTTATGCGTATGCGGAAGTGGCAGCTAGCGAAACTGGAGCTGCTCCTGTTTTGCAATTGCGTGCTGAGCTACAAAGTAATGTTGCTGATGGCTTATATTTCTTACAAAAAACACCGATTGCGCAAACAGCCACGGCGTTTTCTCATTGGCAGGGGCAAGGCAGTTTGCCGGCAACTTTAGATTTGCGAGTGCCATTAACAGCACGGCAACCAGTGCAGGTGAAGCTGGATTTGAATGCGCGTGGTGCAGAGTTGAATATGCCGGAAATCAATGTGCACTTGCACGATTTAAATGGTGTTTTTAGTTTTGATAGCCAGCGTGGTTTAACGGCCAAAAAGATTGAAGGCCGGTTTTTAGGGCAAAAGTTTTCCGGAGCAATTACAGCTGAAGGTACTGCTCCGCTACAGCGCACTCACCTTGATGTGCGGGGAGTAATGCCTATTGCACGCCTAACAGAGTGGGGGCAGATCAAACAGAGATTACCGGTAACGGGTAACTTACCTTATCGTTTGCGGGTGATGCTTGATGGCGAAGATACTCAGTTACGATTGGATTCTAATATGCAAGGTGTAGCTGTTGACCTGCCGGCGCCTTTGGGCAAGACAGCACAGCAGTCCAGTTACCTCGATTGGCGCATGACCTTAGTGGGGGCAGAACGCCGCTATTGGTTGGATTATGCTGATCAGCTCAGTTTAAGCTTGGCTGCTCCTGCCGGTGAGTTTTTTAAAGGTCGTGCACAATTACATATTGGGGGTGGATTAGCTCGTTTGCCTAGTCAAAGGGGGCTTCAAATTACAGGGCGGTTGCTTGAGTTTAAACTGGAAGAATGGCAGCAAGTTCTGCAGCGCTATAGCGGGACGCATAATCAAGCAGACGAGCGGTTGTTAACCCAGGCTAAATTGACTTTTGAGCAATTTAATGGTTTCGGTATCTCGGTTGATCATTTAAATGTTGAGCTGGCTACACAGGCTAAAGGTTGGACATTGTTGCTCGATAGCCGTCAGTTACGTGGACGGTTGACCAGATTGGGGGAGGGTAAGCCGCTGCAGGTGCGCCTTGCCCGTTTACACTTGCCAGCACAGTCACTTGCATCAGATAAAGAGAAAGACCCGTTGGCAGGCTTTGATATGTTAAATATTCCTGCTTTAGATATTAAAGTCGATCAGCTGTATCGAGATGGTGATTTGCTAGGAGCTTGGTCGTTAAGTACGCGTCGACAAGCGCATGGAGTGATTTTTGATCGGTTAAATCTTTCCCTTAAAGGGCTCAAGTTGACGGGGCAGTTAGGTTGGGAGCGAGTCGGACAACAGACACGCAGTTGGTATAAAGGACAACTCGGTGGTGATGATATCGGCGAGGTGTTGGTTGCTTGGGGGTTTGCGCCCAATATCACCAGTAAGCATTTTACGGTCGATGCAGACATGCGTTGGAGTGGTTCCCCTGCAGCTTTTTCTTTAGCGCAGCTGAGCGGAGACTTGAATGTGGATTTTCGTCAAGGCCAACTGACTACGCTGGATGGTAGTGCGCAGGCCCTAAGAGTGTTTGGTGTGTTTAATTTTGATGCCATTGGACGTCGTTTGCGTTTGGATTTTTCTGATTTGATTGGCAAAGGATTGGCATATGATCGAATTAAAGGCAGGGTGGTGGCTCATCAAGGCATCTATCAAACCCGTGATCTTATTGCTGTTGAGGGTCCATCCAGTAACCTTGAATTAAAAGGCCGAGTGAATGCTGGGAATGAGCAAATTAATGCCAGTTTATTGGTGGCCTTACCTTTGACGAATAATTTACCCTTGGCTGCGATTGCTGTGGGAGCACCTGCTGTGGGTGGGGCATTATTTTTGGTGGACCGCCTAATTGGTGATCGAATATCAAGGTTTGCCAGTGTGACTTATCACATCAATGGAGATTTGCACAAGCCGCATATTTCTTTAAGTGAGAAGAAAAAATAAAGCGCGCCTCATTAAGCACGCTTTGCCGGCAGTGCTTGGGCACTGTCTAAAATTTTACGAGCATGCTGTAAGGATTCATCGGTTAAGTCAATGCCGCCAAGCATGCGAGCTACTTCTTCTACTCGTTGCTCAAAAGTTAGCGTTTTAACCGCAGTATGAGTGGACTTTTTTTGACGCTCTTTGTGTACAAATAAATGTTGATGGCCTTGTGCTGCAACCTGCGGCAGGTGAGTGACGGTTAAAACTTGGCCATTTTCTCCTAGCTGTCGTAGCAATTGGCCTACGATTTCCGCAGTAGGCCCTCCAATACCCACATCCACTTCATCAAAAACTAAGGTGGGGACGCGGGAGGTTTGTGCGGTAATGACTTGAATAGCTAAACTGATGCGTGAAAGCTCACCTCCTGAGGCAACTTTGGCTAAGCCGCGTAGCGGCTGGCCTGGGTTGGCGCTGACTAGAAACTCAACGTTTTCTAAACCTTGTAAGGCGGGGGAGTCATTTTTGGATGGGAGTAAGGCAATACTAAATTGTCCATCTGGCATGCCGAGCATTTGTAATTGCTGCATTACAGCTTGAGTCAGCTTTTTTGCAGAACTGGCGCGACGCTTGCTGAGGGCTTGTGCTTTTTCTGAGTATTCCTTTAGCAGCAAGTCAGCAGCGTGCTGTAAGTGTTCGAGATTGGCATCTTCTGCATCCAGTGCGGCCAGTTCATTTGCTAGCTGATTTTGTAATGCGTGGAGCTGCTCTGGTTGTACGCGGTGCTTGCGCGCTAGGGTGTAAATGGCATCGAGGCGCTCTTCAATCCATAGCTGACGTTGCGGGTCTGCTTCAAAGGTTGCGGCAAAGTGATTGAATTCACTAATGGCTTCTTCGATTTGAATGTGTGCGCTGGATAATAAGTCTGTAGCTTGTGTGAAGGCCTGCGGGGCGCCTGATAAACTTTGTGCGCGTTGCAGTAGAGACGCTAGGGTGCTGAGCACATTAGCATTATCATTTTCACTGCAAGCATCAATGATTTGACGGCAGCTATCCAATATGCTTTCAGAATTGCTTAGGCTTTTATGTTCTTGCTCGATATGTGCTAGCTCATTTTCCCCTAAGGATAGCATTTCGAGTTCTTCGAGTTGATACGTGAGGAGCTGGCGTCGTGCGCGTTGTTCTTCTTCGCTGGCGCTCAGTTGTTCGATTTTTTGCTGTGTAGCACGCCAACGTTGAGCCAGGCTTTGTACGGCGCGAGTCAGTTCTGTAGCGCCGGCAAACTCATCTAGTAAGCGGCGGTGGGTATCGGTTTTTAGTAAGGATTGATGTTCATGCTGACTATGGATATCGATTAAAATCTCACCCAACGCTTTTAAATCAGCCAGTGGACAAGGTGTGCCATTTATATAGCCGCGTGAGCGACCTTCACGAGTGATCACGCGGCGTAAAATACATTGAGCATCGTTGTCTAGGTCACGTTCTTTAAGCCATTGTTGTGCTTCTGGGATATGCGTCACATCAAAACTGCTGAGAATGTCAGCTTTGTCTGCACCTGGACGAATCACACTGCTGTCCGTACGCGCACCTAAAGTTAGGCTGAGTGCATCTAGCATAATTGACTTGCCTGCACCGGTTTCTCCAGTAATGACACTCATACCCTCATGCAGCTCAAGGTCTAAGTGATCAACGATGGCATAATTTTTTACTGAAATATGGACTAGCATAGAGGCATCTCCCAATTAGGCTGTTCATTTATACAGTTAATTGGGTGTTGGTTTCAAGAGGTGGGCTGAAAAATAACTTGGTTTAATGTGGTAAGTGGGTCGGCATAAATTGACGTCGGAGATCACATGTAAGAGCGCGGTTGTGAATAAAAGTATTATTTTTACTTTAAATGCTTGAAATTATGGTTGGCACCCTCATATAGCAGGCATACGCAGGTGACGGACCTGTACTATTTTTTGAGGAGGGTGTCATGACCGACGAAAAAAACTTGGACGAGCAAACGTCCGATGTAGAAGCTGATCAGCAAAATGCCGAAACTGAAGCGCAAGTAGATGCAGTGCAGAGCGACGAAGAGCGTATTGCTCAGTTGGAAGATCAGCTGGCTAAAGCGCAAGAGGATGCGCTGCGTGCTGCAGCTGAAATGCAAAATATTCGTCGTCGTGCAGAACAAGATATTCAGAAAGCACACAAGTTTGCTTTAGAAAAGTTTGCTATGGACTTATTGGCCGTGCTTGACAGTCTTGAGCGCGGTATTGAGGTGTCGAGTCCTGATGATGAAAACATTCGTCCGATGCGCGAGGGAATGGAACTCACTTATAAATTGTTTTTGGATACGCTTAAGCGCTTCCAAGTTGTGCGTATTGATCCGCAGGGTGAGCCCTTTAACCCCGAAGAACATCAAGCTATGGCAATGGAAGAAAGTGCCGAACTTGAGCCCAATAGTGTTTTAAAAGTATTCCAGTGTGGATACAGCATTAATGGCCGCTTGTTGCGCCCAGCGATGGTGGTGGTTAGTAAGGCACCAGCTGCTGCAGAGTAAAAATAGACTGTAGGGCTTGAAATATTCATAAGCGGCCCCATCTATTAAGACAAGTAAGTAATAAGTTTCTCAGTCCAGCGTTGCGCTGTGAATGAATCAAAGTTTTAGGAGATTTAACATGGGTAAGATTATTGGTATTGACTTAGGTACCACCAACTCCTGCGTTTCTGTAATGGAGAATGGCGTTGCTAAGATTTTAGAGAACGCAGAAGGTGGTCGTACGACACCGTCTATTATTGCGTACACCAATGATGGTGAGACTTTAGTGGGGCAAGCTGCTAAGCGTCAGGCTGTAACTAACCCGCACAACACCTTGTATGCGGTGAAGCGTTTAATTGGTCGTCGTTTTGACGAAGACGTTGTGCAAAAAGATATCAAGATGGTGCCTTACAGCATTGTTAAAGCCGACAATGGCGATGCTTGGGTAGAAGTTAAAGGTGAAAAAATGGCACCACCGCAAATCTCTGCGGAAGTGCTGAAGAAAATGAAAAAAACCGCAGAAGACTACCTAGGTGAGCCAGTGACCGAGGCGGTAGTAACTGTACCTGCGTATTTTAACGACAGTCAGCGTCAAGCCACTAAAGATGCCGGCCGTATTGCTGGTTTAGATGTGAAACGTATCATTAACGAACCAACTGCAGCTGCTTTGGCTTATGGTATGGATAAAGCACAAGGCGATCATACAGTTATCGTTTATGACTTAGGTGGTGGTACGTTTGACGTTTCAGTGATTGAAATTGCTGAAGTGGATGGTGAGCATCAGTTCGAAGTGTTGGCGACTAACGGTGATACTTTCCTCGGTGGTGAGGACTTTGATAACCGCTTAATCAATGACTTGGTAGAGCAGTTCCAAAAAGACAGTGGCTTTGATCTGAAAGGTGATCCGCTGGCTATGCAGCGCCTGAAAGAGGCTGCAGAAAAAGCTAAGATTGAGTTGTCTTCAGCGCAGCAAACCGACATTAACTTGCCGTATATCACTGCTGACGCAACCGGCCCTAAGCACCTCAATATTGTTGTGACTCGTGCCAAATTAGAAGGCCTAGTGAGTGACTTGGTTGAGCGCACGCTTGAGCCATGCCGTGTTGCATTGAAAGATGCTGGCATTGCGGTTGATGAAATCAATGATGTGATCCTGGTGGGTGGTCAGACACGTATGCCGTTGGTTCAGAAAACTGTGGCAGACTTCTTTAAGAAAGATGCTCGTCGTGATGTGAACCCTGATGAAGCGGTCGCTATGGGCGCGGCAATTCAAGGTGCAGTATTGTCCGGTGATGTAAAAGACGTTCTTTTGTTAGACGTTAGCCCGCTGACCTTGGGTATTGAAACGATGGGTGGTGTTATGACTGCTCTGATTGAGAAGAATACGACGATTCCAACTAAGAAATCACAAGTGTTCTCAACAGCAGATGACAACCAGAATGCAGTTACTATTCACGTTCTGCAGGGTGAGCGTAAACAAGCGTCGGCAAACAAGTCGCTGGGTCGTTTTGACTTGGCTGATATCCCACCTGCGCCACGTGGTGTGCCGCAGATTGAAGTAACTTTTGATATTGATGCCAACGGTATCCTTAACGTATCAGCAAAGGATAAGGCTACAGGTAAAGAGCAGTCTATCGTTATTAAAGCCAACTCAGGTTTAAGCGATGAAGAAGTTGAGCAAATGGTGCGTGATGCTGAGGCTAATGCTGAGGAAGACCGCAAGTTTGAAGAGCTAGCAACTGCACGTAACCAAGGTGACCAGTTGGTTCACGCAACTCGTAAGATGATCACTGAGGCTGGTGATAAAGCGACCGAAGAAGATAAGACCGCAATTGAAGCTGCTTTGGCTGAGCTGGAGGAAGCTGTTAAAGGCGATGATAAAGAAGCCATTGATGCAAAAGTGGAGGCTTTATCAAAGGTCACCGCGCCGCTTGCAGAGAAGATGTATGCAGAGCAAGCACAGCAAGCTGAAGGTGCAAGTGCAGAACAGGCTGACAATGCTGAAGATGTTGTCGATGCTGAGTTTGAAGAGGTTAAGGATACGGATAAGAAGTAATCCTATTAACCTAAGCCCTGCAGTGATGCAGTCGTGATTCACCGCGCGGGACTTGCTCCCGCGTTGGTGTCTCTGGCAGATGAGAATCCGGAGTTAAAAGACTTATGTCAAAGCGTGACTATTACGAAGTGCTCGGCGTGGAGCGCGGTGCTAGCGAGGCGGAGCTAAAAAAGGCTTATCGTCGTCTGGCAATGAAATTTCACCCGGACCGTAATCCGGATGATAAAAATGCAGAAGAAAAATTTAAAGAAGCCAACGAAGCGTATGAGGTCTTATCTGACGCTGATAAGCGAGCAGCTTATGACCGTTACGGCCATGCTGGTGTAGATCCGCAGATGGGCGGTGGCGGAGGCTTTGGTGGTGGTAACTTCTCTGATGTATTCGGAGATGTTTTCAGTGACTTCTTTGGTGGTGGCGGTAGTAGCCGCGGTGGTCCACAGCGTGGTAGCGATTTGCGTTACAACATGGAGCTGGACTTAGAAGAGGCCGTACGGGGCACCACGGTAACCATTCGAATTCCGAGCTTGGTTGATTGTAAAACCTGTGATGGCAGTGGTGCTAAAAAAGGTACTAGCCCAACAACTTGCACAACCTGTAACGGTATGGGGCAGGTTCGCATGCAGCAAGGCTTCTTTGCTGTGCAGCAAGCTTGCCCACGCTGTCATGGTTCAGGCAAGATGGTGACTGATCCTTGTGGCGATTGTCACGGTGAAGGTCGCGTTGAAGAGGAAAAAACCTTGTCGGTTAAAGTGCCGGCAGGTGTTGATAGCGGTGACCGCATACGTTTAAGTGGTGAAGGTGAAGCTGGTGCTTTAGGTGGCCCAAGCGGTGATTTATATGTTGTTGTGAATGTGCGTCCGCATGCGATTTTCCAGCGTGATGGCCGTGATTTATACTGTGAGGTGCCGATCAGTTTTGCCGATGCAGCATTAGGTGGCGAGTTAGAAGTGCCAACCTTGAACGGGCGCGTTAAGTTGAAAATTCCTGAAGGGACGCAAACCAACAAGCTGTTTCGCTTGAGAGGCAAAGGAGTCACACCTGTGCGTGGTGGTGGTGTTGGTGATTTAATGTGCCGTGTTGCTGTCGAAACGCCGGTTAAATTGAATAAACGTCAACGTGAGTTGCTTGAGGAGTTCCGTGAAACATTGCAAGGTGATGATTCACATTCGCCTAAGAAAAGCAGCTGGTTTGAAGGTGTAAAGCGTTTTTTCGGTGATCTGTAATGGTTTAAGGGTGCACTTGGATTTCAGTGCACCCATTTGTATTTTAATGAGCTAGGAAAATAACAATGCTTCGAGTTGCAGTGGTAGGTGCCGCAGGGCGCATGGGTAAAACTTTGATTGAAGCGGTACGCATGGTGCCTAGCTTGCAATTGTCCGCTGCAATTGATCGTCCAGAAAGCACTTTGTTGGGTGCTGATGTGGGTGAGTTGGCAGGTGTTGGACGTATTGGTGTCAAGCTTGTAGGTGATTTATCCAGCGTGTTGGATGATTTTGATGTGCTGATTGATTTTACCCATCCAACGGTCACTTTGCATAACCTTGAAGTGTGCCGCCAGGCCGGCAAAGCAATGGTTATTGGTACCACAGGCTTTACCGAGGATGAGCGTCAGCAGCTTGATGATGCGAGTAAAAATATCCCGATAGTGTTTGCAGCAAACTTTAGTGTGGGTGTTAACTTATGCTTAAAGTTGCTTGATACTGCAGCACGGGTATTGGGTGATGATGCAGATATTGAAATTATTGAGGCGCATCACCGTCATAAAGTTGATGCACCATCCGGTACTGCATTGCGTATGGGGGAAGTTGTGGCAGCGGCCCTAGATCGTAATCTGGCGGAAGTTGCTGTGTATGGTCGTGAAGGACAAACAGGTGCTCGTGAGCGTGAAACGATTGGTTTTGCGACAGTGCGTGCGGGTGATGTAGTGGGTGATCATACGGTGCTCTTTGCCGCAGAAGGTGAACGTGTTGAGATTACTCATAAAGCTTCCAGTCGTATGACCTTTGCTAAGGGTGCGGTGCGTTCTGTACAGTGGCTGAAAGATAAGCCTGCAGGGTTATATGATATGCAGGATGTGCTCGAGCTAAAATAATTTATTTGAGTACTTCCTGTTAAATCAAAAAGGCCGTACAATTACTTTTTAGTGTATCCACTAAAAGTGCCCCAATATGACGAATAAACTGAAAAGCGGAATGATGTGAATTTACGTCATTCCGCTTTTTTGTAAGTCATGGGTGCAAATCAGGCTAAATAACGGGAGGTCTTCTTGACTAAGCCAGCCATACTCGCCCTTGCTGACGGCAGCATATTTCGCGGCGAATCCATTGGAATTGACGGTGAGACCGTTGGTGAGGTGGTTTTTAATACTGCCATGACCGGCTATCAGGAAATTCTGACAGACCCATCTTATGCGCGTCAGTTAGTTGCTCTAACATATCCGCATATTGGTAACACAGGTACTACGCCAGTAGATGCTGAATCGAATCAGGTTTGGGCTGCGGGACTTATTATTCGTGACCTACCTTTGCTGTCAAGTAACTGGCGCGATAAACAACCTTTAGGTGAGTATTTAAAGGACAATAGGATTGTTGCTATTGCAGGTATTGATACCCGCCGTTTAACCCGTATCCTGCGTGACACTGGTGCGCAGAGTGGCTGTATCTTAACAGGTGAAGAGGCAACTGAGGAACGTGCTCTTGAGTTGGCTCGTAGCTTTGGCGGGCTGCAGGGGTTAGATCTCGCACAGGAAGTGACCACCAATAAGGTATATGAGTGGCGTTCAGCACCTTGGCAGTTAGCCACTGACTCGCATGCAGAGGTTCCTGCTGAGCAGTTACCGCATCACGTCGTGGTTTATGATTTTGGGGTGAAGCGTAATATTTTACGGATGTTGGTTGCGCGCGGTTGCCGGCTTACGGTTGTGCCGGCAGATACACCGGCGAGTGAAGTGTTACTGTTAAAACCTGATGGTGTGTTTTTGTCCAATGGTCCTGGTGATCCTGAGCCGTGTGACTATGCAATTAAGGCTATTCAAGAAATTTTGGAGACAGATATTCCTGTCTTTGGTATTTGCTTGGGTCATCAGTTGCTCGCTTTGGCTTCAGGTGCACGTACCATGAAGATGAGCAGTGGCCATCATGGTGCTAACCACCCTGTGCAAGATTTGAAAACCAAATTAGTGATGATTACGAGTCAAAACCATGGTTTTGCGGTTGATAAAGACAGCTTGCCGGCACATTTAGTGGCCACGCATGAGTCTTTGTTTGATCAAACTCTGCAGGGCATTGAGCGCACTGATAAAGTGGCATTTGGTTTCCAAGGTCACCCTGAAGCCAGTCCAGGGCCGAATGATGTCAGTAGCTTGTTTGATCGCTTTGTAAGCAGTATCGAAGCACGTCGTTAAGGCTATTGATGATGCTGCCAAGCTTTGGGATCACAGACATATGGACCTATATCATAGGAACAATCTTTGTGGTGTTATTGCCAGGACCTAACTCACTATTTGTTCTGGCAACAGCTGCTCAACGCGGTATTGCTGCAGGGTACCAAGCGGCTTGTGGGGTGTTTTTAGGTGACACCATATTAATGACTTTATCAGCATTGGGCATTGCATCCTTGTTACGTACTGAGCCTGTGTTATTTGTTGGGCTTAAGTATTTAGGTGCAGCCTATTTATGTTGGTTAGGTCTGAATATGTTACGAGCAGCTTGGTGCTCAATGCGGAAAAAAACGCAAATGGTTGAAGAGTTGGAGCAGCAAAAGCCTATCGTGCAACCTCTACGTAAGGCGCTTTTGTTAAGTCTCTCTAATCCCAAGGCGATTTTGTTTTTTGTCTCATTTTTTATCCAGTTTGTGGATCCAGGCTACGCCTACCCTGGTATATCCTTTTTAGTACTGGGATTGATTCTGCAAATCATTAGCGGAATTTATCTAAGTCTATTAATTTTTAGCGGCGCTCGCTTAGCGCGCTGGTTCGGCCAACGAAAAAATTTGGCTGCCGGCGCATTGAGTGGAGTGGGCGCCATGTTTGTCGGCTTTGGCGTGAAGCTGGCCACTGCAACCCTGTCCTAATATTACGAGAATCCCATGCCAAAACGTACAGATATCAAAAGCATCCTCATCATCGGCGCTGGCCCAATCGTTATTGGTCAAGCTTGTGAGTTTGATTATTCAGGCGCGCAGGCTTGTAAAGCATTACGTGAAGAGGGTTACCGCGTTATTTTGGTGAACTCTAATCCTGCCACCATTATGACCGACCCAGCGATGGCAGATGCCACTTATATTGAGCCGATCAAATGGCAGACCGTTGAGAAAATCATCGCCAAAGAACGCCCAGACTTATTGTTACCCACCATGGGTGGCCAGACTGCACTGAACTGTGCTCTGGACCTAGAGCGTGAAGGTGTTTTAGAGAAGTACGGTGTAGAAATGGTCGGTGCCAACGCTGATACCATTGATAAGGCAGAAGACCGCTCACGCTTTGATCAGGCCATGCGTGCTATTGGTCTTGAGTGCCCGCGCTCCGGTATTGCGCACAGTATGGAAGAGGCTTACAAAGTACAAAGCGAAGTGGGCTTTCCTTGCATTATTCGCCCAAGTTTTACTATGGGTGGTACAGGCGGCGGTATTGCTTACAACCGTGAGGAATTTGAAGAGATTTGTACTCGCGGTTTAGATCTATCGCCTACTAAAGAACTCTTGATTGATGAGTCTTTGATCGGCTGGAAAGAGTATGAGATGGAAGTGGTGCGTGACAAAAATGACAATTGCATTATTGTCTGTTCCATTGAAAACTTCGACCCTATGGGTGTGCATACTGGGGACTCCATTACTGTTGCGCCGGCACAGACTTTAACGGATAAAGAATACCAAATTATGCGCGATGCATCTTTGGCCGTCATGCGTGAAATTGGCGTTGAAAGTGGTGGTTCAAACGTTCAGTTTGGTATCAATCCTAAAGATGGACGTATGGTGGTGATTGAGATGAACCCGCGGGTTTCACGTTCATCAGCCTTAGCCTCGAAAGCTACGGGATTCCCGATTGCAAAGATTGCTGCCAAGTTAGCGATAGGTTACACCTTGGATGAGCTGAAAAATGATATTACTGGCGGTCGTACCCCAGCATCTTTTGAGCCGTCGATTGATTATGTCGTAACTAAAATTCCACGCTTTGCTTTTGAAAAGTTCCCTAAAGCCGATGCGCGTTTAACCACTCAGATGAAATCTGTTGGTGAGGTGATGGCCATTGGCCGCACATTCCAAGAGTCGTTACAAAAAGCCTTGCGCGGCTTGGAAGTGGGTGTCGATGGTTTAGATCCTATTCTGGATTTAAATGATCCAGAGGCTGCGAGTATTTTACGCCGTGAGCTAACAGTGCCTGGGGCTGATCGTATTTGGTATTTGGCTGATGCGTTTCGTTTTGGGATGACCCGTGATGAGATTTATGACCTTACTAAAATCGACCACTGGTTTTTAGTGCAGTTAGAAGATTTAATGCTTGAGGCTGAGCGTTTAAAAACAATGGGCCTTGCTGAAGTTGATGCGGCGCAGATGTTTAAGCTGAAGCGTAAAGGTTTCAGTGATGCGCGTTTAGCAACTTTGCTTGGAGTAACTGAAAAGAATCTGCGTACTCGCCGCCAGCAGTTGAATGTTTTTCCTGTCTATAAGCGTGTTGATACGTGTGCTGGCGAGTTTGCTACAGATACGGCTTACATGTACTCAACGTATGAAGAAGAGTGTGAGGCCAATCCAAGTGATCGTAAAAAAATCATGATTTTGGGTGGTGGTCCAAACCGTATTGGTCAGGGTATTGAGTTTGACTATTGCTGTGTGCATGCTGCTTTAGCGATGCGTGAAGATGGTTATGAAACCATTATGGTGAACTGTAACCCAGAAACTGTATCTACGGATTACGATACTTCTGACCGCCTCTATTTTGAGCCGGTTACTTTAGAAGATGTGTTGGAAATTGTTCGAGTGGAAAACCCCGTGGGTGTGATTGTGCAATACGGTGGTCAGACTCCGTTAAAAATTTGTCGTGCCCTAGAAGAAGCGGGTGTGCCTATTATTGGTACTAGTCCAGATGCTATTGACCGTGCTGAAGATCGTGAACGCTTCCAACAGATGGTGGAACGTTTGAATTTACGTCAGCCTGAGAACGCCACCGCACGCAGCGAAGAAGAAGCTATCAATGCGTCTCGTGAAATTGGCTATCCATTGGTTGTTCGTCCATCCTATGTCTTAGGTGGTCGTGCCATGGAGATCGTTTATGATGAAGCCGAGTTGAAGCGTTATATGCGGGATGCGGTGAAAGTATCTAACGACAGTCCAGTGCTGCTTGATCACTTCCTTAATAGTGCAATTGAAGTGGATGTGGATGCGGTTTGTGATGGTGAAATCGTTGTTATTGGTGCGATTATGCAGCATATTGAGCAGGCGGGTGTTCACTCAGGTGACTCTGCTTGTTCATTACCTCCATACTCATTGCCTGCTCATATTCAAGATGAGATTCGTGCCCAAGTGACTCGAATGGCGTTGGAGTTGGGCGTGATGGGCTTAATGAACGTGCAAATGGCGGTACAGGGCGAAGATATTTATGTGATTGAAGTGAATCCACGTGCGTCACGTACAGTGCCTTTTGTGTCTAAATGCATTGGTGAGTCTTTGGCAAAAGTGGCAGCACGAGTTATGGCTGGCAAGACATTAACAGAGTTAGGTTTTACCAAAGAGATCATTCCGCCATTCTTTAGTGTTAAAGAAGCTGTTTTCCCATTTGCTAAATTTCCTGGTGTTGATACGATTCTAGGACCAGAAATGAAGTCTACGGGCGAAGTGATGGGCGTGGGTGATAGCTTTGCTGAAGCCTTTGCTAAATCACAAATGGGAGCTGGTGAGGTCTTGCCAACCAGCGGCTGTGCATTTGTTAGTGTACGTGAAGACGATAAAACTTACGTTGCTGATTTGGCCCGTGACCTAATTGCACTAGGCTTTACTTTAGTGGCAACCACTGGCACTGCAAAAGTCATTGAGGCTGCAGGTTTAGAGGTGCGCCGCGTAAACAAAGTGACTGAAGGCCGTCCTCACATTGTTGATATGATTAAGAATGATGAGGTAACTTTGGTCATCAATACCACCGAGGGGCGTCAATCTATTGCTGACTCCTTCTCGATTCGTCGAAACGCTCTGCAGCACAAAGTATACTTCTCTACCACCTTGGCGGGGGGGCAAGCTGTTTGTGAGGCGCTTAAATTCGGTCCAGAGAAGACCGTGCGTCGTTTGCAGGACTTGCATTCAGGAATTAATGCGTGACTAAATTTCCAATGACTGTCCAAGGCGCTCGCGCCTTGGAAGAAGAGCTTAAGCATCTTAAAACAGTGATGCGTCCACAGATTACCGCAGCTATTGCCACTGCGCGAGAATTGGGTGATTTATCAGAAAATGCTGAATACCATGCTGCTCGTGAGCAGCAAGGTATGACCGAGGCGCGTATTCGTGATATCGAAGGGCGTTTATCCGGTGCGCAGATTATTGATGTCACGACAATTCCGTACACCGGCAAGGTGTTTTTTGGCACTACGGTAGAAATTGAGAACGTAGAAACTGAAGAGGTCTTAAAATACCAGATTGTTGGTGAAGATGAGGCCGATCTAAAGCAAGGTAAGATCTCTGTTACTTCGCCGATTGCTCGGGCGTTAGTGAGTAAAGAGGAAGGTGATATCGCTGTAGTACAAACTCCAAGTGGTTTGATTGAGTATGAGATTATTGGAGTCGAGCATATCTAGTACAGCACCACAGCGCGCCGGCGCAATGACTTGGCAGATTGCTCAAGTGTTTTGGGTTGGTGGCGTTTGGGTCATGCACTTTGTATTGCTTAAAGCATTAGAGAATCTTGGGTTTACTAATGTTCTGGTTGAAGAGGTCGCAATGTACATGCGGCCTCTTTTAATTGGTTTGGCAGGGCTGTGTGTGATTTTGCAGCTGTTGGTGCTTGGGCAAGCGGTTTCAGTAAAGCGCTTGTTTCAGGATGTTCGTGGGCAGCTATTATTGGCTAGCTTGCTGCTCTCTTGTAGTTTTTTGCTGACTCATGCATTCTTGCCAAGCGCTACAATTTGGCTGGAGTATAGCTATGTATTGTTGGGGATGTGCGGCTTGTTGTTAGTGATTCAGCCAGTGCCTCAGTATGATCCAGCTACAAGTGAGTAAACCTCATAGCTGGATATGGGTGTTTTACTGAAAACTATAGCGTAAAACGTTTGATAGGTTTTTGTTGGGTTGCGGGTTTTTCCGATAGATTAGCGCAACTTTACCGATACTTTGTACCAAAATGCTGCTGCTTTGTTTGCAGAGCTGTTCGATCAGAGCTTTCCGATCGTCTCGCTCAATACGCAGTTGGATTTTGATCAGCTCGTGGTCGTGCAGCGCACGGTCCAACTCAGCAAGTACGCCTTCGGTTAAACCGTTATCGGCAACTGTAACAATCGGCTTTAAGTGGTGGCCGATGGATTTAAACTGTTTCTTTTGCTCTTGTGTGAGCGTCATAATCGACCTCTGAGTCGTAACATTGAATGAAGGTGGGTAGTTTACCTGACCTGAAGCTTAAGAGGTATTCTGTGGCACGATCTAAAAGCAGTCAGCGTTGGCTAAATGAGCATTTTAATGATCCATATGTGAAAATGGCTCATAAAGATGGTTATCGCTCGCGCGCTAGTTATAAGCTATTAGAGATTCAAGAAAAAGACCGTATTTTACGCCCTGGGATGACCGTAATTGATCTGGGGAGCACCCCTGGCGGTTGGTCGCAGGTCACCAGTCGGGTCATTGGTGATAAAGGCACTTTGATTGCATCTGATATCTTGCCGATGTCACCTATTGCTGATGTCACCTTTATTCAAGGGGACTTCACTGAAGATAAAGTGTTCAATGAAATTATTGATGCGCTAGGAAATCAACCAGTAGACCTTGTTATTTCCGATATGGCCCCCAATATGAGTGGTGTACGTGCAGCTGATCAAGCGTCGGCAATGTATTTGTGTGAACTTGCTTTAGATTTAGCGTCTAAAGTTTTGCGCCCAGGTGGTGACTTTTTAATTAAAGTTTTCCATGGGGAAGGGTTTGATGAGTACTTGCGTGACGTGCGCGGGCGTTTTGAAAAAGTGCAGATGCGCAAGCCGCGTTCTTCACGTGATCGTTCCCGTGAGCAGTATTTGTTAGCGCGTGGTATGCATGCAGTAGATGAAGATGCTTAACTGACGTGTTTAAATGTATTGTTACAGGACAAACATACGCTGCGAACCAATCTGTAGTAAGTTTGTTCTTTGTAATTGACGTGTTTGTTGCGGTTGTTGCAGCAGAGGATATATAGAATTGAACGATATGACTAAAAACCTACTCTTATGGTTGGTTATCGCTGCTGTCCTAGTGACTGTGATGAATAACTTCACCTCGCAAGGCGAGGCCGGCAAGCTGAACTACAGTACGTTTATTGAAGAAGTTCAGTCCGGCAGTGTTAAGCAAGTAACAGTGGATGGTTTTGTGATCACAGGACAGCGTGCTGATGGCAGTACATTTGAAACTGTGCGACCGGCGATCCAGGATAACGGCTTAATGGGCGATTTGTTGGAACATAATGTCAGTGTTGTAGGTAAGCAGCCTGAGCGGCAGAGTATGTGGATGCAGCTGTTGGTAGCTAGCTTCCCAATTTTAATTATTTTAGCTGTTGTTATGTTCTTCATGCGCCAGATGCAAGGTGGAGCTGGTGGGAAAGGCGGACCGATGAGCTTTGGTAAAAGCAAAGCGCGTTTATTGGCTGAGGATCAAATTAAAACAACTCTTGCCGACGTGGCTGGCTGTGATGAGGCTAAAGAAGAAGTTGGGGAGTTGGTTGAGTTCTTACGTGATCCAACACGTTTCCAACGCTTAGGTGGAAAAATTCCTCGTGGTGTTTTGATGGTGGGTCAGCCCGGTACCGGTAAAACTTTGCTAGCTAAAGCTATTGCAGGTGAGGCGAAGGTTCCATTCTTTACTATTTCCGGTTCTGACTTTGTTGAAATGTTTGTAGGTGTCGGTGCATCGCGTGTGCGTGACATGTTTGAGCAAGCGAAAAAACATGCACCGTGCATTATCTTTATTGATGAGATTGATGCTGTGGGTCGTCACCGTGGTGCCGGAATGGGCGGAGGTAATGATGAGCGCGAACAAACATTGAACCAACTGCTGGTTGAAATGGACGGTTTTGAAGATAACGATGGTGTGATTGTTATTGCGGCAACTAACCGTCCTGATGTGTTAGACCCTGCTTTACTGCGTCCAGGGCGCTTCGACCGTCAGGTGGTGGTAAGTTTGCCAGATATCAGAGGCCGTGAGCAGATTTTGCAAGTACATATGCGTAAAGTGCCGGTGCATGATGATGTTGATGCTGCAGTGATTGCCCGTGGCACACCAGGTTTCTCAGGTGCTGATTTGGCTAACTTGGTCAACGAGGCGGCTTTATTTGCTGCACGATCTGACAGTCGTTTAGTTACGATGAAAGAGTTTGAGTTGGCTAAAGACAAAATCATGATGGGTGCAGAGCGCAAGTCTATGGTGATGTCTGAGAAAGAAAAGCTTAATACGGCTTATCACGAAGCAGGACATGCCATTGTAGGTCGCTTAGTGCCTGAGCATGATCCAGTGTATAAGGTTTCTATCATCCCTCGTGGTCGTGCTTTGGGTGTGACTATGTTCCTGCCTGAAGAGGATCGTTACAGCTTATCTAAGCGCGGTTTAATCAGTCAGATTTGCTCACTGTACGGCGGTCGTATTGCTGAGGAGATGACACTGGGGTTTGATGGTGTTACCACAGGGGCTTCAAACGATATTATGCGCGCGACACAGTTGGCACGAAATATGGTTACTAAGTGGGGGTTGTCTGAAAAACTTGGTCCATTAATGTATGCGGAAGAAGAAAATGAAAGCTTCTTAGGCCGCTCGGGCGGTGGTACGGCGAATGTTTCGGGTGAGACCGCTAAGCTGATTGATCAAGAAGTACGTGACATCATTGATGAATGCTATAGCACTGCGACAAAAATTTTGCATGAGAATCGCGATAAGCTAGAAGCTATGGCTATGGCCTTAATGAAGTATGAAACCATTGATAGTGATCAGATTGACGATATTATGGAAGGACGCGAACCTCGTGAGCCGAAGGGTTGGGGTGACGGAGGGTCAACGGGGACACCGTCTGCAACTGTTGAACCAAAGTCAGAGGCAGAACGGCCGGATGCGCCTATTGGCGGGCCGGCAGGCGAGCATTAATCATACACGGGCGCTAAGTTAGCGCCCTTTTTCATAGAACAGAAGGCGGATTATGAGCAGCCCAGTGAGCTCTGTTTTGCAGTGTGGTCAACGTGCTTTAGACCTTTCTCAGCCTCATGTGATGGGGATCCTTAACGTGACGCCGGATTCTTTTTCTGATGGCGGCCGTTATAACAAGTTAGATGATGCGTTAGCTCGAGCGCTACAGATGCAAGCGTTGGGGGCTAGTATTGTTGATATTGGTGGTGAGTCCACGCGTCCTGGTGCGGCCCATGTAAGTCCGCAAGAGGAGTTGGATCGTGTTGCACCTTTGGTTGAGCGGATTGCTCAAGAGTGTGACATGGTTATTTCAGTTGATACTTCTACACCGATCGTGATGCAGGAGTCTGCACGCTTAGGTGCTGGGCTGATCAATGATGTACGTTCCTTGCGGCGTGAAGGTGCATTAGAGGTGGCTGCAGCAACAGGTTTGCCTGTGTGCCTGATGCATATGTGTGGAGAGCCGCAAACTATGCAGAACCAACCTTATTATGAGGATGTTGCCACTGAAGTGGCAGTGTTTTTACAAGAACGTATACAGGCTTGCGCGCAGGTAGGAATTGGTGCTGAGCGCATTATACTTGACCCAGGTTTTGGTTTTGCAAAAAATACTCAGCATAATTATGAACTGTTTAAGCGTCTGCCAGAATTGCACCAGTTGAAGCTCCCATTGTTGATAGGTGTGTCCCGTAAGAGCATGGTTGGGCATGTTTTAGATAAGCCTGTTGATCAGCGCCTATCGGGTAGTTTGGCATTGGCTGTAATGGCAATGGAGCGTGGCGCGAAAATTTTACGTGTGCATGACGTGGCGGAAACCATGGATGTGCTAAAAATATTTAATGCGGTGCAGTCCGCAACAAAGGAATAAATAACAATGGCTAGAAAGTATTTTGGTACCGATGGGATTCGTGGGCGTGTTGGTACACAGCCGATCACACCTGAGTTTATGTTGAAACTCGGTTGGGCAGCAGGTATGGCATTCCGTAAGCAGGGCAAATGTCGTATTTTGATTGGTAAAGATACTCGAATTTCTGGCTATATGTTTGAATCAGCGCTGCAAGCTGGCTTGTCCGCTGCTGGGGCTGATGTCATGTTGTTGGGTCCCATGCCGACTCCAGCTGTGGCTTATTTGACACGGACTTTTCATGCTGAAGCTGGCATTGTGATCAGTGCGTCACATAATCCGCATCATGATAATGGGATTAAGTTTTTTTCAGGCGCTGGCACTAAGCTTCCAGATGCGTTAGAGCAGATGATTGAAGAGCTGATTGACGAGCCTATGACGGTGGTTGAGTCAGAGCAGCTCGGTAAAGCATCGCGTATCAATGATGCTGCGGGGCGTTATATTGAGTTCTGCAAAAGTAGTGTGCCAACCAGTACTAGTTTTGCTGGTTTGAAAGTCGTTGTTGATTGTGCTCACGGCGCAACCTACAAAGTGGCGCCTAGTGTGTTTAGAGAGCTAGGTGCAGAGGTTATTGCAATTGCAGATCAGCCTGACGGTTTAAACATTAATGATGGTGTTGGCTCAACGAGTTTGGGTCTGTTGCAAAAGGCTGTGGTAGAGCACGGTGCTGATTTGGGTATAGCTTTTGATGGTGATGGCGATCGAGTGCAAATGGTTGACCATACGGGCGCCGTGGTAGATGGTGATGAGTTGTTGTATATCATTGCCACTGACCTGCAAGAGCGTGACCGCTTGCCAGAAGGCTCAGGGGTTGTTGGTACTTTGATGAGTAACTTAGGCTTAGAGCTGGCATTAAAAGCACGTGATATACCTTTTGTGCGCGCTAATGTTGGTGATCGCTATGTGATGGCCGAGATGCAGGAGCGTGAGTGGGTGCTAGGAGGTGAGAACTCTGGGCATATTCTCTGTGCGCAACATGCGACAACAGGGGATGCAATCATTGCTGCATTGCAAGTATTGTTGGCTTTACGTCGTCGTGGACAAAGCTTAGCGAAAGAACGGTTAGCCTGGAAAAAATTGCCGCAGGCGCTGATTAATGTGCGTTTTAGCGGTAGTGTCGATCCGATCAAAGACCCTAAGGTTAAGGCCGCTTGCGATCAAGCAACTGAGGCAATGGCAGGGCGTGGACGGGTTTTGCTGCGTAAGTCAGGTACTGAGCCGCTTGTGCGTGTAATGGTTGAAGGTGAGGATGAAGCTGCAGTTTTACAGCATGCTCAGGAATTGGCTGAAGTTGTTCAGGCGGTATGTAGTTGATTTTGCTTGCATCTTTTGTCGCGCTTGAGTAATATCTGCGCCCACTTTGAGCGAAGAGGTTCGACATGCGTCGCCCATTGGTTGCTGGTAATTGGAAAATGCATGGTAGCTGTACCAGCATTAAGCAATTGCTTTCTGAGTTGGTTGATGAACGACTACCTGAAAATGTAGAGGTGGCGGTTTTCCCTGGCTTAGTGCATTTGCAAACTGTTATTGCACAGCTGGCTGATAGCTCGATAGCTGTTGGTGCGCAAGATTGTGCGGTGCAGCTAGAAGAGGGCGCTTTAACTGGCGAGACTTCAGCTTTGCAGCTGAAAGATATTGAATGTTCAATGGTGCTTGTTGGGCATTCTGAACGCAGACAGTTGCAAGAAGAAACTGATAGTGTAATATGCCGAAAGTTTAGTGCAGCGCAGGCGGCAGGATTGATCCCTGTGTTATGTGTGGGGGAGACGCTTGCTGAACGAGAAGCTGGTAACGCGGTTGCAGTTGTTCAGCGTCAAGTTGATGCGGTATTGGTTGAGTTGGGTGTAGAGTCTTTGGTGCATGCTGTTGTTGCTTATGAGCCCGTATGGGCGATAGGTACTGGCTTGACGGCAACTCCGGAGCAGGCGCAAGAAATACATGCACAAATACGTGAACATGTGGCAAAATACAGCGCAGAAGTCGCTAAAGAATTAAGAATTTTATATGGCGGCAGTGTTAAAGCCGCTAATGCTGCGGAGCTATTTGCTCAAGCAGATATCGATGGGGGGCTAGTAGGCGGCGCCTCCCTCAACGCAAAAGAATTTAGTGCGATTTGTCGCGCTGCGGGAAACTAGAATGCTGGAAACAGTTATAATCATTGTGCACTTGGTCGTTGCGATAGGTGTGGTGGGCTTTGTCCTGATTCAGCAGGGTAAGGGTGCAGATGCCGGTGCGTCGTTTGGTTCAGGTGCATCAGGAACTGTATTTGGTTCGCAAGGTTCAAGTAATTTTTTAAGTCGCTTGACAGCAGTTTTAGCTGCGGTATTCTTTGCAACCAGTTTGGGATTGGCGTTTTATGCTAAGGATCGTGCAAACAAGATTTCGGAGTTAGGTTTGCCAGATCCAGCGGTATTAGAAGTGCCAGTACAAGATCTTCCTGTGTTAGAAGATATTCCTCAGGTGGATACGAAGACTTCAGAAAGTAGTGATGTGCCTGTAGTCGATTAAAAATGTTTTGCCGAGGTGGTGGAATTGGTAGACACGCTACCTTGAGGTGGTAGTGGCCATAGGCTGTAGGGGTTCGAGTCCCCTCCTCGGCACCATATAACAAAACGACCTGCTGTATAGCGGGTCGTCTTGTTTCTGCTTGCTTGACTGTAATGCAGTAGGGCTGTACTATTAGTCCTTAGTCTTAAGCATTATAGTTTTTGTGGGGTGCAATTGAACGCCAGCACCTTGCTCTAAGAGCCCCTTGTTAGGGGCTTTTTATTAGGTCTAACAGATAGTTTGTACTTTTTTGGATGGGCGTTAAGCCCATTTTTCATTTTTACAGCATGCATTGGAGGTCGGATGACGAGCAAGCTGGAGCAGTTGCAGGACATGTTGACGCCAGTTGTTGAAGCGCTGGGATACGAGTGCTGGGGTATAGAGTTTATCTCCCAGGGTCGTCACTCGGTGTTGCGCGTCTATATTGACCATGAGGATGGAATCTTGATTGATGACTGTGAAAAAGTCAGCCGTCAACTCAGTGCTGTAATGGATGTTGAAGATCCAATCAGTTCTGAATACACGTTGGAGGTTTCATCCCCCGGCGTGGATCGCCAGCTTTTTACGTTAGAGCAGTTTGCTCGTTACGTTGGTGAGCAGGTGAAAATTAAGCTGCGTTCTCCTATTGAAGAGCGCCGCAATTACCAAGGGTTGCTTCGCTCAGTAGAAGATCAGGATGTGGTTGTTCAGGTGGACGAGTATGAGTACCTGTTGCCTATCGATCTGATCGAAAAGGCGAACATACTCCCGACTTTTGAATAATAACGGTTCCCCGCGACTTCTACAGTTTGCGAAAGGCGAGGCATGCGATGAGCAAAGATATTTTACTGGTTGTTGAATCAGTTTCTAATGAAAAGGGTGTTCCGCCAGCGTTGATTTTTGAAGCGCTGGAGTTGGCGTTAGCCACCGCGACGAAAAAAAATTACGAAGATGAAGTGGATTTACGCGTGACGATTGATCGTCAAACGGGCGAATATGAAACTTTCCGTCGTTGGACTGTTATCGAAGAAGAAGACTTTGATGATCCAGCGCACCAGTTGACTATTGATATGGCCGAAAAGCGCGTGGAAAACCCAAGCGTTGGCGATGTTATCGAAGAAAGAATTGATTCTATTGAGTTTGGACGCATTGCGGCGCAAACAGCTAAGCAAGTGATTGTACAGAAGGTGCGTGAAGCTGAGCGTGCGCAGATTGTAGAAGCGTATCGTAGCAAACTTGGTGAGGTTATTTTTGGTACGGTTAAAAAGGTTACCCGTGACAATATCATTGTTGATTTAGGCAACAATGCTGAAGCAATTTTAGCGCGTGAAGATATTATTCCTCGCGAAACTTTTCGTGTGGGTGCGCGAGTGCGTGCGCTGTTGCAGGAAATTCGTACAGAGAACCGTGGTCCGCAGCTGATCTTATCACGTACAGCCCCAGAAATGATTATGGAATTATTCAATATTGAAGTTCCAGAAATCTCTGAAGGCTTAATTGAAATTATGGCGGCAGCTCGAGATCCAGGTTCGCGCGCTAAAATAGCAGTGCGTTCTAAAGATAAGCGCATTGATCCACAAGGTGCTTGTATTGGTATGCGCGGCTCGCGTGTTCAGGCGGTATCGAGTGAGTTAGGCGGTGAGCGTGTTGATATCGTATTGTGGGATGAGAATCCAGCACAGTTTGTGATCAGCGCAATGTCACCGGCTGAAGTTGTGGCCATCATTGTGGATGAAGATACACATACGATGGATATTGCAGTTGCAGAAGAAAATTTGGCGCAAGCCATTGGTCGAGGCGGTCAGAATGTACGCCTAGCTTCGCAATTGACCGGCTGGACATTGAATGTGATGAGCCATGAAGATATTCAGGCGCGTCAACAAGAAGAGACCGGTGATCTACTACAGCTCTTTGTCAGAGACCTAGAAGTTGATGAGGATTTGGCCCAGGTACTGGTTGATGAGGGCTTCACAAGTTTAGATGAAGTTGCTTATGTACCTATGGAAGAAATGTTAAACATCGAAGGTTTTGATGAAGAAATCGTTAATGAGTTACGTACCCGTGCGAAAAACTGTTTATTGACTCGTGCAATTGCAACAGAAGAAAAGCTAGCTGATATCCAGCCGGCACAAGACTTGCTCGACTTAACGGGTATGAGTAAAGAGCTGGCTGTTGAGCTGGCTGACCGCGGAGTGCTCAGCCGCGAAGACCTAGCAGAGCAGTCAATTGATGACTTGCTCGAAATCGAAGGCATGAATGAAGATCGTGCCGGCAAGCTGATCATGGCCGCCCGCGCCCACTGGTTTGAATAAGCACATTGCGGCTTGAGGAGAGAAGTTCATGACGCAAGTCACAGTTAAAGAACTGGCTAAAGTAGTCAACACACCAGTAGATAGTCTACTGCAACAAATGAAAGAAGCCGGTTTAGCACATACAAGTGCAGATCAAAAAGTTACAGAAAACGAAAAACAAAAGCTTTTAACCTTTTTAGAGAAAGGTAGCAGCCCTAAAGCTGATAAATCGAAGAAGATTACTTTGCAACGTAAAACGACAACAACCTTGCGTACCCCTGGTAGTAAAACTATCAGCGTTGAGGTACGAAAAAAGAAAACTTATGTAAAACGTAGCGCTGAAGAGATTGAAGCTGAAAAGCAAAAAGATCTCGCGAAATTACAGGCAGAGAAAAAAGCGAAGGAAGCTGCGCAAGCAAAAGCACAGCCAGCACCCGCTGTGAAGAAGGCTGAGTCTGCTGCTGAAAAGCCAGTTGAGTCTAAGGTTGAGCCTAAAGCTAAGCCTAAAGCTAAGCCGGTTGCTGAAGAAGCAAGCTTACCACCAGTTGACATTACTTTGCCTGTTGTGGATGAAGTGGTTAAACCTGCACCAGAGCGCAAAAAAGCACCTGCTAAGCGTGGCGAAGATGATGAGCGTCGTGAGCGCAAAGGAGCATCTCGTGTGGGCGCGAAAGGTAAGCGTGGTGATGATGATGAGCAGTTGTCCCGCCGTGGTGGTCGCAATCGTGGTGGTAAGGCTAAAAAGCGCAATAATGAGCACGGTTTTCATAGCCCCGCAGGCCCGATTGTACGTGATGTACAAATTGGTGAAACTATCACTGTTGCTGAACTAGCGGCGCAGATGTCTGTTAAAGGCGTCGAAGTTGTTAAGTACATGTTTAAACTGGGTTCACCAGTAACTATTAACCAAGTGCTGGATCAAGATACTGCGGTATTAATTGCTGAAGATATGGGTCACCGAGTGAGCCGTGTTAGCGATAACATCATTGAAGAAGAGTTTGCTGAATCTTTAGTGGTTGATGGTGAATCATTCCATCGTGCGCCTGTCGTCACTGTAATGGGGCACGTTGACCATGGTAAAACTTCGCTGCTTGACTATATTCGTCGCGCTAAAGTTGCCACAGGTGAAGCCGGTGGTATTACTCAGCACATTGGTGCTTACCATGTTAAAACTGAAGGTGGAATGATCACTTTCTTGGATACCCCAGGTCACGCCGCTTTTACTGCTATGCGTGCACGTGGTGCTCAAGCAACGGATATTGTTATTCTAGTGGTGGCTGCTGATGATGGCGTGATGCCACAAACCATCGAGGGTATTGAGCATGCTAAAGCGGCTGGTGTACCTTTAATTGTTGCTGTAAACAAGATAGACAAGCCTGAAGCAGACCCAGATCGCATTAAAAATGATTTAGCTGCGCATGATGTGATTCCTGAGGAGTGGGGCGGTGACACCCAGTTTGTCCATGTGTCTGCGAAAGTGGGTACAGGTATTGATGAGTTGCTTGAGTCAGTCTTGTTGCAGGCGGAAGTTCTTGAGCTCAGCGCAACACCATCAGCGCCAGGTCGTGGTGTAGTGATTGAATCTCGACTGGATAAAGGTCGTGGTCCGGTTGCTTCTGTGTTGGTGCAGAATGGTACGTTGCGTCAGGGTGATATGGTGCTAGCGGGTGTGAATTTCGGCCGTGTGCGCGCGATGATGGACGAAAACGGTAAGGCGATTCAGGAGGCTGGACCTTCGATTCCAGTTGAAATCTTAGGTCTTGACGGTACGCCTGAAGCGGGTGATGAAGCGACAGTTGTTGTGGATGAGCGTAAGGCGCGTGAAATTGCATTATTCCGCCAGGGTAAATTCCGTGAAGTTAAGCTAGCGCGTGCACATGCAGGTAAGCTTGAAAATATCTTCGAGAGCATGGGGCAAGAAGAGAAGAAAACACTTAATATCGTTATCAAAACTGATGTGCGCGGTACGTTGGAAGCGTTACGCGGTTCATTAGAAGATTTAGGTAATGATGAAGTTGAAGTATGCGTGGTTGCTGGTGGTGTAGGTGGTATTAACGAAAGTGATGCCAACTTAGCTCTGGCCTCGAATGCGGTGATCTTTGGTTTCAACGTGCGTGCTGATGCTGGTGCGCGTAAAATCGTTGAGCAAGAAGGTCTCGATATGCGTTACTACAATATCATTTACGATATTATTGAAGACGTTAAGAAAGCATTGTCCGGTCTGTTAGGAACTGATGTTCGTGAGAAGATCGTAGGTATTGCTGAAGTTCGTGACGTATTCCGTTCGCCTAAGTTGGGTGCAATTGCTGGTTGCATGGTGACTGAAGGTGTTGTTTTACGTAACCGCCCAATTCGTGTTCTGCGTGATGATGTAGTGATCTTTGAGGGTGAGCTTGAATCTTTACGCCGTTTTAAAGACGATGTCGGCGAAGTGCGTGCCGGTATGGAATGCGGTATTGGTGTGAAGAGTTACAATGACGTGAAAGTGGGTGATCAGATCGAAGTATTTGAGAAGATCCAAGTCGCACGTACTCTGTAATTCATAGTCGTATAGGCAACGGCAAGTGCAATTGGCTCGGTCAAAACCAGTCAGTTGGACTTGCCGTTTGCTGCTTATATGGAACAGAACAAAGCTGCATGAGCAGCGCAAGGTGAATGTTATGGCGAAACAATACAGCCGTACCCAACGCATTGGTGATCAGATTCAGCGCGAGTTGGCGACGATGATCCCGCGCGAAGTAAAAGATCCACGCTTAGGCTTTATTACAGTGACTGGTGTGGATGTTAGTCGTGATATAGGTCATGCCAAAATTTTTGTAACAGTGATGGGTGATAATTCACCTGAAATGATTAAAGATAACCTCAGTGTTTTAAATGATGCAGCGGGCTATTTGCGTATGTTACTTGGTAAGGCAATGAAGCTACGTAGTGTGCCAGCATTGCATTTCCACTATGATGAAAGTATTACCCGTGGTGCATACTTGTCAGCGCTGATTGAAAAAGCAGTGACACAAGATAAAGGTAAGACAGAGTCTGACGGAGAGTAAGGCGTGGTACAGCAAGTTAAACGTAAGCGCCGCAGTGTGAGCGGAATCATTGTTTTTGATAAGCCCTATGGCTTTAGCTCAAATGGTGCTTTGCAAAAGGTGCGCTGGTTGCTTAATGCTGATAAAGGTGGGCATACCGGTAGTCTAGATCCATTAGCGACCGGTGTTCTGCCATTGTGCTTTGGTGAAGCCACCAAGTTCTCCCGCTACTTGCTTGATGCCGATAAGGTCTATGAGGCCACCATGCAGCTAGGAGTGACCACTAATACTGCTGATGCTGAAGGTGAAGTGTTGGAAACTAAACCTGTAAATGTTAGCTCTGCTGATATTGAAGCGGTTTTACCACAATTTCGCGGTGAGATTGAGCAAGTACCGCCAATGTACTCAGCATTAAAAAAAGATGGGCAACCTTTATATAAGTTGGCACGTGCAGGTATTACAGTTGAGCGACCGGCACGTCAGGTGACCATCAGTCATTTAGAATTGCTATCTTGTGAGGGTGATCAGGCAAGAATTGTGGTGGGTTGCTCTAAAGGTACCTATATTCGTAGTCTGGTTGAGGATATTGGTGCTGCTCTTGGCTGCGGTGCGCACGTGGCGCAATTGCGTCGAACTGAGGCTGGCCCTTTTGATTTAACTCATGCGGTCACGCTAGAAGAACTTGAGCGTCTGCATGAAGAGGGCGGAGCTGAAGCACTGGATGCCTGTATGATTCCTGTGGACAGTGGTTTACAAGATTGGCCAATTGTGTATTTGACAGAACATAGCAGTTTTTTTTGGCTCAATGGTCAACCGGTACGCGCGCAGAAGGCTCCGTTGGAAGGGATGGTGCGGGTTTACAACCATAACGATGAGTTTATCGGTGTGGGTGAAATGAATGATGATGGAATGGTTGCACCAAGGCGCCTAATTCGGTCACAATAAGTCTGTTTTCTGGCGTGCTAGGTGTGCGCCTTGAAAACATTAAACAGGTAGGCTGTTGGCAGGCACGGTCATACCTCTATCTTTTGCACGGGAAAACTCCCGGCCTGTCCAAACTAGGAGCCCATCATGGCACTAAGCAACGAAGAAAAAATCCAGATTATCAACGACTACAAGCAGTCTGAAGGTGATACAGGTTCTCCAGAAGTGCAAGTTGCACTTTTGACCCATAACATCAACAAGCTGCAAGGTCACTTCAAAGCTAACGTTAAAGATCACCACTCACGTCGTGGTTTGATCCGTATGGTTAACCAACGTCGTAAGTTGTTGGACTACCTGAAAGGTAAAGATCTTGGCCGTTATGCGACTTTGATTGGTCGTCTGGGTCTACGTCGTTAAGACGTAAGCTGCAACGTGAAGCTGGAAGTCTGGAGTGCTAAGCGTGAAGTGATTTGCGCAGTGCTTTGGGCTTCCAGCTTTTCGTTTTTTCAGGAGTCCGTTGGGCCGATACCCAAGCTCTTGCTGATTTCCCCAAGGTAACATTAGAGAAGGAAGATACCGTGAATCCGGTTATTAAAACGTTTCAATTTGGTGACTCCACCATTACATTAGAAACAGGTCGCATTGCTCGTCAAGCATGCGGTGCTGTATTAGTTAGCGTAAATAATGACGTTTCTGTACTGTGTACAGTTGTCGGAGCTAAAAAAGCAGATCCAAGCAAAGACTTTTTCCCATTATCTGTGCATTACCAAGAAAAAACTTATGCTGCAGGTAAAATTCCAGGCGGTTTCTTTAAGCGTGAAGCGCGTCCATCTGAAAAAGAAACATTGACTTCGCGTCTGATTGACCGACCAATTCGTCCGCTGTTCCCAGAAGGTTTCAGCAACGAGGTTCAGGTCATTTGTACGGTCGTCTCGACAAGTAAAAAAACGGACCCAGATATTGCAGCAATGATTGGTACCTCTGCTGCTTTAGCAATTTCAGGTATTCCGTTTAATGGTCCAGTGGGTGCTGCACGAGTTGGTTTTCACCCTGAGACGGGCTACCTGCTCAACCCTACCTATGAGCAACAAGAAGCATCTTGCTTAGATATGGTGGTAGCAGGTACGAAAGACGCTGTATTGATGGTTGAGTCTGAAGCTCAGGAATTGACCGAAGACCAAATGCTAGGCGCGGTCCTTTTTGCTCACGAAGAATTCCAAGTTGTGGTTGACGCCATTACTGAACTTGCTGCTGAAGCAGGTAAGCCGCGTTGGGAGTGGACGCCAAAAGCTGAGAATACGGAGTTGTTGAACACGCTACGCGATCAGTTTGGTGCTGCTATCTCCGAAGCTTACGGTATTATCATCAAGCAAGATCGCTATGCACGTTTGGATGAAGTACGCGAGCAAGCTGTTGCTGCACTAGCAAGTGAAGTGGAAGGTGAGGGTCCAACCGCTAGCGAAGTGAAAGACGCATTCGGTGAGCTTGAGTACCGTACTGTACGTGAGAATATTGTTAACGGTAAGCCGCGTATTGATGGTCGTGATACACAAACAGTACGTCCATTGTCCATTGAGGTGGGTGTATTGGATAAGGTCCACGGCTCTGCTTTATTTACTCGGGGTGAAACACAAGCCTTGGTTGCAACAACATTAGGTACGGCCCGCGATGCACAGTTGCTTGATACTTTAGAAGGCGAAAAACGCGATCCATTTATGTTGCACTACAATTTCCCACCATATTCTGTGGGTGAGTGCGGCCGTATGGGTGCTACTGGTCGTCGTGAAATTGGTCACGGTCGCTTGGCACGTCGTAGTGTTGCAGCGATGCTGCCAGATGCAGATGAGTTCCCGTATACCATCCGTGTGGTTTCAGAAATCACTGAGTCAAATGGCTCCAGTTCTATGGCATCTGTTTGCGGTGCTTCATTGGCCCTGATGGATGCTGGTGTTCCGATGAAAGCGCCGGTTGCTGGTATAGCTATGGGTTTGGTTAAAGAGGGTGAAAAATTTGCCATTTTGACTGATATTTTAGGTGATGAAGACCATCTCGGTGATATGGACTTTAAAGTAGCAGGTACTGCTAATGGTGTGACTGCGCTGCAAATGGACATTAAAATCGAAGGAATCACGGAAGAAATCATGGAGCTTGCGTTAAACCAAGCACATGTCGCACGTCAAACTATTCTTGAGCAGATGAATCAGGTGTTAGCGACTTCTCGCACAGAGTTGTCAGAGAATGCGCCGACAATGATTTCAATGAAAATTGATTCAGATAAGATCCGTGATGTGATTGGTAAGGGTGGTGCAACCATTCGTGCCATTTGTGAAGAAACGGATGCGTCGATTGATATTGAAGATGATGGCTCCATTAAAATCTTCGGCACTACACGTGAAGCAGCTGAAGCTGCACGTGTGCGCGTTGAAAGCATTACGGCGGAAGCCGAGATTGGTAAGATCTATAACGGTAAGGTTGAGCGTATTGTTGATTTTGGTGCGTTTGTTAACATTTTGCCAGGTAAAGATGGTTTAGTGCATATCTCAATGCTGAGCGATGAGCGTGTTGAGAAGGTAACCGACGTTTTGACTGAGGGTGAAATGGTTGATGTTCTGGTGATGGATGTTGATAATCGTGGCCGTATCAAGCTGTCGATTAAAGATGTTGCTAAAGCCAAAGCAGAGCAAGCTTAAGCTGTTATGAGTAAAAAAGCCGCCTTGTGCGGCTTTTTTTGTTTGTCTATGGTGGGTGTTGTATGTCAACCATGTATTTATCAAGATCGCGTAAGACTTCACCCAAACCTGTTCGAGTTGTGGCTGTTTGCCCGAGCCGAGGCCGAAAGGTATCGCAGGACTTGGAATAAGAGAATGGATGTGCAGTGGATGTGGTGTCACCCACGATCGCGATGTTAGTGCGGCACGGAACATTCTCGCGGTCGGGCATGGCCGTCTAACAGTAGGAATTCCCGTCCTTTAGGCCAGGAAGGATGTCAATTGTTGTTAAGGTGAGCTCATGGATGTGTTGATAGAGTGGTTTGTTCCATCTGATTTGTCCATATGGGCAGTACTAGTTTTAATTGCTACAGCCGGTTTAACTTCGGCTATGACGGCTGCTTTCGGGATTGGTGGGGGTGTTTTGTTGTTGGCGGTTATGAGTATGATACTGCCAGCAGCTGCTATTATTCCTTTGCATGGTTTGGTACAGCTAGGCTCCAATGCAAACCGAGCGGCATTAACAGCTGCGCATATTCGTTGGCGAGTGGTGGCATGGTTTGCTCCGGGAGTGGTATTAGGGGCTTTATTGGCTAGTTTATTATTGGTAGAGCTTCCTACAGTGGTGTTGCAGTTGAGTATTGCAGGCTTTATTTTGTTGCTGTGCTGGGGGCCGGGAATACCAGCAGTGGCAACAGGAGCTTTGGGCACCTTTATCGCTGCGATCTGTACTACTTTTATCAGTCATTTTGTAGGAGCTACAGGACCACTGGTTGCTGCATTCATTAAGCGCCAACAGCAAGAGCAACGGCAGGCTACAGTGGCAACTTTTGCTGCGACAATGACGTTGCAGCATGCTCCTAAGACATTGGTGTACACTGCCGCAGGTTTTGTTTTTTATGAGTGGTTGGGCTTAGCGTTACTGATGATTTTGGCGGGTCTGCTCGGTACTAAGCTTGGTTTAGCGGTATTGTACAAAACTACAGATCAGCATTTTGGTATGATTTTTAACTGGCTTTTGACTGCTTTAGCGTTGCGCTTGATTTGGCAAGCGTTGAGTTAATTGAGTGGTATGATCTATGCTAGCGTTAAGATTGAGCATGATTATTTTAGTTTAGAAGCTAGCGTTGCAGTAGCCTGCGATGATAGCGAATTAAGACTTTATAAGGAATCTAGATGTTAAGCGTGTCCTTCAAAACAGCCTTACTAGCACTAGCAACATTAATTTATCTTGTTGTAGTAGGTGGAGTATTGCTCAAGCGAGCAGCCAATAGGCAAGATGCGCGGATTACTCATCCATTTATAACAATGTTACAAGTGGGGGGGGTATCTGGAATTGTTTTTGCCTTAGCGTCTGTACCTAGTTATGTTGCACAACTTGTGAGCCCTGACATCTTGCCTTTCATCATGCCGTATATGCCTGTTTTGTTTGTGGTGAGTTTTGTTGTTTTGCTCTTGAAGTTGGAGTCTAGGCGTAGCGGCCGCTATCAAGCTGCCGTAGCTTTGTCGATGGCAGCAACTATTACTGTCTTCTTCATGCTTGCGCAGGTCGTTATGCAAGCAGTATTTTGACAGGGCGAAAGGGAAAGATGACAGCGTACAAGGCGTACGCCGTCAGTACTTTGTAAAGCTCGAACAGAAAAAACTATTGCTTAAGGTTGCTTTGTGTAAGGTCAGTTAGGAGTTGCTGAAGGTCTTGATAGAGTGCCTGAGCGCTGAGTTTATACCCTTCAGAAGTAAAGTGTACGCCATCTTTTTGTGCTAAACCCTTGGCTTGCCATGTAGTAAAGCTGCAAGCCCCGCCCATCATGGCTTGCCAATCCCAATATAATGTCTGTTGCTCTTGAGCGACTTGGCGTTGTATTGCCTGTACTTTAGTCAGTTGTATTGGGCGTTGTGCTTGGCAGTTGCGAGCTAGTGGTTGTTTAATGGCATCGGGTGTGCCAATTATGAGCAAGGCAGTTTGCGGCTGTTTTTCGCGTAGCTGGCGTACATGGCGAGTTAAATCTTGATAATATAGATCCGTATTAAGTTCATTATTAAAGGCTTCGTTAGTGCCGTAAGCCAAAATAACTAAATCGGGGTGTAATGCTTGTAAGGCGCTGTGCCAGTTGCTTCCCCATTTATCGAGCATGTTGATGGTTGCACCATTGATCCCTAAGCTGCTGAATAATATACCAGGGCGGCCATTATCGACAAACCAACCGCCCAGTTGAGGAAAGTGTTGATCATGCACTTCCAAGTTTAAAGGCAGCTGTACTGACTGTGCAGGACTCCATTGCCAATCAGCTTGCGGCGCTAGCATTACAGTCCGTTGATTGAGGCTGATTGCCACTTCTTTAGGGCTTTGATAGAGCATGCGCACGTTAAAGAAGCGAACATCGTTGCTGTATTGACTGAGTCGCAATTGTCCGCCTTTTTTGAGTGGTTGCAATAAAAAACCTCCGAGCGGGAAGTTGTTATGTTCAGCGAGTCGGCTGCTAATGAGTTGCCAGTTTTTTGCATGAGCTGTATCGAGCTTCAGGGTGGCACTGCGTTGCCCACGAATCCAAGCGGGGGGTAACCAACCTGGGCCTGCATTACCATAGCGTTGTTGGATTTGATCGCGTAACGCACCGGTAAAAAAGTCGGCAGCAGTATGTGAGTCGCCTAGTTGTAGGATGTGGGCATTATCCGCAGGGTTTTGTAGCAGGTTGATAAGCCTGAACTCACCAAAGTCGAACAGGTTACTGTTGCTCGATTTTAAGTGTTGCGCCTGTTGTTGTAGGGGTTGCTGCCGTTGCTGTGATTTGTTTATTGCAACAGTGATGCTCTGCTTGTGTGTTTTAGTGGGCTGACAACAGCTACTGATAAAAGGTAGCGATAAGAATAATGCGATACCTGTCAAATAGCTTTTGCTTACAACGCACAAACAACGGCAGGACTTTTTTTCTGGCGCCAGTTTTTTAGTCATAGTTGGCCTGTGTGGGTGTAAAGGTAATAAGATCAAATACAGCATTAGCTAATGTGCGCTGCCCAGTAACTGTGAAATGAATACCATCGCCTGTACGCATTTTTTGTTTGATGCTTTGGTCTCCCATATAGTCAGAGTAGGTGTCTTCTGTATACCTAAAGACTTGATTTCCAGAGAGAAAAACCTCTCCAGCATCTCGTACTTCAGACTCATAAAGCTGACTTAGGTAACTCACTTTATTGGACAAGCTTTTACGGCGCATATGTGGAGGGCTGACCCAAATGATATCAACCTGGTGTGCTTGCGCATCTTGAATGATGGTGCGTATGCGCTCTCGATATAGAGCTTCCCATTCAGTGCTGGCAAAACGAAGGTATTTTCCACCTTTACTGGCTGGCATGTCCCAAGGGTCGTTCGGTCCTAAAAATACAATTAATAATTTAATGTCGGGATGTTTGGTTAGGGTGGTGCGAATGGTCTCTGGCCAGTTGAATGCTCGGGGATAAGCGAGCCCAGTGCTTTGTTTACTTAGATCAATACTTGATATGCCGTACTCGCGGCGCAAGCGCACTGCAAGATGGGGGGCTACGCCTTGCATCATTGAGTCTCCAGCGAAGAAGACACGGTCTCCTTCTTTGAGTTGTGCGTACTCTTTGGGTTGGATGATATCTGGTGCAGTAGCAGGCTCTGTTTCGACGATCTGATCTTCCGGGATGTTTGCTACAGCTGAGCAGCTACAGGATGCATCACTTTCGTTAAGTGAGCTTGTAGTTGCGCTGGAGGGCAAAACAGTGGTTTCAGTTGCAGTTATGGTTTGTCCTTGCATTTTCTGCCAAAAAACTTGTGCTGCGCTAGCGAGTGCATGATGTACGCGGCTACCGGCCTGCCAAGCTTCGATTGACTGCATTGATTGCCAAGGCGGTGGGCTGTGATAGCTTTGCTGCCAAAAGTTTTCTAGGGAGTTTTGATGAAGCCAGACCAATAATGTACCTGTGCTGAATACAACGTAGCAGCTGAGCAAGAGTCTTTTTAAGTTATACATCATTTTAAAAATTTGCGTAAATAAAGTTTGGCATTCCGTCGGGGGCTAGACTGAAAGCGAGGCTGAGAATAATGGTAAGCATGATCGGATAACTGAACCATTTGAATTGTCCGCTGTGCGTTTCTATATGATGTGTGAAACTAACGAGCAGAGGGTAGAAAAAATACAGTAATGCTGTGGCTAATAACGGAGTGGCATAGTGCGCTGCAGCAGTTGGAAAGTGTAAGGTGCTGATTTGTTGCAGCATTAAGAGGGCGTTGTCAAAGCTATTACTGCGGAAAAATATCCATGCAAAACAAACAAAATGAAAGCAAATAAAACGCGCTAAATTGCGTCGAATAAATGCGGTGAAGCCAAAACGGTGTTTAGCTTTAGGCAGGACTAGGTCCATGATGTTGAGAAAAATGACACCAAGTCCATGGAGGGCACCCCAAATTATAAAGGTTGTAGCGGCACCATGCCAAAGTCCTGAAATTGTCATGGCCAGTAAGACGTTGACTTGAGTTCGTATCCAACCTTTACGACCTCCACCGAGTGGAATGTATATATAGTCACGAATAAAACTGGACAGGCTAATGTGCCAACGTGTCCAAAATTCTTTTAGATTGCTTGCCAGATAAGGTGCGTTAAAGTTAATCGGTAAGCGAAAGCCTAAAAATAAAGCGATACCTGTAACTAAATCGGTGTAGCCAGAAAAGTTGAAATAGATATTCCATGCATAAGCATACATAGCAATTAAGTTTTGTTCAGAACTATAGCCGCTAGGGTCATTAAAGACAGGGTCAACCATGTTTTCGGCAAGCCAAGCACTGAAAAGAAACAATTTAAGCAAGGCTAATGTAATTAAAAATAAAGCGCGCTTGGGCTCTAATAGAGCACGCTGACTGTTTTGGATTTGTGGTATGAATAGCGTGGCGCGGTTAATAGGACCAGCGATAATGCTAGGGAAAAAGCATAAATATAGTATAACTTCAGTAAGGCGTGCTTTAGGTAGTTCTTGGCGTTGCACTGATACCACATAGCTAACAGAGTGGAAGCTGTAGTAAGACAGGCCTATTGGCAATAGTAGGTTTAAAAGAGGCAAGTCAATCTGCCATCCAATTTTAGAAAATGCTATTTGTATCGATTCTTGGAAAAAAGCATAGTATTTGAAAATAATAAATAAACTGAAAATCACGCTGGCTAAGAGTAGGTAGATTTGTTTTTTCGTTAAAAGACGATCGCCATAGTTTGCTAGTGCATAAATAAATAAACTGTAGCCAAGTAAAATCAAAGCGAATTGTAAACTAAAGAGAGCTATGAGTGTATAGCTAGCAGCAATTAATAATTGATTGCGGGCTAGGCTTGGTAAAAAGGGTAACCAATAAATAAATAAGAAAGTAACAAAAAAAATTATAAATTCAAAAGAAAGAAGATTCATATGGTAATAAGAAAAGTGATTTATAGGTAGGTGTTGTTGGTTTTATTTGGTTTAAATGAACTTTTTAGTTTCTAAAATTTTCTATAAAGTTTTTTTGATGGTCTTGTATAAACTGATCGATTGCGCCGCGCTGTAGTGATTTTAGATTGTTTACTTAGGTGTGGTCTTAAATTAATAGTTCTGCTTGTTAACAAGATGCGCATCTTACAACAGCTGAAGTTTTAATTAAAGTTTATGGCTTTGGGTTTTTCAGTTTTTTTGGGGGGAATGGTTAGGGGTTATGTGGGATAGATTGCTGAGGTTAAGTTTAATATTTAGTTGGTTTGTTTTATTTTTTGATGTGAGTAAGTTTGAGATATATAGTTATATAGTGTCTTAAAGATAGTCTTAGTATGATGGTGCTAGTTATTATGGGGTATGATTTATAGCTTTATGTTTATTATCAAAATCGCGTAAGACCTCGTACTTTCAAGTCAGTGTTGGATGCTGGCTGGGGTCAATTAAAAACAATGCTGGACTATAAATGCGCTCACGCAGGCATTGTTTTTAAGGAAGTTGACGAGGCATACACTACCCAAACCTGTTCGAGTTGTGGCAATTTTCCCGAATCGAGGCCGAAAGGTATCGCAGGACTTGGAATAAGAGAATGGACGTGCAGCGAGTGCGGTGTCACCCACGATCGCGATATCAATGCGTCACGCAACATTCTCGCGGCCGGACAGGGCCGTCTAGCAGTAGAAATCCCCGTCCTTTAGGTTGGGGAGGATGTTAATGTGATGTGTTAGCTTTGAGTATTGGTAAAAACAGAGAAGTTTTTTTGCTTAACAAGAGCATTAAGTGGTTGTAGCTTGGGTAAGGTGTACGTGTGAAAAAAAGCTATGTGCTGTACGGGAGGGCTAGATCTGTATTGCTTGAATACGTAGGCGCTGTGCAGAATAAAAGAAGAGAGTAGTAATAGAAAAGAAATGGTGCCCAGGAGAAGACTCGAACTTCCACGGCCGTAAGGCCACTAGCACCTGAAGCTAGCGTGTCTACCAATTTCACCACCTGGGCATAAAAAACGATACTTAATGTACTGAATTCATGGTACAACATTATTCATATAACGTTGTGGTGGCGAACTATACGACTGAAAAAAGAAGTTGTAAACCCCCAAACGCTAAAAAATCTGTTAAATTAGACACGCTATACGGTGAAGTGAGTATTGATTTGCTTCACCATTTATTTTTACATGTAAGGTGAATTCAATTTGGTAGCCGATTGGCAATCCCTCGATCCAGAGGCCGCGCGTGAAGCGGAAAAATACGACAACCCAATCCCTAGTCGAGAGCTGATCTTGCAGCACTTGGCTGAACGAGGCGCGCCTGCGACTCGTGAGCAGCTCGCAACGGAGTTCGCTCTAAGCTCAGAAGAAGACTTAGAAGCATTACGTCGTCGTTTAAGAGCGATGGAGCGCGATGCGCAAGTGGTTTATACCCGGCGTGGTGCTTATGCGCCGGTAGATAAGCTAGATCTTGTGGTGGGACGCGTGAGCGGACACCGAGATGGCTTTGGTTTTTTAATTCCTGATGATGGTGGCGATGACTTATTTTTAAGTCCCACTCAGATGCGTTTGGTATTTGATGGTGACCGAGCCTTGGCTCGGGTGGTTGGCTTTGATAAGCGTGGCCGACGTGAAGGTGCTATAGCTGAAGTTGTTGTGCGTGCTCATGAAACTATTGTGGGGCGTTATAACGAAGAAAATGGTATTGGCTTCGTTTTGCCGGACAATAAGAAGATGCAGCAAGAAGTGCTGATCAGTCCGGGTCGCAATGGTGGTGCGCAAGTTGGACAGCTGGTTGAGGTGGCGATTACTCATTGGCCAACGCGACGTTTCCAGGCTCAAGGTAATATTGTGGAAGTGCTGGGTGAGTATATGGCGCCGGGCATGGAAATTGAGGTTGCTCTGCGTAACTATGATATTCCCCATGAGTGGCCTGCGGAAGCATTAAAGGAAGCGCGTCGCCTAAAGCCTGAGGTTGATGAGAAAGATAAAGAGCGTCGAGTAGATCTGCGTGAGTTGCCTTTTGTCACTATTGATGGTGCTGATGCTCGTGACTTTGATGATGCAGTGTATTGTGAGCCGCGTACAGGAAGTAGTGGTGATATTGTTGCTGAAGGCTGGCGTCTTTATGTTGCCATTGCTGATGTGTCGCACTATGTCAAAGTAGATTCGGCATTAGATGCTGAAGCACGATTGCGTGGTAATTCGGTGTACTTTCCTGAGCGCGTGATTCCAATGCTGCCAGAAGAGTTATCTAATGGACTGTGCTCACTTAATCCGAACGTTGATCGTTTGGCTATGGTTTGTGAGATTGCTTTAGCCCGTAACGGTAAGATGATCGGTTATCAGTTTTATGAAGCGGTGATTAATTCTCATGCGCGACTTACCTATGATGTGGTAAGTGCAATGCTTGAGCATCCGCGTAGTGCTGAAGGTAAAGAAGCGATGGCTGAATATGCGGCAGTTGTGCCGCATGTAAAGCATTTGTATGCGGTATATAAAGCGTTACAAAAGCAGCGTCATAATCGTGGTGCAATTGATTTTGAAACCCGTGAAACTCGTATTGTGTTTGGTGAAGACCGTAAAATTTCAGAAATTTTACCGACCGAGCGTAATGATGCGCACAAGTTGATTGAAGAATGTATGTTGTGTGCCAACGTTGCCATGGCAGAGTTTTTGGAAGAGCATGACTTGCCTGGCTTGTATCGTGTGCATGATGGTCCCCCAGAAGAAAAATTAGAAAAATTACGAGGTTTTTTAAGTAGCTTAGGTTTGACTCTGAATCGCGGTAAGGGTGATCCTACTCCGAAAGATTACTTAGCTCTGCTTGAAGTGGTGCGTGAACGTCCAGACTTTCAGTTGATTCAAACAGTGATGCTGCGCTCGTTGAGTCAGGCTATGTATAGCCCAGATAATCATGGGCATTTTGGTTTGAACTACGAAGCTTATACGCACTTTACATCGCCGATTCGTCGTTATGCGGATTTGCTGAATCATCGCGCGGTGCGCAGTATTATTCGATCGCGCAAAAACACTGAGCGCGTGCAGCGTGTAGGTGCACGTAGTATGCCAAAGGCACGTATTTATCCATATGAGCTGCAACAGCTTGAGGAGATTGGTGTAGAGGTGTCGTTGACAGAGCGTCGTGCTGATGAAGCTACACGTGACGTTGTGACATGGCTTAAGTGTGAGTTTATGCTGGGCCGTGTTGGCGAAAGCTTCCCTGGCGTGATTACCGCAGTGACTGGTTTTGGCTTATTTGTTGAGCTGATTGATATTTACGTCGAGGGCTTGGTGCATGTTACTGCATTGCCAGGTGACTATTATCAGTTTGATGCCTTACATCATCGTTTGACTGGTGAGCGCAGTGGTCGCAGTTTCCGCCTAGGGGATACAGTGGAAGTGATTGTCGCTCGCGTTGATTTAGATGAGCGTAAGATTGATTTTGAAATGAATCCGGATGATGTTAACGCTGGCAAGCGTGCATCTTCGGTGGGTAAAACAGCGAAAAAATCATCTAAAGAAGAAAAGAGCGCACAGCCGAAAAATAAAGCGCGTAAGCGTAAAGTAGTGAGTAAATCCACTAAAGCGGGGCACTATGAGTAATTTGGAAAATGTTTATGGTGTTCATGCTGTTGAGTCATTGCTGCGTCATCACCCTAAGCGAGTGAAAGCTTTGGTTTTAGCTGAAGGTCGCAGTGAGCCTCGCGTTCAGGTTTTGCGGGAGCTGGCAGAGGAAGCTCGGATTCCTGTCAGTACGCTGAGTCGTCGTGAGATGGATGAGCAGCTTGATGGTGTTCACCAGGGAGTGCTAGCTAAAGTCAGTCCGAGTCAAGTATGGGGTGAAGCTATGCTTGATGAATTGTTGGATCGTTTAGCTGAGCCGCCCTTGCTGCTAGTGCTTGATGGTGTCACTGATCCGCATAATTTAGGAGCCTGTTTGCGCACGGCTGATGCTGCAGGTGTGCATGCGGTGATCATTCCGAAAGATAAATCGGCAAGCTTAAATGCTACTGTGCGTAAAGTGGCGTGTGGTGCTGCGGAGGTCGTGCCTTTAGTTGCAGTGACCAACTTGGCACGAGCTTTAGAGAAGCTGCGACAGAAAGGCTTGTGGGTCGTAGGCACAGCGGGCGATGCTGAACAGAGTTTATATCAGCAAGATATGAAAGGGCCGCTTATAGTTGTGATGGGGGCGGAAGGGGCTGGCATGCGCCGTTTAACTCGCGAGCATTGTGATTTTTTAGTGCATCTACCCATGCAGGGTAGCGTCAGTAGTTTGAACGTGTCAGTGGCAACAGGTGTTTGCTTGTTTGAAGCTCAACGGCAACGTTTGCTCAAGGGCTAAGTTGGTGTTTGCAAAAATAACTCATGCTTTTTGAGACTTGCCTTGCTTAGTGGGGTGAGCTTCTTTAGAATACCGCACCTTGCATTGTGCGTATTCTTTGGGGATACGTTTGTGTAAATTTTATCCACTCCTTGTCTGACCGCTGAATGCGGCAGGCTACAACCCGTAAGGAGCATCTATGCGTCATTACGAAATAGTGTTCTTGGTCCACCCGGATCAGAGCGAACAAGTCGGCGGTATGGTTGAGCGTTATACCAAACTGATCGAAGAAGATGGTGGTCAAATTCATCGTCAAGAAGACTGGGGTCGTCGTCAATTAGCTTACCCAATTGATGATATCCATAAAGCTCACTACATTTTGCTCAACGTTGAGTGCAGTAGCAAAGCTTTAGCAGAGCTGGAAGACAGCTTCCGCTACAACGATGCAGTGCTGCGCAACCTGATCATTCGTCGCGATGAAGCGGTTACTGAACAGTCTGAAATGTTAAAGGCTGAAGAGAACCGTAACGAGCGTCGTGAGCGTCGTGAGCGTCCTGAAACTACCGAGCGTACCGAAGAAGACGGTAACGACGATAGTGACAGCGAATCTGACGACGAGTAATCCCTGAGTTAATTGAGGAGCCACTACCATGGCACGTTTTTTCCGCCGCCGTAAGTTTTGCCGTTTTACTGCTGAAGGTGTTACCGAGATCGATTACAAAGATCTAAACACCCTGAAAGCTTATGTTTCAGAAACTGGCAAGATTGTACCAAGCCGTATTACTGGTACTAAAGCTAAATATCAGCGTCAATTGTCAACCGCGATCAAACGCGCGCGCTTTTTAGCTCTGCTGCCATACACCGACAGTCACAATAATTGATCTTTGGCTGTACCGTGAAATGGATAGGTTAATGCATGCGTATACTCGCTGAGTTTGTAATGCGTGGGCGCATGCAGGCTGTTGTAGTGACAGCCTTAGCCGTGGCCGTACCAATGATGTTTTGGTTCGGTGCTGCTGCTGCGAGTTTAGTGTTATTAAGACGCGGCTTGAATGATGCATTGAATGTCATCGTTTGGGCATTATTGCCTGCAATAGTTTGGGCTTACTTTGATGATCCTCGTCCTTTATTGGGGTTGCTTGGAGCATTAATATTGGCACAAGTGTTGCGTAGCAGTGCGTCTTGGGCAAAAGTCTTGCTTGCAAGTCTCTTGCTAGGAGCTGTTTTTGCATGGGGGCTTGGTGTTGCATTTGCTCAACCGCTTAGCGAGTTGGCCAATGAGCTCAATACGCTCATGCCTAAACTTCTTCCAGACCTTTATGAGCAGCTTAATGCTGAACAGCATTTGCAGTTAAGTAGTCTAATTGTGCCAGTACTAACTGGTTTGATGGCTGCTGTATTGCAAATCATATGTGTACTCAGTGTGGTGCTTGCACGATATTGGCAAGCAGCTTTATATAACCCTGGTGGGTTAGGGCTTGAGTTTAAAGCCTTACGCTTACCTGCGGTGATAGTGTTCCCCCTAGTGTTTGGTATGTTGTTTGCGCCAAGCCTCGGGATACAGGCTGCAGTGTTAACGCCAGTGTGCAGTGTGCCGCTGTTATTTACAGGGTTGGCCGTTGTACACGGGCTGATCGCTAAATACCGCGCAGGCAGTTTTTGGTCGATTGGTTTGTATATAGGTTTGATCTTGTTTACGCAGGTGATTTATCCGTTTTTAGTGGTACTGGCTATCGTCGATAGTGTTTTTGATTTTCGTGGTTTAAAGCATCAGCAAAATGATGCTTAATGTCGCGAACGGTGAACGTTGAAATTCAAGAGGTGAGACTCAAATGGAAGTCATCCTGCTAGAGAAAGTCGCAAATCTGGGCGACCTGGGCGACAAAGTAAATGTTAAGGCCGGTTATGGTCGTAACTTTTTATTACCGCAGCGTAAAGCAACTGCTGCAACGGCTGAAAATATTGCAGCTTTTGAAGCGCGCCGCGCAGAGCTGGAAAAAGCAGCTGCTGAGAAGCGTGCAAACGCAGAAGCGCGTGCTGCTCAACTGTCTGAGTTAGAAGTGACTATCACTGCTAACACAGGTGAAGAAGGTAAGTTGTTTGGTTCTATCGGTACCCATGATATTGCTGATGCGCTGACCGCTTCTGGTGTTGAAGTGAATCGCAGTGAAGTGCGCTTGCCGCACGGTACAATTCGTCAAACTGGCGAATATGACGTTACTGTGAACTTGCACACTGACGTTGAAGCTACAGTTAAGTTGATTGTAGTTGCAGGCGAATAAGCCTATTGGTTAACTCAGGTTAACTGATGCTAGAAAGGCACGCTATCTTATGGATGCGTGCCTTTTTTATTTTATAGCTTGCTATAATTTTATCTTGAGTAACATGTGAGTGTAGTACATGAGCGAGTTAGAGGTTCCCCAACAGTATGATTTAGAGACAGCTGCGCTGAAAGTGCCGCCGCACTCAGTAGAAGCTGAGCAGTCCGTTTTGGGCGGCTTGATGCTAGATAATAATGCTTGGGAGCGAATCCTTGATCAGGTCTCCGACAACGATTTTTATCGGCATGATCACCGTTTGATTTTCCGCGCTGTTGCACGTTTGGCTGAGCGTAACGAACCTTTTGATGTGGTGACATTATCTGAGCAATTGGATAAAGAAGGTCAGCTTGACCAAGTGGGTGGTTTGGCTTATTTAGGTGAGCTCGCTAAAAATACACCCTCGGTCGCGAACATTAAAGCTTACGCTCAGATTATTCGTGAGCGTGCAACTTTGCGGAAGCTCATTAGTATCAGTAATGAGATTGCTGACAGTGCTTACTCACCGCAAGGTCGTAGTGGTGATGAGATTCTGGATGAAGCTGAGCGTAAAATTTTTGAAATCGCCGAAGAGCGCCCTTCAACGGGTGGTCCGGTGGGTCTCAATGATTTGCTGGCAAACGTAATTGATACCATTGATACCCTGTTTAATAGTGATGAGGCCATTACGGGTGTCTCGACAGGTTTTACTGATTTGGATGAAAAAACCAGTGGTTTGCAGCCCGCAGATTTAATTATTGTTGCCGGTCGACCTTCGATGGGTAAAACCACTTTTGCTATGAACTTGGTAGAGAATGCTTTAATGCGTTCGGATAAAACAGTCATGGTTTTCTCGTTAGAGATGCCGGCTGAGTCACTCGTGATGAGGATGATTTCTTCTCTCGGGCGTATTGATCAGACTAAGGTGCGATCGGGTCGTTTAGACGAGGATGATTGGCCACGCTTAACTTCTGCAGTGAACATGCTGCAAGAGCGTAAGTTGTTTATTGATGATACGGCAGGTATCAGCCCCTCAGAAATGCGTGCGCGCACCCGTCGAGTTGCTCGAGAGCACGGTGAGATTGCATTGATCATGGTGGACTACCTGCAGTTAATGCAGATTGGTGGTGGCGGTAGTGAAAACCGTACCAATGAAATTTCTGAAATTTCACGCTCATTGAAGGCATTAGCGAAAGAGTTTAACTGTCCGGTTGTGGCTTTATCACAGCTGAACCGTTCTTTGGAGCAGCGCCCGAATAAACGTCCAATCAACTCGGACTTGCGTGAGTCAGGTGCGATTGAGCAGGATGCTGATGTCATTATGTTTGTTTACCGTGATGAGGTGTATCACCCCGAGACAGAGTATAAAGGTGTTGCAGAGGTGATTATTGGTAAGCAGCGTAACGGGCCTATTGGTACTGTACGCTTGGCGTTCCAAGGTAAGTACACGCGTTTTGATAATTTAGCGCCTGGTAGTTATCAATTTGATGATGATTGATATTGCCCTGTAGTTTAAGGTTTGTATATCAATCTAGCTGCGCCGAATAAGCCAGATGCCTCCCAAGATTAGGGCCAGTCCAGTGATTTTTCCGAGGCTGATGGGGATTTCTTTATACCCCATCCAACCTTGATGGTCTAAAAAAACTGCACTGCTTAATTGACCAAGTAATACCAGCGCCATAAAGAGTAGTGCGCCGATTTTAGGTGCCACGAAAGCTGCAGTAAACACAAAAAACGCACCCAGTAAGCCGCCACCCCAATGCCACCAGTGCAAGCTTTTAAGGGTGTCAAAGCTAACGGGTTCACGCTGCACAAGTGCGAGGGTGAGTAATGCGACTGCGCCAACCATAAATGAGATGGTCGCAGCATTGAGTACGCTAGATACCTCTTTAGCCAGTAAGCCGTTAATGCCTGCTTGTAAGGGCATTAACGCGCCGGAAACAAATGCCATAGCTAAAAGCAACCAGTAAAAATGCGAAGACATAAATAACCTTAGAGTCGGAGTGTAAGCACGTATCTTGCCACAAATATAACGGGCTCATCTCGGGTTTTCTGTACTGCAGCTTTATTGTGGTGGAAAATTTTGCAAAATGTTTTGTACCTGTTGGTGAAGTCTGGCGTTACGTACTGTCGGGCTAGTACGTTGTTGGGGTAAGACCCAGCTATTGCTGCCACGCCAGATCAGTTTTTGGTTGCTAGCATCGATGAGGTCGATCTGCAGTGTTTGACTGCTGTAGGTTGTGTCATAGGTTTCTGTGCGTATCGAGGGAGTCCATAGATCCCCCCAGTAATCATTGTGTTGTACTTGAGTGCGTTGCAGTTTGTTTTCAGTCATTAACCAGGCTTGTACAAGAAGCTGGCCCTTCTCGCTCTGTTTTAGCCCTTGCTGAGTTAACTGAGCTTGAATTGCGGTGCGCAGGCGTTGGGCATCTAGATCACTTTTATGCTGGGCTGAATTGGGTATGAATTGTATTGCAGGTTCGGTCCATTGCCAGGTGTGAAAACTGTGGTAGCTCAGTCCTGGTTGGTAATCCAGTTCAACTAAACTTTGGGTCTGACAAGCTGTTAAAGTAAGAAGGCTGATTAAAAGCAGGTAGTGAGGCATGGAAAATACTCCAAGAATGGATCAAAAACTGTGGCTTTTAGTTCGGGTTTTGTGAAGAGCGCTGTTAGGGTACTGCGCTTAGTGCGACATGTCGCTCTCAAAGAGCGAAGGTCACTTGTCTTTCGATCCCAACCTGTTATTTAAGCTTGAGCGCAAAGTTCCTCATCGAAATGTCGGGACAGTGCGCAAGCATCGTTATCCGGCCCAGTATATGCCTGCTGGTCTGCTAGAAAGGCATGCATGTGGGAAGCCCTTTCGACAATGTCTCACCAACTCGATCCGCGAGGATAGACTATTTCTATGGCTATACATAGGTGATGAGGCTAGCAGCAGTAACCGCATGACTAACAAACGTGAATTCTTGTCAGAACCCTCATCAGTATCAACGGGCCTGCGATAGCTATTGGCCTCAGCCAAAAGGCAATACTGCAGGCTATCCTTGTTAAATAAAGGGGTATGGCATCAACATGTTGCCGAGGGAAAGAAACTGCAAGGATGTTAACCCGCTCGTGTTATGGGCGCTGCTGGGCTATGAAATGTGTGATGGAAAACTGAGGTCGAAAGACAGTGGGTGTTGATAGAGAAGCACAGGGGTACGCCCAAAGCCAAATGGATGGCTGTCAGTGGGCTGTCAAAAGTTCGAGGGTGCAGACCCATACCGCTTCGGCGTGTATGGATACCAAAATCCTGGAGTACGGAAAAGCGTCCACTAGGAATCCCTACGGTGCTCGACCGCGCTATGCAGGCGTTATACCTGTTGGCATTAGACCCAGTGGTAGAAACTACCAACGACCCGAAGTCTTACGGCTTCCGCACGGATAGATCTACTACTGATGCGATGGTGGAATTATTCCACCTGTTGGCACTGAAAACGGGGCTGCAGTGGGTTATGGAGGTCGTTACCGGGAGCATATAACCCGTTTGATCGGGAGCATGAACTGAAATGGGAAGCGCTCAGAGTTCAACGGATGCAGCATAAGTTGAGTTATCAAGGACAAATTCTGTCGCTCTTCGTAGACAGCAGGGTAAATGCGCTCTGTGAGGGCATGAGGTTGGTAGGGAAACTGGCTGGCATGACCGCCACGTCATAAGACGAGTGGGTGGTGAGCCAAATATGCTAAACAATCGCACGTTGCTTCACCCTAACTGCCATGCACAGGTTCATAGCCAGCATGGGCAAATACTTCTAAAATACAGTGGTTTAAAGGAATAACCATTCGTCACAGTAACCGGGTCAGTGTAGACTGGCTTTTTATAGACTTGAGCCGTATGCGGGGAAACTCGCACGTATGGTTCTTAGGAGGGATAGGCCAGTAATGGTCCGTCCCTATCCGACTATTGACTTTCAATTTACCGCATTAGGCGGTTTTTTATTTGCCAATGGAGGCATGCATGTCAAAATTAGATCTGAGCACTGATGAAACACGCGTAAGTTATGGTATCGGTCGTCAAATGGGTGAGCAACTACGTCAAAATCCACCGCCGGGCCTGAGTATTGAAGCAGTTTTGTCAGGTTTAAGCTCTGCTTTTAACGGTGAGCCACTGGCAGTGTCGGGTGAAGAATTAAATGCGAGCTTTACAGTCATTCGTGAGCGTATGGAAGCTGAGGCTGAAGCGAAGGCTAAAGAAGCGGCAGCAGCAGGTGTTGAGTTTTTGAAAGAGAATGCAAGTAAAGAAGGTGTGGTTACGCTTGCATCAGGTCTGCAATACGAAGTAATCACTGAGGGTGATGGTGCGCAACCAACCAGTGAGAGCACTGTGCGTACGCATTATCACGGTACTTTGATTGATGGTACTGTGTTTGATAGTTCATATCAGCGTGGTGAGCCTGCAGAGTTTCCAGTGAATGGGGTGATTGCAGGTTGGACTGAAGCGCTTCAGTTGATGAAATGTGGCAGTAAATGGCGTTTATATGTGCCAAGCGAGCTGGCTTACGCTGGTCAAGCGGTGGGTGCTATCCCAGCACACAGCACTTTAGTATTTGATGTTGAGTTGCTTGAAGTAGTTGCTTAACTCTTGACATCCTCTCCGTCCTTTCGGGCGGGAGGATGCCAAATTCTCACTGTAGACAATGTCAGTTTTTCAGGGCCCGAGTAAAGGCGGTCATTAGTTGCAATGTGAGCAAAGGGGAGCGCAGGATGGCTAAGGCCAAACGTATGTATGGCTGTACAGAGTGTGGAGCTACTTTTCCCAAGTGGGGTGGGCAATGTACCGCCTGCGGCACTTGGAATACTTTAGTAGAAACACTCATTGAAGCCGGAGTGTCAGAGAAAAGCAGCCGCGCAGGCTGGGCAGGTGATCAGGCCGCATTAAAAACCTTGGCTGAGGTGAGTATTGAAGAAATTCCACGTTTCAGTACAGAATCTAGCGAACTGGATCGCGTCCTAGGCGGTGGGTTAGTGGATGGTTCAGTGGTGTTGCTCGGTGGTGATCCTGGAATTGGTAAATCAACCATCTTGCTGCAAACTTTGTGTCGTATGGCTGCTACGATACCGGCTTTATATGTGACAGGTGAAGAATCTCAGCAGCAGGTGGCTATGCGCGCCCGTCGTTTAGACCTGCCACAAGATAAACTTAAAGTGATGACTGAAACCTGCATTGAAACTATTTTAGCTGTAGCGCGTCGTGAGAAGCCTCGTGTGATGGTGATTGACTCGATTCAGACGATCTTTACTGAGCAATTACAGTCGGCGCCAGGCGGAGTTGCACAAGTGCGAGAGAGTGCTGCGTTGTTGGTGCGTTATGCGAAGCAAAGCGGTACAGCTATTTTTCTGGTTGGGCATGTCACCAAAGAAGGCTCGCTAGCAGGTCCGCGTGTTTTAGAACACATGGTGGATACGGTGCTTTACTTTGAAGGCGAGTCAGATGGGCGCTTACGTATGTTGCGTGCCGTTAAGAATCGTTTTGGGGCAGTTAACGAGCTGGGTGTCTTTGGTATGACTGACCGTGGCTTGAAAGAAGTATCGAATCCTTCGGCAATATTTTTGAACCGAGCGCAAGAGGCTGTTTCTGGTAGTGTTGTTATGGCTACTTGGGAGGGGTCGCGCCCCATGCTGATTGAGGTGCAGGCTTTGGTTGATACTAGTCATTTAGGTAACCCGCGTCGTGTAACTCTTGGTTTAGATCAAAATCGTTTAGCGATGTTGTTGGCGGTGTTGCATCGTCATGGTGGTATACCTACGCACGATCAGGACGTTTTTCTGAATGTTGTGGGGGGAGTTAAGGTTTTAGAAACAGCCTCGGATTTAGCTTTAATGGCTGCTATTATTTCCAGCTTACGCAACCGGCCATTAGAGCACGGCTTGCTCGTGTTCGGTGAAATAGGATTATCCGGAGAAATTCGTCCAGTGCCGAGCGGGCAAGAGCGCTTAAAAGAAGCCGCTAAACATGGTTTTAAGCGTGCAATTGTACCTAAAGCTAATGCGCCAAGGGAAACGCCTCCAGGCATCGAAGTGATTGCGGTGACGCGTCTTGAAGACGCTTTGGATGCGTTATTTGAATAATCAAAGATTCGGGTAGGCACTAACATAAATGTTAGATTGTCTGTTCGAGTCAGAGGTGAAGCGCTACAATGCGCCACTTATAAAAGCCTAGGAGTTGTTCTGGTGTCTGTCGTCTTTGTCGCTGCCTCCAAATTACCCACCCCATTTGCTGAGTTCACAATGCACGGTTTCTTAGATGAGAAAACTGGCAAAGAGCATGTGGCTCTAACTTTAGGGGAAATTGATGATGGCGAGCCTGTCTTAGGTCGTCTTCATTCTGAATGCCTGACTGGCGATGCGCTATTTAGTTTGCGTTGTGACTGCGGTGCTCAGTTGGAAGCGGCCTTGCGTGCAATTGCTGAAGAAGGTCGCGGAGTTTTACTGTATTTACGCCAAGAAGGGCGTGGAATTGGGTTGCTTAATAAGATCCGAGCTTATAGCTTACAAGATGGTGGTGCAGATACCGTTGAGGCCAATGAGCAGTTGGGTTTTGCTGCAGATATGCGAGATTACTCAATTTGTCAGCCTATGCTAGACCATTTAGGTGTGCACTCTTTGCAGCTGATGACCAATAACCCGCGCAAAGTGAAAGCAATGCAAGGTTTTGGTGTGGAGATTGCTCGTCGTGTATCTTTGCAAGTAGGGGAGAACCCTTATAATAAGCTTTACTTAGCAACTAAAGCAGGCAAGTTAGGCCATTTGCTAGGGGTTGAGCATCAGGCAGAGCATTTTGGCAAGGTAGAAAAGGAATCGTGAAACCTCATGAGGCACGTCGTGCGCTGAGTATGCTGTGGTGGTTACAGCTGATGGTGGCTTTGTTGCCTGTTTGGTTGTTTCCAACTGCAGTATTTAAACTAGGAGAAAATACAGAGCTGCTATCAGTTGTGTACTTTGTTCTAGCTTTATTAACATTATTTTTAAATCACAAGCCCTTCCAACGCTTTAAGCAAGCAGTGATTGCTGTAGGTCAAGCGCGTGCTACAGAGCAAGAAAAGCCTGCTTGGCAATATTTAATGCATTGTCGATTACACGCATTATGGTTTGCATGTGTTCCTGCATGGGCTGCTGCACTGGCGAAGATTTTTGGTTTAGAAGCGCCAGTGGTCATCTTGTTATCCTTAGCTACTCCGATTCTGTTTTGGCTTTATAGAACCCCTAAGCAATTGTCGTAATAGGTTGTTTTAGTCAGAGCGCAACAAAGAGCCTTGCTGAGTGAACGTGCAGACAGATGGTGACGTGCAGAACGGATTGAGCTTGAGTTAAAACTACTGGGTTTGGCATACATGCGCTGCTTATATTGGCGCGGGCAACTACGCAATACAGTATGGGCTGAGTGGCTGTAAAAACTAATAGAATGCGCATCGGTTTGGTGTTGTTTGTAGTGAACCTGAGATTTGTCGCATTATTTTTATTGTGGATATTATGACATTAACCTATAGCGCGCGCAGTCGCGCAATTGAGCCTTTCCATGTAATGGCCTTACTTCAGCGTGCGAATGAGCTTGAAGCGACAGGGCATGATGTTATTCATTTAGAGATTGGTGAGCCTGATTTTAATACTGCTGAGCCTATTATTCAGGCTGGGCAGGCCGCCTTGGCTGCAGGACATACTCGTTATACGGCAGCTTTAGGCTTGCCTGCTTTGCGTGAGGCTATTGCTGGATTTTATGCCGTTCGTTATGGAGTGGATATCAGTCCAGGGCGTATCATGATTACTCCCGGCGGCTCGGGGGCATTGTTAATGGCCAGTTCTTTATTGGTGGATCCGGGTAAACACTGGCTATTGGCTGACCCAGGCTATCCATGTAATCGCCATTTTTTACGCCTAGTAGAAGGGGATGCGCGGTTGGTACCGGTAGGGCCGGCAGATAACTATCAGCTCACTGCTGATCTGGTTGCTCGTAATTGGAGTGAAGATAGTGTTGGAGCTTTAGTTGCTTCGCCGGCAAATCCGACGGGGACTGTGCTCAGTCTTGAAGAACTGACCGAGTTGTCCCAAGCGCTAAAAGTGCGTGGTGGTCACTTGGTTGTGGATGAAATTTATCACGGACTGACCTATGGTATAGACGCTCCTAGTGTTTTGGAAGTGAATAACGACGCCTTTGTGTTGAATAGTTTTTCTAAGTATTTTGGCATGACAGGTTGGCGCTTAGGGTGGTTGGTCGCGCCAGAGGCGGCGGTACCTGAATTGGAAAAGCTAGCGCAAAATATTTATATTAGTGCACCGACTTTATCACAGTATGCAGCATTAGCCTGTTTTGAGCCTGAGACTATAGATATTTTAGAAGCGCGTCGGGCTGAGTTTGCGCGACGTCGTGACTATTTGTTGCCAGCGTTGCGAGCATTGGGTTTTAAAATTGAAGTTGAGCCTCAGGGAGCTTTTTACCTCTATGCAGATGTGTCTGGCTTCGGTGGTGATGCCTTTGATTTCTGTCGACATTTCTTAGAAACCGAGCAAGTTGCTTTTACTCCTGGATTGGACTTTGGCCGGTCAGGTGCTGATCAACATGTACGTTTTGCTTATACTCAGAATGTACCTCGTTTGCAGCAAGCGGTGGAGCGTATTGCTCGCGGTTTGAAAACTTGGAAGGCACGGCATGCAATTTGATCCGAAGCTAGAAGAAGGGCGTTTAATTAAGCGTTATAAACGTTTTTTTGCTGATATTGAATGCGCTGATGGCAGTGTGGTGACCGCACATTGTGCCAATACAGGTTCCATGAAACACTGTATGGCTGAGGGTGCACGGGTGTGGTTCAGTCGTAATAATGACCCTAAGCGTAAGCTAAAGGCTACTTGGGAGCTAGTAGAAACTCCGCATGGACGTATTGCCTGCATTAATACTGGACGAGCCAATCGTTTAGTTGAGGAAGCGCTTCATGCTGGAGTGATTACTGAGCTGGCGGGCTTTACTATGCTGCGTCGAGAAGTGAAATATGGGGCAGAAAATAGCCGTGCTGACTTCTGTTTGATGTTTGCTGAGCAGCCTGTTTATGTTGAAGTGAAAAGTGTTACTTTAGGGTTTCCTGATTCTGATGTTGCCGCTTTTCCTGATGCGGTGACAGCGCGTGGTACCAAACATTTACGTGAGCTTGCTGCCTTGGCTCGCAGTGGGCAACGTGCGGTATTGATTTACTGCGTTAACTTGACAGGGATAAGTGCGGTGCGTGCAGCTAAAGAGATCGATCCTGACTATGCTGCTGCACTGTCTGAAGCTAAAGCGGCTGGGGTTGAAGTGCTTGCTTACGGTACGAGTATGGATGCTATGGTAATTCAGGTGACTCACCCTTTACTTGTTCAGAGTCATGAATAGCTAGCACGTGATCGGTAGTTTTATGTTGGTGCTTCGATTCGGGCAAGCTACTACAACTCGAACCGGCACGCACCGCCTGATTTGCGCCAGTTCAGCCGCGCTTTCTTAAACTGCTTGCGGTGCGTGACATACTCACCTGGAGTGCGCTGCAAGGTTTGGCTGTGCAGCCCAAGCTCTTTAATCGAGCATTGACTTAATCCATTAACAAAGTTCCAGCTGAAATTGACGCTTCGAGCCATGCGGTTTAGCAAGGGCACACGCCTGTCTCATGCTCGAAATTTTAAAGTCTTGGTGCTTTCATACCTTAAAGTATAGTTGGCCTATGATTAAAAATAACCCATGCAGAACAGGTAGACACTGTGTTTTTGAGCTTCACGCTCATTTGGTCTTTATTACTAAGTACCGAGGTGCTGTGTTCAACAGTCAACACCTAAAATCGCTTGAAAGTATTTTTAGCGGTGTGTGCGTGAGTTTTGAGTCAGAATTGGTTGAGTTTAATGGCGAAGCTGACCACGTGCACCTTTTGGTAAACTTTCCTCCCAAGGTTTCTGTATCACGCTTAGTAAATAGCTTGAAAGGCGTATCAAGCCGCTGACTTAAACAAATGCATCCTGAGCTGGTTAAGTCTGCATACATGAAAAATGCATTATGGAGTCCGAGTTACTATGCTGGCAGCGTAGGCGGAGCGCCTATTGCAGTGATCCGGCAATACATTGAGCAGCAGACAAGCTCCTAGTAGGACTGCTTACGCCCCTTGCTATCTATCTTCGCACTAAAAGTACGAGGTCTTACGCGATTTTGATAAAAAGGTGCTGGTAACGAATTGAGGTGATACAGCTAGGCGTTGCAAAATGTCGTAGCTGAAATCTATCACGCTGCCGTAAACGGTTTTTAAAAAGCCGCATAAACGAGCGCGATTCAGAGCTGTTAAGTCTCTGGCATTGTTCGGTTTCTTAAGTCGATCGTTGGTGGGGGTGAGTGGGCTGGAAGTAGTGAGGTTGGCGGGCTCATGAGCTGAGCCCGCTGTAGAGTCGACTGTTAGAGTATTAGAGGTTAGGGCTGAATGCCCATTTCTTCTAGCGTTTCATAGGTGAAAGCGCCAATGGCGAGTCGGTGTTGTAACTGATAATCGGCTAGGCTAGCAATGGTGCGTTTACCTACTAAGCCATCGATAGGGCCGGGATTGTAGCCGGCTTGTGCGAGTTTCTTTTGTACCTGTATCACTAAGTCACGGCTCAGTTCATTGTCACAGACCGCGCGGCGTACAACAATTTGTGGTTCACCTTCGTACTCAGTTACGCTGAGTGCTTTGGTTTGTGCGGGGGTTTGGTCTTCGAAGATCTGTGTGTCGCGCACGATGTGTTGTACCATGAGTTGTTCGATTTCTGCTTGCTCTTGTACTTCAATGGCGCGGGCCGGTTGGTCGACGACCCAGCGAGTGACTGTTTTATACTCTGCTGGTTCGGTGTAGGTCATGGTGCGTTCACCGCGTACCAGTTCCTCTACTTCAACTGTTTTATATTGAGCAGGGATTTCCTTGGCACAAAAAGCACTAACACTGGTGCCTTTGGCATATCGACTGCCTGCGGCTTGGCAAGGTTCTAGCACAGTTTGGCGGTCTTGGATTTTGATACGTTCGGTCTTTTTCTCGTATAGGGCAGGTAGTACTTCCACTTTAGTTACTTCGGGTTTGATCATCACTTCTTCAGTGACTTGTTTAAAAGTGGCAGGTTCAATTTTATAAGTGATCACTCCTTCGCGGGTTTCCACTTGTTGATAGCCACGTTTGAGTTGTGCGGGTGTAACGCGAATTTTGTTACTGGAATCTTTAATAGTAACTTCAATAGCATGCACGGAAGGGCGCGGCTTGATTTGTGCGTAAACCATACATTGGCCGGGTTCCACTCTAACCATGTTGTTGCCGGGTGAATATGTTGAAGCATATTTGGAGGAGATGGGGCGAACCTCTTGTCTAACCGGAACTGGGGCTAAGACGCGTTGACGATTTGTTCGCTCAGGGGCAGCTTGAGAGAAAGATGACGCCTCGTTTAAGGTGTTGTCATTGTAATATTCGTTATAAAATACTGAGCTGCCCTCTTGTGTATGGGGCGCTGTTGCGTTGCTAGCATTGGTATGAGGCAGTAATTGCCCCGCGCACCCAGCCAAGATTACAGTTGCCGCTAGGGCAGAATATCGATACCACATCACAATTAATGCACTCCATCACGCGGTGAGTCATATAACGTACATCTTTTCCAGCATAGGCTGACACAGTTTGTAATAATAACACTAAAAATGTTATGAGTCGCTTTCTATGCCGTAAAAGGTCGGGGTAGTGTTTACGCTTAGGGTTGGTCTAGTTTGTCCTAAAGACGTTTGCGATTATTTGCTTTGGTGTCTCAATAGTGTCGTGCACTGGCGGAACCTTTAAAAGTAGTGTCTTTTAAATTAGGAATATTGATTCCTAATAGTTTTAAGGAAGGCAACAAAGGGTGTTCTTTGTAGGGATATTCAAAGCATACATACACTTGGCTGCGGAGTTGGCCGTTGGACAAAGTATATTGATACCAGCCTCGTTTGTTAGGCAGCTCTGACCAATCTAGTGAGTTTGGAGCTGGGCAGCTTTTAAGGACATTGTTCCAAGCGCTAGGCAGCCAAATGCGGTGATTAGGGTGCTTACCTTTAAGTACCTTATCAATTTGTTCGCTGACCTTATTAGCGTAGAGGCAGCTGCTAGTGGTTGGGTTGCTTGCTGTATTTGCATTATTGTGGGTGCAGAGTATATAGGGTTCAAGCTCATAAATTGCGCGGTGCGCTTCGGCTGCTGCGTGGTTTAAGGTTGCGCGAAGTAGTAACGGTAAGCTGTAGGCAATAATGGCGTAAACTACGATAAAAAAAAGGCTGAACAGCAAGGCGAACTCAATAGTGAGTGCGCCTTGTTGATTTTGCTTGCTTGAGTGCGTCATTATTCCACCAATCGTGCTGTGCCACAGTTGACATTAAGCAAGGTGACTTCAGTTTGGCCTATATTAACACCGGTGGCTTGTAGTAGAGGGCTGAGGATATATGCGCCCAAACCATCTAAGATCAGTTTTAATAGTTGTGCAATGGGTTCTAGAACTACAGCTAGCAATGGTTGAACCACTTTGCTCAGTAATGGTTCGGTGATTTTTGTCAACACCCCTCCTGCCTCATTGGTTTGTAAGGAGCGGATGAGGTTCTCTTCGACGCAATCTTTATCGTACCCAATTTTATTGGCTACGTAGCAGCCATAAAGGGATGAGTCTACGCTGCTATCGAGTGGGACCTCATCTTCGGGGCGCTCAGGGTTTGGCTTAGCTTGAGAAGGGTCGTCCACTGTGTTTGGTGAGTTCTTTTTGCTATAAAATGCCAGTGATCTGAGGTACCAGATTTGTGACATTTTACTGTCGGTGATGCCTAGAAGGCCGGGGCGTGTCCAGTCGAGGCCATCATCTTGCATGGCTTTACGGATGGCACGTAAATCACTGATTGTGTAATGATCGCTTTTGCTTGGATGCAGCTTTTCTTGATCGAGGTATTTTTTTGCAATACGTGTGGCTTCGTTGTTGGTAAAGGCGGTGCGCTCGCTTAAACCTCCACCAATGAGGCCGATCACTTGATCGGTTAGATCTTTAACAAGAGTGCCTAGCAGTAGTGGGTTAGGCTCGGTTAATTGCGTGCAGGCACTGTTTGCATCAGATGGGTCACAGGGTAAAACGTCCAGAGGGAAGACCAACGCCTTTTGTCGAAAACGCTCTTCGTAGCTAGGTTTGGTTCCAGTGATGTCCTCGATGGTGGCGGAGTCGTGGGTATCGTTTTTTAAAATACGTAATGCAACTTGACCGCGGAGTAAAGGAATACCGAGTGCTTGTAAAAAAGTATCTGGTTCAATAGTGTCATAGCAGCTTTCGCTGGTTGACCAAATCATGTCGCCGCCTAGGCCGATATGTTCTTCTCTAAAGCGGGGTTTGCCCATACATAGAGCGCCTACTTCAGATTTGACAGCGATTGTGGCGCTAGGTATTGAGCCGGCGTTGGCTTTGCAGCTGAGCTCGGTGAGCTCGCCTGTGGCACTAGCTAAGTCCAGTTGAATGGGGAGGTTCACTTCGGTACCTAAAATATTGAGTAAGGTGCCTAGTACAGGAATGCTTGCAGTACGAGCACTGATACCGATGCGAATTTGTGCGTTGCGAGCAGTGGTGCCTACAGGGCCGATACCGATGCTGGCTGGTTCAACAATGCCTGCTTTTACTTCTACACCTAGGAGGTTGCTTGACAGAGAGGGGATTTGTATACCTCGTGCGTCGGCGGTGCCTAGTAAAATTGCTGCGTTAAGTAGTGGTCCTAGGTTAATTTGGGTATCTAAAGCAGATTTTAAGTCAGGGTTGTTGGCGGCGATACTGATGAGGCCGCGCTCAGTCACGCCAGGGATATGGAATAAGTTGATATTAGCATTTTTGATGATATCGAGTCGTTCACTGTCACTGTTTGAGCCTATGAGATCAGCATATAAAGCGGTTAAGCCTAAGCTGAGAGTTTTGTCGTTCACAAGATTTGCAGAGGCTTCTAGTAAGCGTTTAATACCCAGTGCGCCTACTTTTACATTGAGGTCGAGTAGGCCTTCGGGGGTGAGTGCGCTAAGGTTTTGGACATTCACTTTAATGCCGAGAGCGTTTAGTAAACCACTGGGAGTAATGGTGGCATTAGCGAGCCCTTTAGAGTTGAGCACAGAAAGGTGTTCAACATTCAAACCAACGCCTTTAAGTAGATAGCCCAAAATGCTGTTTTGTTCGAGGTTTAACAGTTCAGCGCCCACGCTAAATGCAGCTGTAGGTATGCTGCGCTCCGCGGTGGCAACAGCAGTGAGGGTTGTGGTACCGTCTTTTGCGCTTAGAGCATCGCGTACTTGCAGTATTAGGCTGGTGGGGACTTTGTTGCTAACAGTGACCTGCACAGCGGGACCCTTGCTATCAGGGTTCACTTGGCTGCGATGATCGGTGTAGGTGACATGTGCGCATTGCGCTTTCACAGTGCCTGATTGTTTTGGTAACCCGTTGGCTACAGCTGAGACCGTACTGATTTGTTGTGCTTGGGCGGCATCTTTATAGCATTGCCCGTCGGGAAGTTGGCTAATGGCTTCAAGAGCTGCGATGTCAGCAATATTTTGTAGCTCGCGTTGTTGGAGAAATAGACGGCTGCTATCAACAGCGAGCATGAGTGCGCTGAGTGAAGTCAATAAAACTGCAGCAGTAATGATGCTAAAAGCACCACGCTGGCGTGTGGCAAAAGGGCGGATCATTTTGAGGTGTTCCTTGTGAGCTTACCGTCTAGAGTTTAATTTGCGCTTGTCCTGAGAGCCATTCAGGATAGCTGGGTATATGGATGCCGCCCAGTTTGATGCTGGGTAACAAATGTTTGGTTGGATTCATGCCAACGCAGCTGTACCAACGCCCATTGTGTAGCACTAAGTACTCATTGTCGTAAGTAATGTTTTGGTGGTTGCTGGGGCAGGGCTGCTTAAATGCTTTGGGTAGTGGTGATTCTTCAACGATTTTACGTGCTTGAAGTTGCAGTTGGGTAATTTTTGGGCGCAGTTGAGCGTGCTTAGGATCGTTAAGGTCAAAGTTACTGAGTAAGGTGGCGTTGGGCTCGCTCACCATGCTGCGCAATATATTGCCAGATAAGCTGTGATAATGCTGTTTTAACCACAGAGGTAACGCATAACCAACGAGCCCGTAAAATATACTGAGCAGCAGGGTGAATAAAAAAGCAAACTCAATGGCGGCAGCACCACGTTGAGCTTGGTAATCTCGTAGCATGCTTCCTCCTTAATTTGAGTGCAGTGAAATATGTATTATTGCTGCTATTTATTTTGTTTAACTCAAGTACTACAGCATGCAAAGAGGTGTACTCTTTGCATGCTGTGAAAGTGTAATGTTAGCTTGTTAAGCTAGAACAATGCTTTATTAGTTACCGGAGTCGGTTTTGCCTTTTTCCTTGCCTTTTTCCGCTGCCGTTTCAATAGCCTCAGTGATGCTACTAAAGGTCTTACTAATAGAATCGCCTAGAAGGCTTGTGGCGCCGATAATCACAACTGCAATCAATCCAGCGATTAAAGCGTACTCAATTGCAGTTGCACCTTCTTCGCGTTTAGTAAAGGTGATGAGTGCAGCTTTGCTTTTGCAGTAAGCAGATAAAGCTAAGTTTTTCATATGTATCCCTCTTAAAGCGTGTTGTCGAGTTGGTTGATAACTAAGTATATTATAACTGGGCTAAATACTTTAATCTAGTAATCCCTTAAGTGTGCTGGATTATAGCTTTAGTTATAGTTGGTTAGCTGTATTTACATTTACTAGGATTTTGTATCTAATGCGCGCAGTTTAAGTTGCTAGTATTATATGTATTTATATATTGTAAGCAAGAAAGTAATGGGCTTGATAGTAATAGTTGTGCTGAGCGCTGATTAAGCAGATTGGTATACTCAGTAGGTTAAAGCAGTAGTGTTTAGTATAGCTCAGGTTTTTGATAGGGTGATGAATAAAATGAGAGATGCAGTTGGGCGCTTATTAAAGTCGTATGGGGGGATGGGTGATGAATAGCAAGCTGACCATGGCGCTAGCTGGGCTATTGATTATTGCTGCTTTAATTGCGGGCTATTGGGGAATTAAACTCAGTAGTTCAGAACCAGAGCCAGAACCTCAGCCTGTAGTCTCAGAGGAGACTGAGCTTGAGTCAGAGCCGTCGGTGCAAGCAGCGTTAGAGCAAACGGTGAATGAAATTGCAGTTGTGCAAGAAGATCTAGAAACAGTGCCGGTTGTTGTTTTAGCGCGTACTTTAGAGCCGCATGTTCCTCTCACTGCTGAAGATTTTGCGATTGAGCGTTTAAAGATAGCGCCGCCTGGTAGCTTCAGTGATATTGAAGAAGTGTTACAGCAATATAAAACAGTTTGGCGTCAAGTACCTAAGGGTAGCATTTTAAACCCCTCGCATTTTGAAGTTGGAAGCCCTTTGAGTCGCATGATTCGTCCGAATGAGCGAGCAATTTCTTTGGCTGTAGATCCAGTTGTAGCCGGTGGTGGGCATTTAATGCCAGGTGATTTTGTTGATGTATTGTTGTATTTACGTGAAAGCGAAAAAAATTCTGACCAAACTGCGCAAGTGGTCTTGCCTGCGCTGCGTTTGCTAACCATTGGGGACACCTTTGGTTTAACAACTCAGGGCGAACCAGCTGTCGTGAAAGAAAAGCTGAGTGAGGAAGAAGCTCGACGTCAGCGCACTTCGCGTCCAGAGGCAGCGAGAAACGTCGTATTAGCAGTGCCTGCGGCATTAGTTAACCGCTTTTTGCTAGCAACTCAGGTGCAAGGTGGTAAGGTGCAACTGGCTGCGCGCAGCGCAGATGAAAAACTAATGGAAAAATACTTGGCTGAAGGCGGTAAAGCGCTCACTGCAGAGGAGCAGATGGAGCAAGATAAGGTTTTGGAAAAAGAACTTGAGCGCTTGAATCGCGAGTTGTTCCAGTTTGAAAAGCTGGCAATGAATAAAACCACCGCTCCCCGTCGAGCCGCTGCTCCGAGTTATCGTGGCACTGTACCGCAGCAAGCACCAACGATTGAAGTGATGCGTGGTGCGCAAGTTACCCGTCAAAACCCTTAAGCTTGGAGTGAGCCGCGTAAGGCATAGAAGACTATGAAGAACACCGTAAAAAAGGCATTAATGGTTTTAAGCTTAAGCAGTCTTGCACTGGGGCAGCACGCCTATGCGAACAGTTGCAGTCAGATTGATCGCTTGCCTGCCGAGCTTAACTTGCAGTTGGGCCTACAACACCCCGTACAGTGGCCTGTGAATATCACCCGTCTTGCGGTGGGTGAGCCAGAGACAGCGGATATTTACTTAACTTCTAAGAGAAGCTATATCCTCACGCCTAAAGCAGCAGGCACAACTAATGTATCAGTGTGGAGTGCTTGCAGTGCTGAGCCGAAGCAGCTGACAGTGCATGTGCAAGGTGAAGCCACTGCAGCAATAGCTACACCTGTAGTGCCAAGCACACATGACACGCTGTTACCTAACCAAGTGCAGACTGATATTCGTTTTGTTGAGGTTAATCGCAGCAAATTAAAAGAAGTGGGTGTGTCTTTATTTGGCGGGCCGCGTTCGAAAAACTTCTTATTTGGCTCACCGGGGCTAGGGGATTCTGTTGGTATCGGAAAGGTAGCTGATGCTGTTAAAGAAGCAGCTATTCCTTTGTCTAAAGATGGATTTAATATCGTTTGGGGCGGTGGCAGTAGTCGTGTTTTGGGTGCTTTACAAGCTCTAGAGCGCAGTGGCTTTGCCTACACTTTGTCGCAGCCGTCTTTGGTTGCTATGAGCGGTCAGACCGCCAGCTTTTTGGCCGGTGGTGAATTCCCAGTCCCTATTCCAAGCAGTGGTAGTGACTCAGTTAGTATAGAGTATAAAGAGTTTGGTGTGCGCTTAAATCTCACTCCCACGGTGGTCAGTCGTGAGCGTATCAGTTTAAAAGTTGCCCCTGAGGTCAGTGAGCTAGATTTCGCCAACGGTATTGTGATGGAAGGTGTTCAGGTTCCAGCATTGCGCGTACGCCGTACTGATACGACTGTATCTTTGGCTGATGGTGAAAGCTTTGTGATCAGTGGTTTGATTGACAGCAGTAAAGCTTCTGCCGTGGATAAAGTGCCGATGTTAGGTGACATTCCAGTTCTTGGCGCACTATTTAGATCATCACGTATCGATAGCGAAGAGCGTGAGTTACTCATGATTGTTACACCACGCTTGGTTCAGCCGATGGCAGCTGATGCGCAATTGCCTCGTTTGCCTGGAGAAGAAGTGCGTAATTATGATCCGAGCGCGCTGGACTTACTGTTATTTGAAAATGGCAGCTTCTCTCGTAATAACGGACTGTCATGGTAAGGGAAAGCACAATGGAGCAGGTATATTTAGCAGTTTCTGAGAACACTGATGATCTTGGTTGGTTACAAGAAACGTTAGCACCTATGGGGCAGGTTTTACAGGCTTCGGATCAGCTTGAAGAACTGTTAGGTCTGATGGATGTAGTCAATACTCATGTGGTTTTTTTAGGTGTTGATGCAGACAATATGGTGCAGCAATGTGCACTGATTGAAAGCTTACTCGCTGCGCGTCCATTAGTGGTGGTTGTATGCATCGGTGATGGTCAAAATAACCAATTGGTTTTGTCTGCCATGCGTGCTGGCGCACGGGATTTCATCTCATACGGTTTGCGTAGTAGTGAAGTGCAAGGCTTAGTGCGGCGCATCATGGAGCGGTTACCGCAGTTGCCTGTTCGTAAAGAGCAGGGCGGTCTGATCACGCTTTGCGGTTCAGAAGCAGACAATAACGCTTCGTTTGTTGCTGCGCACTTAGCTTTAATGTTGCATAAACAAGTCGGCAGTGCACTTTTTATTGATTTAGGGCTGCCTGAGGAAGAGAGCACAGTATTGCTGGGCGTGGAAAGCAGTTTTACTTTTGGCGATGCGTTACGAAATTTACGCCGTTTAGATAGTAATCTTATTTCAAGCGCTTTTGCAGAACATGCTTCGGGCATGAAAGTATTGCCAGGAGTGCTCAATCGTAGAGTGTTAGATCAGGCTTCATCTGCTGAATTGTTTTTATTGTTAGGCACCTTGCGACAAAATTTTTCTCTGATTGTGATCAATACTTGTGGCTTAGAGGATAGCCATGCATTGCGCACGCTGATTAATGCCAGTGAGCAATTGCTATGGTATGTCACGCAAAGTGTAAGCAGCTGTAAACGTAACTTACAGTATTTGCAGAGTTGGCAGCGGCAAAATGTAAAGTTGGACTCCATTAAAGTACTGGTTGATTGCTACGAGCCAGATGTAGCACCGGACGCAATAACTCTAGCGCGCTCTTTTGAAGCACCTTTACTAGGGCATATCACTCATGCGCCCAAATTAAGATTGCAAGCGCTAAACCTAGCGCGCCCTGTTTTTGAAATGGGTGGCCGAGCTGCTTTAGGTAAGGAGTTGAGCAGTATTGCCCAGAGTTTAGCGGGTAAAAAAGTAGGGGGTAAAAAGGGCGGAGTATTGAGTCAATTGTTAGGTAAGTTGCAATGAGTAACGATAGAGTATTCGGTGCACCTACGCGTCAACTCGATGTTAATGCGCTTAAGTTGGCGTTGCACCGCTACATCATTGATAAGCTCAATGATGAGGATGAAAACTTCTTAGAAAGCCCCCGGAATCTGCTATCGAACTTTGTAAATGAGCATGTGCAACAGTACATACGCTCACGCCAGATTGCGGTGTCGCGCTACGAGGCGGACCAGGTCACAGAAGAGCTGGTTGATGAGTTGGTAGGGTATGGTCCATTAGAAGTGTTGCTTAGAGACCCTAGTATCAGTGAAATACTTGTTAATGGGCCTGATCGAGTCTTTGTTGAGCGCAGCGGTAAAATTCAACAGACTGACTTGCGCTTTATGGATAATCAGCACTTACAGCGAGTCATTCAACGTATTTTAGCACCTGTTGGGCGACGTTTAGACGAATCTTCGCCTATGGTTGATGCGCGTATGCCAGATGGCAGTCGTTTGAATGCAGTGATTCCACCAATTGCTTTAGATGGTGCTTCACTGTCTATTCGTAAGTTCCGTAAAGACATGTTGCGTAGCAGTGACTTAATTGTTACGCGCAGTCTGAATCAAGAGATGTTGGATTTTATTGAGAAGGCGGTCCGGGCCCGTTGCAATATTTTGGTCAGTGGTGGTACAGGTACGGGTAAGACTACGATTCTAAATATTTTAAGCCAAATCATTAACCCACACGAACGTATTGTCACTATTGAAGATACTGCAGAGCTACAGTTGAATCATGGCCACGTCGTTCGTCTAGAAACACGCCCACCAAATGCTGATGGGCATGGTGAAGTCAGTGCGCGTGATCTTGTGCGTAATGCCTTACGTATGCGTCCCGATCGTATTATTTTAGGTGAAATTCGAGGCGCTGAAGTGCTCGATGTTTTGACTGCTATGAATACAGGGCACGATGGTTCTATGTCGACCGTACACGCAAACAGTGCCAGTGATGCCTTACTGCGCTTGGAAACCTTAGTAGGGTTTAGTGGAATGCAAGTCGCAGATAAAACCTTACGTAATACGATTTGTTCAGCAATTGATATTGTAATTCAGTTGACACGCTTGGCTGACGGGCGCCGTTGCGTCAGTGAGATTTTAGAAGTGGTGGGTTTACGTGATGATACTTATGTCACCAACACTTTATTTAAGCTGGATCGCCAAGCGGGTGATGTGTTCCGACGTGAAGCAGTGAACCCTGCAACGGATAAGCTCAAACGTACATCTTTTTAATTTATGACGCCTTCTTTATAAGGTTAAAAATAGGACTGCAACAAGTGATAGGGTTTTTCCTTTTATTGTTGAGTTTAATACTGTTGATTATTGGTGTGCGCACTTTTTTAAAAGGCTTGCACCGCTCTAAATCAGAAAAAGTATTAAGTCACATTGATCCAAGTACGCATAGCCTTCGTCAGGTAGGGCATAAAAGTGATTTTATTAGCGTTGAGCTGCGACGTTTGGGTGCAGACTTAAGTCCGAAAAAGCTGAGCTTTTTTCTTATTACAATTATTTTAATAGCTTTTATTGCTGCATTTTTTTTTGGTGCTCTAGCTGCGGTATTAGTGGTACTGATTGCGCCACTGGTTTTCTACTTAGTGATGAAGCTTCGCTATGAGAGACGCGTATCACGCATGGTGGAGCAGCTTCCGATGTTCTTAGATCACAGTGTGCGCAGTTTAATGTCAGGGCGTACTTTAGGTGATGCGATGCTATTGGCCATGGACAGTGTTCCGGCCCCTTTGGGGGAGGCATTTAAGTCAACGCGCCGACAGATTGATCATGGTGTTGCGATGCAGGATGCAATTACCGATTTTGCTGAGTTTTATCAGCGAGATGAGTTCCGTATTTTAGCTTTAGGTTTACGAGTTAATTCACGTTATGGCGGAAACTCAAGCGATTTGTTAAAAAGCTTAATTGTACTGGTGCGTGATCGAGACAGAATGGCGCGTACCTTGAAAGCGATGACTGGGGAAACTCGGCTTTCTGCTGTAGTGCTGGCATCAATGCCGGCCGGGCTGGCAAGCTATTTAATGCTGACTAATCCGAGTTTCTTTTTGGGTTTATGGGAAGATAGTCTTGGAAAAATGCTACTTTTTGTGGCATTTGGCTTGCAGGTTTTGGGCAGCTTCATTATGTGGAAGATGCTAAGGAGTGTGAAATGATGTTACTGCTGATCAGCGCAGTATTGCTCCTGTCTGCCGCAGGCTTACTTTTGTATTTTTATTTTCAAACACAGTATCGAAATAGGGCGATTGTGCAGCGTCTTGGGCAAGAGACGGGGACTGCGCGCCGTGAGTTACTGCGTAACTTTGATGAAGGTGGTTTGGCTGCACATATTAAAAGCTTAGACGCAGAGGTTGGTCAATACCTTAACATCATGGGATGGCGTCAAGCTAAGCAACGCTCCATCTTTTACTTAGGACAAGTGGCCTTTACTGTAGCTTGTTTAGGAGTAGCTGTTATTTTTGTCAGCACCAAAGGAGAAGGTGGTTTATTGCTGGCTGTACTGTTTGCTTTAGCGGCTGGCTTTTTACTGCCAAAAATGTGGTTGCGCAAAAAAGCAGAAGCGCGTCAAGCGAATTTGGTTACAGAGGTATCCACTTTAATCCCATTGTTGCGTAGCTTGTTTGAAGTGGGATTGACTGTGGAGCAAGCATTGCGAGTGATAACGTATGAGGCGCAAAGTATTCTGCCAGAGTTTACATTTGAGCTGAAATGGGTGTTAGCACGAGTGGATGCGGGGCTGGATTTAGGTAGCGAGTTACGTGCAGTTGCGGAGCTTCTAGATGTAGAAGAAGTAACAGATACGTTTGCAATTTTGGAGCAGTTGATCACCCAGGGTGGGGGGGCAATGAATTCTTTGCTTAACCTTAAAAACTTAGTTGATGAGCGCCGTTTAACAGCATTGGAAGAATTGGTTTCCAAGTTGTCGGCAAAAATGTCAATGGTGATGCTTACATTTTTATTCCCAGCTTTATTAATTGTATTGGCTGGGCCTGGGTTTATTGCAATTATAAAAGCGCTTGGAGATATGGGATGAAAAAAATTGGATTATTAGGCTTAGCAGTAAGCCTGCTGGTGGGCTGCAGTAATGCGCCAATGCAGCAGTCACCTTGGCTGATGGATAATACCAGTGTGGGCGGCAAGCCAGCTTTATGCCCACCGCTCACCAATGAGCACGAACTCATCCTAAGTACCTCTGAGGAAATGATGGCTGAGCGTCGTCGTGTGCATGCTGCGCTTGCTAATCTTGAACGCTTACCTCATAGCATCCCTGAAGCCCGTTTAGGTAAAGCTAAAATTTTACGCTTGTTAGGTCGTAGTGAAGCTGGTGACTTGTACCATAGTCTGCTTGATACCTGTTTGGCTGCTGATGGTGAACATGGCATTGGGCAGTTATTGGTTGGAGTGCAGCGCTATCAGGATGCTTTACGTCATTTACGTCGTGCAGTTTACCTTGAGCCAACCAATGATTATATGCGCAACGACTTAGGTGTGGCTTATTTAAATCTGTTTTATCTGAATGAAGCACAGTTTGAATTTACAACAGCCATGGAGTTGAATGATCGTAATCTGCGTGCCGCAGAAAATCTTTTAACTTTATTGCTCTTTCAGCAGCGCACCCAAGCAGCTCAAATCCTAGCACAACACCGGAGCATGACTGCTGAACAGTTTCAACGTGCGGAGGAGCGTGCGCAACAGCTGCGTATTCGCCAAGCACAGTTGGAAGCGGGTCACCAAAGTGTGCCTAATAATTTTGCAGTAGAACCCGCAGCGCCCTCGGCTACTTCTTCGGAAACTTCTCCTAGTCCTATAGGTAGTGCGCCTTTGCAGCCTGTTCAGCAAAAGCAGAAACCACAGAAAACATTAATCTTTAAAGTTGAGAAGATCACCAGTGATGGGTCGTCTGACGTAGAAAATCAAGCATCACTGACAGTCAATGCTGTGCCTGAGCTGATGCTTCAGCAGGCTGAGAAGGGGCAAAACAATGAAGTATAATACTGTATTAGCAATGGCTACTTTGATTATTGCCGCGCCGGTTGCAGCGCAAGGCTACTATGATCACTATCAAGGGCATGAGCGTATGCGAAAAGAGCGCACTATGAGTGCGCATAGTCAAGCAAATGTATGGTTAGAGGCACAACGTGATGGTCGTTATGCGTCTAAACATATTCAGAATGCAACACCCGCTGAGTATGAGATGAGCTTAAAACGCTGGAGTGAGAGTTATAAGCATCCGATTCCAGAGTATTTCGATCAAGAGTCTGCAGGTGAGTTTACAACGGATTAACAAGCTATACCTCAAGCCCAACTAATGTTGTTGGGCTTGATTGTAGATTAATAAAGCTAATTGTGTACGGTTCGCCACTCCAGTGGCTTTCAATATTTGAGAAATGTATAACTTCACAGTGTTTTCTTGAATATTCAGAGTGCTGGCAATCTGTAGGTTGGTGAGTCCATCAGCTGCTAAGAGAGCCACTTCTTTTTGTCTCCGCGTCAGTTTATCTAGAGGGCTACCTGCTGCTATAGGTGCTTTTTGGGGCTGCTGCGTATCTTTATTGCCTTCAACTTGACTATAGGTCTCTAGGAGGCTTTGTAAGGTTTGCAGGTGGTCAGTCAACTGAGAAATATTTGTATCAATTTTCTTTGAGCTGTTACTGGTTAAAAATTGTAGCTGCTTTTTATGTAGTTGTTTAACTGCAGTCAACACATTATTAAAGTCTAAGGGTTTAGGGTAAAAGTCCGTGAAACCTGTGCGCAATGCTCGAATAATATCATCTTTTTCAGAACGCGCTGTGAAGAGGATCGCCTCGAAAGAACGGTCAAGTGGTTGTTCTTTTTTCAACTGTGCGATGAGCTCGATACCGTTAAGCACTGGCATATGCAGGTCAGTTAAGATAATACCAATGGATGGATGTTGATGGAAAAGTGCAATAGCCTCTTGTGAGTTGTTTGTACTGAAGCAATCAAAACCGTGCAGTAAAAAAAACTCACTGAGTTCATCAGTAATATCGGGTTCGTCATCAACAATGAGTAGGGCGACAGTAGAAGTGTTGTCTTGAAGCATAATTGTCCTTAAATGTAGTGTTTTTAGCGATTATTTTAAAAATAAGAGACTCGCTAAAAAGCCTAAAAAAACGAAGGGTGCATAGGGCAGTTTGCTGTCATTTTTTAATATGGTTTTTTGTAGAGCTGTAGAAGTAATGTTGGCCTGTCGTTGTTTGAGAAGTGTTTGGCTTATAGTCCAAACAATTAAGCTCAATGCAGTACCCGCTATGGTGTATAAAATTGTTAAGGTTGAGCTGGCCAACGCTAAGCTCATCAGTAACTTCACATCGCCCGCGCCAAATTGATTTTTAGCATAACCTGGGATTGTTAAGAGTAAAGCCAGTAACAGGGCAATAATGCTGTCGAGCCAGTGATAGCCAAGTAAAGAGTGTTGATGCATTACGAGATAAAAAATACTGTATAAAAATACGGGTGCAATCAGCCAGTTAGGGATTTTACGCGTTCTTATATCAATTAGAGAGCACAGGGCTAACCAGCACAGCAGTAATGTGTAAAATAAAGACATAGTATATAGCCAAATTTGTGAGATAAATCAGTAATGGAATTAAGCGTTAATATACCACAAGTTAATCCTATGCGTCGTGAAGGATTAAGCCTTAGTGTATCTGCAAAGGGTAGGGTTGAGTTTATAACTAAAGACTTAGCCAATAAGTTAATGCTTGATGTAAATATGGGTAGCCAAGTAATATATTTTAATGAACTTTTGGCGCAGCCTTTTCCTGAACAAACAGATTGGCCATATTTAACAAGTGATGTCATTGATATTTGTTTTAAGTCTGCCAGTAAAGAAATAATTCATATGCGTGGCCATATTAGTGGGCAGGGTCATTTTTGGGGTTTTTACCTCGTTGATATCAGTGATTATGTCGAGCGATCAAATAATAACGAAAAAGAACTTTATTTGTTACAAGCAATAAGTCGATTTTATTTGAAATATCAGCAAAGTAGAGCTGAGGGGCGGCAGCATGCTGTAGAAGATATCTTAGATGATGTATTAGTTACAGTTAAAGCCCAAGCTATAGGGGTGGTTACTAAAACTGATATGTTTGAGAACTACCGATTGATTGTGCAAAGAGAATTGCCTACTGCAGGAAAGTATATAACAAGTACGGGCGGGTTTAATGCGTTACTTGCTGAACGCCAACCTATCGCTTTTTTTTATGAAGATTCAAGTGGCTTTTCAAGGGAGCCTAGAACGGTTTTGTTCTTACCCTTTATCCAAGAGCATCAGGTGTTATCGTGGATGTTTGTTGTGTTTAGCCAGGGAAACCCGCAGCGCGTGCTCACACTTGAGAAATGGGAAAGCATTGCGACTTTATTGGTGAGTGCGGTACTGGACAGTTATAACCATGAGGAAACACTGCGCACTTTAAATAAGAAGAAATTTGCCGACAGTGTTTTGGGCGGTGGTTTTTGGGATTACAACATTATTGATGGGCGCGTCTCCCTATCCACTGCACTAGCAGAGAAAATAGATTTTTTCGGTGAGTATTTGGTTGAGTTATTGGACCGAGTTTATTTAGGAGATAGAGAGAAGCTAGAGCTCAAAATTGATGAATTGCAATTTAAAGCCAATGGTAGCGAGGAAGAGGAAATTATTCGCTTAAAGCAGGGGCCGCAATTGTGTTGGTATAAAGTGTATTTGCAATTGAGTGGCTCAAGTATCTTGGGTTATTTGCTTGATGTTACTGAGATTAAAGAGGCGCAGCTTGATCAGCGTATTTCTAAGCAGCGCTTGAGTCATTTAGTTTCGAGTGGGCCGGCAATTATTTATGTTCAGCGTTATGTGGAAGGTGCTTTTGTTCAGGACTTTTTAAGCCAAAGTATATTGCATGTGTTGGGCTGGAAGCCTGAGGATATACGTGAACAAGGCTGGCTACGCTTGTTGCATCCAGAAGATCGTCCAGTGTTTGATGAGCGCATTAAAACGCTGATTGCAAAGGGTAGTGTAAGTCATCAGTACCGCCTTCGAGGTAAGGATGGTAATTACCATTGGATGTTAGAAGAAGGAACATTGTTGCGTGATGAGTATGGCTTGCCTTTAGAAGTTGTGGGCGTCTTATTAGATAACAGTGAACGAAAAAAGGCTGAAGCAGCGCTGAGTAAAAGTGAAGAGTGCTATCGGGTATTGGTTGAGGATGCACCGACGGCTATTTGTCGTTGTACCCCAGATTTAAATTTAACTTTTGCTAACCGTCTTTTGCTCAGTTATTTGGGTGTTGATAGCCTCATTGATCGAGTTTACCCCGTTAATTTGTCTAACTATATCAAAGCGTCTGAAGTTGAGCGTCTGCAGGAGCGCATGGCGAAACTAACAATGCAGCAACCGATGTTTAATATTGAACTGTGCATTGATGTATCAGAATATGAAACCAGTATTTGGTTATGGTCTGTGCGTGGAATATTTGACCAACAAGGTCAGTTGTATGAGCTTCAAGCTGTTGGGCGAGATGATACCGAGTTGCATCGAACTCGCCAGGAAATCTATCAGAATACTAAAATGGCTACCGTTGGGCGCTTAGCATCGGGTATTGCGCATGAATTAAACCAACCACTCAATATTATGCGAGCTACATTAACAAATTTAGTGCTACGCATAGAGCGTAATATGTTGGATGATGAGTATTTAAAAGATAAAGCGGAGCGACTAGATGCGCAGATTACGCGAGCATCTAATATTATTAATAATATGCAGTTGTTCAGCTATAAAAATAGTAGGGAGCTGCTGGATTTTTCACCATTTAAAACAGTTAAATCAGCTATTGAACTATTTAAACAAGCTAATCCTGAACAGCAGTTTGATATCGCTATTGAGTGTTTGTTTGATGGTTATTTAAAAGGTTGTAGTGAGCTTTTAGAGCAAGTTATATTGAATTTATTAGAAAATGCTTGGCATGCATTTTTTAATCAGGTTGATACATCAGAAAGACAACTGAAGGTCATAATTGAAATATATCAAATAAATAGTCAGGTTTTTATTGAGGTGCAAGATAATGCGGGAGGTATTCCCGCAGAGATCATTGATAAGGTTTTTGATCCATTCTTTACAACCAAATCTGTTGGTAGTGGTACAGGGTTAGGTTTGTGCTTATGTTATGAAATTGTTACTCGCTTTCAGGGTAAACTTTCAGTAGCTAATAAAAAGCAAGGTGCTTGTTTCAAAATTCAACTTCCAGTTTTTGAATTTTGACGATAATAGCATAAACTTTAGTTGTAATTTTAAAACCGCGTAAGACCTCGTAATTTTTGTGCGGGATGGATAGCGAGGGCTGCGTAAGCAGCCCTTTAACCCCTTAACAGGTTGCTGAAGTCTTTGCAGTACAGGTTGGTACTGGTATTGTATACAGCATGATAAGGCACACCAAAACATTAAAAGTCCGAGTCCGAGACAGGCATGTGCCCCTGCTAAACCGCATGGCTCGAAGCGTCAATTTCGTCTGGAACTTTGTTAATGAATTAAGTCAACGCTCGATTAAAGAGCGAGGTGTGTTTTTGTCTGCTTTTGATATGCACCATTACATCAAGGGCGCGGGTAAAGAGCTGGGGTTGCACAGCCAAACCTTACTAGTGCATCGCGGGTGAGTATGTCACACGCCGTAAGCAGTTTAAGAAAGCGCGGCTGAACTGGCGCAAATCACGCGGTGTACGCCGCTCACTGGGCTGGATACCCGTCAATACAGGTGCAGCGCAGTGGAAAAATGGTCAGGTCTTGAGGAAAAGTTGGCCATCGCTCAACGATCCAGAAATAAAACCCAAGTCAAAACCCTTCATGCGAAAATCGCTAACCGTAGAAAAGACGCATTGCACAAGTTCAGCCATAAGCTGGTCAATCGCTGTGGTGAAATCTATGTGGGCAACGTCAGTAGTTTAAAACTCGTTAAAACCACGATGGTCAAGTCAGTGTTAGATGCTGACCGGGGCCAATTAAAAACAATGCTGGACTATAAATGCGCTCACGCAGGCATTGTTTTAAGGAAGTTAACGAGACATACATCACCCAAACCTGTTCGAGTTGTGGCTGTTTGCCCGAGTCGAGGCCGAAAGGTATCGCAGGGCTTGGAATAAGAGAATGGACGTGCAGTGGGTGTGGTGTCACCCACGATCGCGATATCAACGCGGCACGTAACATTCTCGCGGCCGGGCATGGTCGTCTAGCAGTAGGAATCCCCGTCCTTTAGGTCGGGGATGTCAATGTTGCTTCGTTGGGCTGTTGCTCGCTGGTTGTAACCTTAGGCTCTGCAGTGTGTTGTCCACGTATCTTTGGTAGGCCAATAGCGGTGAGAATGGCTAATATGAGAATCACTGCGAAAATTTTATAACCACGGTTAAACAGCGGCTGTTTTTTAGATGGTTTCATAGTCTTTGTTATCGATTAAATCAGTGGGTTGTAGAATTTGTACTTAAGACGTGTAATAGGAGCCAGATTCTAGCTTTTTGTGGTGATAAGTCACCTAAAGTAATGAGCTCTAAATTAGAGTAGTACTTAATAGGTACAACGCCCCCTGCTCCTACTCGTGAAGTCATGACTATAGGGATGCCCTGCTTGCGTGCGCTATACAGTGCTTGTTCTTCTTTGGGTGAGCAGCGTCCTGCGCCAGTACCTGCAATCACTAAGCCATCCAACTGGGTGTGTTGTAAGAGTGCTTCTAAAAGTTGTGAATCTGCACCTGCATGGGAATAAACAATAGGGATGTAAGGTGCTCGATCAGGTTTCTGAATAGTACAGTATGGACTGCTACTAGTGTGTGGTTGCGCTGGGGCGTGCATAAAGTGCACTGTACGGTTGGCTTCAATACGCCCAATTGGGCCGTTATTGGGTGCTTGAAATGCTTCTAAGTGATAAGTATGGGTTTTGCTGACATCTTGAGCAGAATAAATTTTATCATTAAATACAGTTAGTACGCCTTTACCTGCGGCCGCGGGGCAGGCTGCGACACGAAAACTATTGAGTAAATTAAAATATGCATCACTGCCTAGGGCTGAGAACGGTTTTTGTGCGCCCGTAATAATAACGGGCTTAGTGGTGTTTAACGTGTGATGAAGAAAGTAGGCTGTTTCTTCTAAGGTGTTGGTACCTTGAGTAATGACGACCGCATCTTGTTTTTTCAGCTGTTGTTCAATCTGCTTTTTTAAGTTAAACCAATCGAATGTATCAATGGCGGTACTCGTCACATTTTTGATGGGTATCCATTCGATTTGAGCGAGCTCCGATAACTCAGGTAGCGCATTGATAAAATCCTGTGCATGGTAATGACCGGTTTGGTAGTCGCATAACTCTAAACGATCGGAGTGGTGAGCAGAAATGGTACCACCTAAGGTAAATAAAGTGATGTGAGGTCGATTTGACACAGGGTAATTCCTTTTTGTCTGAGTAACGTATTAAGTTAGGCTCAGTCATCAGTGATTGGTATACATTGTGTTGGGTTGCCAACGTCTCTTGAGGTAAGTGTAAACAAACCAAAGCAAAGCGGCTAAGGCTACGCCTAATAGGTTGGCATAAATATCAGTACGGCTAAAACTACGCAGTGGTTGTAATAGTTGTAGAAACTCCGCTAAGGGCGCACAGCATAACAAAATAGTCCACAGCCACTGAGCGGGGCAATGTCTAAAGGCGATACGTGTGGCTAAGGATAGAGTTGCAAAGCCAATGCAGTGTAGGACAAAGCCAATATGTGGAAACAATGCCGGTGGTGGTTTAGGGTTTAATAAGCCGACCAGTGCCGCCAGCAAAATTACAATAAAGATTAAAATTCTCAAGGCGTACTCTTTGTTGATGTGATCACCGTACCGCATCATTGAGTTTGAGCATGCGGCCTGCTATATGAGCTGACCGATAACCTTACCAGAAATGCGAAAAGTTTCGTAAAGTTTGAGGTTTGCAATGCTGTACTCGTGCAATCTGTTGTAGCTGCAGGTATGACGCATCATGTCAGTAGAGGGTGTTGGCTAATAACAAAAAACCGCCCTATGACATTCGCATTGAGGGCGGTTTTGAGCTCAGTATGATGTTAAATGATCTCGCGTTGCCGCAACAGTTCGAGCACTTGTTGCACACCTTCATCCACATCAGTGATTTGCGTATTGATCACTAAATCAGCATCCAAGGGCACATCGTAGGGAAAGGATTCTCCAGGAATATTGTCTTCTCCTGCTGCATATAAGCCTTGTGGATCACGCTCTTGGCAGACTTGTGGTGAGGCTTGCACATAGACAGTGATAAAGCGTTCTTTACCAATGATAGCTTTAGCCTGCTCACGGCCTTCGGCATCCGGTGCGACAAAGGCTGCTAAAGTAATTAATCCGGCTTCGTTAAATTGGCGTGCCACTTGTGCAGCACGGCGCCAGTTTTCGGTACGGCCAGCGCGATCGAGTGGTAAGCCTTTATTGAGGTTATGGCGCAAGTTCTGTCCGTCCAGTACATAGACAGCGCGTCCTGTATCAAAGAGTTTACGTTCAACTGCATAGGCAAGGGTACTTTTACCTGCTCCTGATAAACCACTGAAAAGCACCGTGACAGGCTGTTGCCCTAGGCGTAACTGGCGCTCTTGCGGACTGACGCGACCTTTGCCTAAGCTACGGCCACTGCTTTGCGCGCTGTCTGGGGTAATGATCATACCGGCACCAACGGTAATGTTGGTCAAGCGATCAATCACAATAAAAGCACCTGTAGTGCGGTTGGCTTGGTAGTCATCTAATGCTAAAGGCGCATCTAAGCTGACTTGCACGCGACCCACTTCGTTAAGCTGCAAACTGCTGGCACTGCTTTGGGTCAGGGAGTTAACGTCCACCTGATGCTCGATGCTGGATACGTTGCCCGGTATATAACTGGTGGCGCGTTTAAAATCGTAACGCTTGCCTGGTAATAATGGCTCTTCTCCTAGCCAGACCAACATTGCTTCGAAGTGATCACTGCTGCGCACTTTTGCGTCTGCGTGAACAATTAAGTCACCGCGAGAAATATCAATCTCGTCTTCCAAGGTTAGGGTGATGGCTTGCCCAGCAATAGCTTGCTCCAGCTCACCATCAAAGGTGACGATGGATTTAACCTGACTGCTGCGGCCTGAAGGAAGCACTGTAATGCTGTCACCTTTACGAATCGAGCCTGAGGCTAAAGTGCCAGCAAAACCACGGAAGTTCAGATTTGGGCGGTTGACGTACTGTACAGGAAAGCGCATATCACGGTGATTTAAGTCACCGCTGACATCCACATTCTCCAGAATTTCCATTAAGGTTTGTCCGGTGTACCAAGGTGTATGCTCGCTGCGGTTGACTACGTTATCGCCCTTGAGAGCGGATAATGGCACAAAATGCAGTGATGAGGTGTCCAGATTGATTTGCTCAGCAAAGGCTAAATAATCATCCTTAATGGCGTTGTACACCTGTTCATCGTAGTTTTTTAAATCCATCTTATTGATGGCCACCACTAAGTGGCGAATACCCAACAGAGAGGCAATATAACTGTGGCGGCGGGTTTGGTTTTCTACACCGTGGCGGGCATCGACCAAAATAATTGCCAAGTCACAGGTCGAGGCTCCAGTGGCCATATTGCGGGTGTACTGCTCATGCCCAGGAGTGTCAGCAATGATAAATTTGCGTTTGGTGGTGCTGAAATAGCGGTAAGCTACATCAATGGTGATGCCTTGCTCACGCTCTGCTTGTAGGCCGTCGACTAAGAGTGCTAAGTCGACATCATCGCCAGTGGTGCCCACTTTTTTTGAGTCGCGAGTGATGGCCTCTAGATGGTCTTCATAAATCATCTTAGAGTCGTGTAGTAGGCGACCAATTAAAGTGCTTTTGCCATCGTCGACATTACCGCAGGTTAAGAAACGTAGCAGTTCTTTGCGTTCGTGTTGAGCCAGATAGGCAAGGATATCCTGGCTGATTAGTTCAGATTGATGACTCATGGGTACGGATTCCTTAAAAGTAGCCTTGACGTTTCTTTTCTTCCATTGACCCGGCACCATCGTGATCGATGACACGGCCTTGGCGTTCTGAAGTGCGGGTCAGTAACATCTCTTGAATAATTTCTGGCAGTGTTGTGGCAGTGGACTCCACTGCGCCAGTGAGTGGGTAGCAGCCTAAAGTACGGAAGCGCACCATTTTCTTTTCAATACGTGATTTTTCTTCATCCGTTAAGTGTTCGAGGATGCGCTCATCGTCGATTAACACTAGTGTGCCATCGCGCTCAATCACCTCACGTTCAGCGGCGAAATACAACGGTACAATAGGGATGCCTTCTAAATAGATGTATTGCCAAATATCCAACTCGGTCCAGTTGGACAAGGGGAACACACGGATGGACTCGCCTTTGTTTACTTTGCCGTTGTAGATATTCCATAGCTCAGGACGTTGGTTTTTTGGGTCCCAGCGGTGTTTGCTATCACGGAAGGAGTATACCCGCTCTTTTGCTCGGGATTTTTCTTCGTCACGGCGGGCGCCACCAAAAGCAGCATCAAAACCGTACTGATCTAAGGCTTGTTTGAGGCCTTCGGTTTTCATGATGTCAGTGTGTTTAGCGCTACCATGGACAAAAGGGTTGATATCTTGGGCAATGCCGTCTGGGTTGGTGTGTGTTAGTAAGTTCAGGTCAAGATCTTCTACCATTTTGTCGCGAAAGCTGTACATCTCTTGGAATTTCCAGCGGGTATCCACGTGCATCACAGGGAAAGGTAACTTACCCGGATAAAATGCCTTGCGAGCCAAATGCAGCATGACCGCTGAATCTTTACCAATGGAGTAGAGCATGACGGGATTATCGAACTCCGCAGCCACTTCACGAATGATATGGATACTTTCGGCTTCGAGTTGTTTTAAATGGGTTAGCTTATCGGCCATGCTGTGCTCACTTAGATAGGGTGTTGCGCCTGATTGGGCTTAGGGTTGAACAGGATGAGAGGCACTTTATCATGGAGGTTGGTTCTAACGAAGTGCTTATCAAGAACAAAAAGGAATAGATATATATAAAACAGTGGCGTCGAGCGGTTCCCTAGCTCTACGGCTGTTTTCTAGCTACGTCCGTCAGTATGAGGGTTTAACAATTGCTAGCAGAATTCCCCCACCTTTTAGGTGGTGGGATGAATGCGCTCTTGATCTTGCCTTTAGGGGTTTGCATGATGAAATAAGATCAGTCTTAAGGCTAGAGAGAATACAGGCTCTACCCAACGGCAGAACAGCAGGTGTTTTTAGCCAAGCATGAAAAGAAGTTGGCGCGTGAGCAAAAGATTTTAGCTCGCCGCAGGGCGGCGGCTAAGGCCGCCAACCGTAAGCTATCTGAAAGCTGTAACTATCAAAAGCAACGCTTAAAGGTTGCTAAGTTGCATGAGTAAATAGCCAACTGCCGCAAAGACTCCCTGTATAAAACCTCATTCAATCTCATCAAAAACCACGATGTTATTGTTATTGAGGATTTGAACGTTAAAGGCATGGTTAAAAAACAGGCGTTTAGCTAAAGCGATCAGCGACAGCTCATGGTCACAGTTTCCACGATGCTGGCCTACAAAGCAGAGTGGTATGGCAAACAGCTCAGCAAGCTAGACCGATGGTTTCCATCGTTTAAAACCTGCTCAGGCTGCGATCATGTGCTTGGTAAGGGTGAGCTCACCCTAGCCATGCGGCAGTGGCAGTGCCCAACCTAGATCGTGATTATAACGCCAGCATTAACAGCCTCAAGGGAGGGTTATGCTGCTGGATATCAATGACAGAAACCTCGGTGCTAGAGAGTTAGTCGAGTCAATTTGCATAGCCTCTGCTGTGTGCAACGCACCTTAGCAAGGCTGTGTATTACCTAGGAAACCCCACTTCTAAAGTGGCGGATAGTTCATGAGCTAACAAGCACTCATCACACTGGGTTATCACACTCTACATAGTGATGCTCAATAGCAAAGCGCTTTGCTAACCACTCACCTAGTGCTTGTACGCCATAGCGTTCAGTGGCGTGATGGCCGGCGGCAAAGAAACTGATACCGTTTTCTTTGGCTTCATGGAATGTGCGTTCAGATACTTCACCGGTGATATAAGCATCGGCGCCGACGGCAATGGCGTGTTCGATATAGCTTTGGGCGCCCCCTGTGCACCAAGCTACGCGTTTAATCAAGTGTTGGTGGCCAACGACTAAAGGAGCACGATCTAATACTTTTTCAATGTGCGTGGCAAGCTCGGTTGCAGATAAAGGTGGGTTTAACTCGCCTATCAAGCCTACATTGCGTGGGTTATCAGGTTCCAGTGGACCGGTAATAGTCAAACCTAGACGTTGTGCCAGCTGCACGTTATTACCCACTTCAGGGTGAACATCTAAAGGTAAGTGGTAAGCCAAGAGATTAATATCGTGGGCGAGTAGTGCTTTAATACGGCGCTGCTTCATACCTACTATAGGCTGATCTTCACCTTTCCAAAAGTAACCGTGGTGCACTAATAAAGCATCGGCTTGCAATTCGATAGCTGCTTCAATTAAAGCTTGGCTCGCGGTAACGCCGCTGACAATGCGTTTAATCTGCTCTTTACCTTCAACTTGTAGGCCGTTAGGGCAATAGTCACTGATGGCATTGACGTTTAGATAGTCCTCGATTTCTTTAACTAAAACTTGGCGTGAAACGGGCATAATTGTTCCTTAATGTGAATGGCGATACTTTAATGTGTTGGCACATTCTATAATGTGAATTATTCACTCAAACGCTACGACTTTTGCCTGAAGAATATCCACTTCGTAATGGGTATATTCTTTTAGCGGTTTGGTTGTTTAATTTTTATACGTTTAATCTATGGACTCTGGAATACTCTATGCTGCGCTTAGTAAAAAATTACGGGTGGCCATTGCTCGTTGGTTTGTTGGTTGCGTTGTTATTGATCGAACGCTTCCCGCACTGGGTTGGTTTGCCCAGTGCTGACTTTAAGGTTCAGCAAGCGCCTGCTTATGTCAACGCAAACGCGGGTCCAGAGTCTTATGCTAACGCAGTTAATCAAGCATCGCCTGCTGTAGCAAATTTATACACAGCTAAAGTGGTCAGCAACCCTCTACCTCCTTTGTACAATGATCCTGCTTTTAAACGTTTTTATGGAGATAATTTACCACAGCAAAAGCGTATGGAATCAAGCTTGGGTTCGGCTGTATTGATGAGCAAAGAAGGTTACTTGTTGACCAATAATCATGTGATTGCTGGGGCAGACCAGATTATTGTGGCGCTGAAAGATGGGCGGGAAACTTTAGCGCGCGTTATTGGCAGTGATCCTGAGACTGATCTTGCTGTATTAAAAATTGACTTGCCGCGCTTGCCAGCCATTACTTTAGGTCGTTCTGACTTAATCCGTATAGGTGATGTGGTGTTAGCCATAGGTAATCCATTTGGGGTGGGGCAGACTGTCACTATGGGGATCATCAGTGCGACTGGGCGTAATCAATTGGGATTGAATACCTACGAAGATTTTATCCAAACTGATGCAGCAATTAATCCAGGGAACTCTGGTGGGGCTTTGGTTGATGCGCAAGGTAATTTGCTTGGTATCAATACTGCGATTTTTTCACGCACAGGAGGCTCGCAAGGGATTGGTTTTGCCATTCCGGTGAAGTTGGCGTTGGAAGTGATGCGCTCGATTGTTGAGCATGGGCAAGTGGTGAGAGGTTGGCTAGGCTTGGAGGTGCAGTCTTTAACGCCAGAGCTGTCTGAGTCTTTTGGTCTGGTGGGTAGTCCTGGGGTGCTAGTGGCCGGTGTGTTTCGTGATGGCCCTGCCTTTAATGCTGGATTGCAGCCAGGTGATGTGATTTTGAAAATTGCTGATGAAGCGGCTCAAGATGGGCGTACATCGATGAATCAGGTGGCACGTATGCAGCCTGGGGAGACGATTAAATTGGATATTTTACGCAATGGTGAACCCAGTAGTGTGACTGCTACCATCGGGCTACGCCCACCCATGGAGTAGAACCCAGTGTGGCCTGTGGGAAAATAGGTATGAAAAAGGAGCCTTGTGGGCTCCTTTTTTGATCGCACTTAGCTTAGCGTTTTAAGCCGTAACCTTCAGCAAGCATGCTTGGATCGCCATCTTTTTTATTTGCATAATCGCGTGGTGGTTCGGTAGGTGTGCCAAAATAGCTGTCGTCCTGTGGCGCACGGATGCGCTCACGAGATCGAGGCTCGTCATCAACTAAACTTGCCAGTAAGCGCTCACGAGATATTTCATCTAAAGCCAATCGTTCAGCACCTGAGGAGAGATGCTCTTGCACATCTTGGTAGTTTTTGGTGAGTTTTCGAACCAGTGCAGCAGTGGTATTAAAATGTGTCACCACCTCACTTTGATAACTATCGAAGCGCTCTTGGAGTTCATCGAGCTGCTGTTGGGTTTTACCTGGAGCAGCGCGCTTTAGTACGCGTGCTAAAATAAAGCCAATAATAATACCACCCACTAATGTGAGTGCTGGAATTAACCAAACGGAGAGTGACTGTTCCACAAGACTTCCTCTTTAAACGACTTTGTTTTAGGTTAACCACTTATACCTGTTCCGTATAGTATAGAACAGGCTTCTTTATAAAACAGTATCTGCTTTATAGACAGTACTGACTACTAGACGAATTTACCCCCTTAGAGGGGCTGGGAGTCCTTTTTGTTAGCACGTGAAAATCCTGTCATGATTGATGGCCCTGTAGGGCTGCTTCAAGGTTTACACTTGCCGGTTGCTGAGGCACGTGGCATTGCATTAATTTGTCATCCAAACCCGAGTCAAGGTGGCACCATGTTGAATAAAGTGGTGTCTACTTTGCAACGTACAGCCCGCGATAGTGGTTTGTCCACTTTACGTTTTAATTATCGCGGAACCGGACAAAGTGAAGGTGAGCATGATATGGCCAGCGGCGAGGTGGATGATGCACAAGCAGCATTAGCGTGGCTGCAGGCAGAGCATCCGGGGTTGCCTGTTTATCTCTTTGGCTTTTCTTTTGGTGGTTTTGTTGCTGGTAGCTTATCTGGTCGCTTACAACAGGCAGGTGTTGCTGTTGAGCAGCTGTACTTGGTTGCGCCTGCTGTGATGCGTTTGGATGATGAGCATGTATTGGCTAACAATTGTCAGCTGACTGTGATTCAGCCAGAACAAGATGAGATTATTGATCCAGAATTGGTTTATCAATGGTCCGGTGCATTATCACAGCCACATGAGTTGCTAAAAGTGGCAGAATGTGGGCACTTTTTCCATGGCCGATTGGTTGAGCTGAAAGAGTTAGTTGCTGAACGTCTTTAATTTTTTAGTATGAATTGAGTAATTATGACCACCCGAATTTTAACAGGAATTACCACCACAGGTACGCCGCACTTAGGTAATTACGCTGGCGCCATCCGTCCAGCTATTGCGGCAAGTCAAGTTGATAATGTTGAGTCTTTTTATTTTCTTGCTGACTATCATGCATTGATTAAGTGTGATGATCCGGCGCGTATTCAGCGTTCACGTTTAGAAATTGCAGCCACTTGGCTGGCTGGTGGTTTGGATACTGAACGTGCGACCTTTTATCGTCAGTCGGATATTCCAGAAATACCTCAGTTAACTTGGCTGTTGACTTGTGTGGCGGGTAAAGGTCTATTGAACCGAGCACATGCTTATAAAGCTGCTGTGGATCAGAACGAAGCAGCTGGGGCAGACCCTGATGCAGGTGTCACCATGGGGTTGTTCAGCTACCCGGTCTTGATGGCGGCAGATATTTTAATTTTTAATGCCAACAAAGTGCCTGTGGGGCGTGATCAAGTGCAGCACGTCGAAATGGCACGTGATATTGGTCAGCGCTTTAATCACTTGTTTGGTAAGGGGCATGATTTTTTTACTTTGCCAGAAGCCGTGATTGAAGATGACGTGGCTACTTTACCCGGTTTAGATGGTCGTAAAATGTCAAAAAGTTACGACAACACCATTCCGCTTTTTTCTTCGAGTAAAGATCTGAAAAGTGCGATCTCTCGCATTGTGACTGATTCCAAGTTGCCAGGGGAAGCGAAAGATCCTGATAACTCCCATTTGTTTACTTTGTATCAAGCCTTTTCGACTCATGCTGAACAAGCGCAAATGCGTGCTGATCTAGAGGCTGGATTGGCGTGGGGAGAGGCTAAGCAACGTTTATTCACTTTATTAGATGAACAATTGGCTGAACCGCGTGAGCGTTACCATGAATTACTGGCCAAGCCTGAAGAGTTGGAAGATATTTTGCAAGCAGGGGCTGTTAAGGCGCGTCAAGTAGCGACACCTTTTTTGCAGGAGTTGCGTGAGGCTGTTGGCTTACGTAATTTTGCAGTGCAGGGGGCAGACCTTTCTACGAGCAAGAAAAAAGCTAAAAAAGCACGTCGCATTGTTAGCTTTAGAGATGATGAAGGATTCCGTTTCCGTGTTTTGGATGATGAGGGTGGAGACTTACTTTTGTCTAAAGCATTTGCTGATGGTCGCGCTGCGGGTATGGCGTCTAAATATGTGCAAAGTGCTGGCGATGATTTAGATATTCGTCAAGTTGATCAGCAGATCACTGTATGGATGGATAATGAGTGCATTGCTCAAAGTCAGACGCATGATAGTGAAGAGGCGTGTCAGACAGCGGTATTGGATTTACGCATTGCTTTAGCAGCGCAGTAATATTCATTTTGCATTTACAGTATATATCTCTGCTGTAAGTGCAAGAGAGGCAATAAAAAACGGAGCCCTAGGCTCCGTTTTTATATATGCAAGCAGGGGTTACGAACCCATTTGCTTCTCTTTAATTTCTGCTAAGGTCTTGCAGTCAATACACAGTGTGGCTGTCGGGCGGGCTTCGAGTCGACGCAGACCAATCTCTACACCACAGGCATCGCACCAACCATACTCATCTTCTTTGATAAGTTCAATGGTTTCATCAATTTTCTTAATCAGCTTACGTTCACGATCGCGAGTTCTGAGCTCAAGACTGAATTCTTCTTCTTGGCTCGCTCGGTCAGCTGGATCCGGAAAGTTCGCAGCCTCATCTTTCATATGATTAACAGTGCGGTCCACTTCTTCCATGAGCTCTTGTTTCCAGTTGTTCATGATATTAGTGAAGTGAGCGCGCATTTTTTCGCTCATATACTCTTCTCCCTCAGCTTCCTGATAAGGGACGAAAGCACGGATCAATTGGCTGCTTTTATTTTCTGCTTTATTGGGCATATCTTCGCCTCTCAAACACTCAAAATCACTGCGTAATTAGCATTAGTCGATTTGCGACCAAGCCCCTCTACGCTCACAAGCGGGCGAACTTACCAGAAACCTACGCACCACGCTAGCGTTATTTCCATCATGGTGCTGAATATACGGCTAAATTGACTGTCTACTGGCTTAAAGTCTTAATCTACAAGGGTGCCGTGTAAAGTATAGGGTTTAGCTTCCTCAATCTTTACATTAACAAAGTGACCAATCAGTGCCGGGTTATTGCTGCGAAAATATACAACGCGATTATTCTCGTTACGACCTTGCAATAATCCAGGGTCTTTTTTTGCGTAGTCGGTGACCAGTACGCGTTGCACAGTGCCTGCCATACGGCGAGTGTGCGCCATACCTTGTTGTTGTAATCGGTGTTGTAATAAGCCTAAGCGTTGCTTGATGACCTCTTCAGGAGTGTCATCATGCAGTTCAGCGGCTGGGGTGCCGGGGCGAGGACTGTAGATGAATGAGTATGAGAAGTCGAAGTCAACATCAGCGACTAATTGCATGGTTTGCTCAAAGTCTTTTTCCGTTTCGCCAGGAAAGCCAACGATGAAATCGGAGCTGATCAAAATGTCGGGCACTGCTGCTTTCAGCTTACGAATGCGTGACTTGTATTCAAGAGCTGTGTGGTTGCGCTTCATCGCCGCCAAAATACGATCTGAGCCTGATTGCACTGGTAAGTGTAGGTATTTTGCCAGTTTTGGAATGTTGGCATGGGCATCAATCAAAGCGTCAGAAAACTCCAATGGATGTGAGGTCATATAACGGATGCGATCAATGCCATCGATTTCTGCTACTAAGCGAATTAATTCAGCAAAATCAGCGATTTCGCCATGACCCATGTCGCCGCGATAGCCGTTGACATTTTGTCCCAGTAAAGTGACCTCGCGCACACCGTGTTCAGCTAAATGTTGAATTTCCTTTAAGACATCTTGCAGTGGGCGGCTGACTTCTTCGCCGCGGGTGTAAGGTACAACGCAGAAGCTACAGTATTTGCTGCAGCCTTCCATTACTGAAACATAAGCGCTGGGCCCTTCAATGCGAGGCTCGGGCAAACGGTCAAACTTTTCAATTTCAGGGAAAGATACATCAACCTGCGCCTTTCCAGTGCTGCGTGCTGCGTCAATCATTTCTGGTAAACGATGGAGGGTTTGTGGACCAAACACGACATCAACATAAGGTGCGCGTTCACGAATGGCGGCGCCTTCTTGGCTGGCAACACAGCCCCCAACGGTAATTACTAAATTCGGATTGGCATTTTTTAGTGCACGCCAACGGCCCAACTGTGAATAGACTTTGTCTTGTGCTCGTTCGCGAATGGAACAAGTATTAAGAACAATCACGTCCGCATCAGCTGCATCCTCGGTGGTTTCTATGGCCTGGTGTTCGCCCAGTAAATCCACCATACGCGAGCTGTCGTACTCGTTCATTTGGCAGCCGTGGGTTTCGATATATAATTTTTTAGCCATGAGAAAACGCGCCTACAAGTAACAACGATAGCCGCATATTATGGAAGAGGCTGGGCAAGGGCGCAAACCTAATTGCTGATTTGATGATGAATCATTTTAAGTTGCGGGACAATTACGGCTTGAATCAGTATAAGTTTCACGGTTAATCACTTCTTGTGTGTATTTTTCGGTAGCTGTATGACTTGGCTCTCTGAATAAATATCGGACCAAGTGCGCTTTTGTTTATCAAACAACATCCACAAAAAACCTAAGCCTGCAGGTAGCCAAGCAAAAATAGCAATAAAGAAACGCAGCAAGGCTTGCCAAAGGTCAATGGCACTGCCATCTGCGTTTTGCACACGGATACCCCAAACTTGCATACCCAAAGTTTGTCCGTTGTGAGTCCAGAACTTGGCAAAAAAAGCAAACACTGAGAATAACAAGAGGGTGGACAGTACCGGGTCAATATCCAACATTTGGCTATCTGCTAGCTGTTGTAAAACTTCAGAGCCATAAATCATGCGCAAAATGCCCTGTTGATAAATCAAGGTGACAACCATCATCAAAGCAACGCAGAGCATAAAGTCATAAAAGATAGCGGCCATGCGCTTCCAGAAGCCGGCTTTAGGGAAGTCGCCTGTAGGTTGTAGTGTTCGCTTAGACATAACCAGTGGGTACCAAGAACTTAGAGAGAGTGTATTGTAACCGTAGCTTGCTTGAGGTGCGAACCTATTACTGGATGAAGTGGATTTGCTAGTTGTAAATAGCTGTCTAAACTGATGTGCAAGCGCATGCAATGGGTGTTGTAACTCTATTTTTAGTTTTAACAATTGCTAGCAGAATTACCCCACTTCTAAAGTGGCGGGTAGTTCATTAGAGACTCAAAGGAGTGAGTGGTGAAACACAGTCAGGGATTTAGCCTTATTGAGGTTCTGCTTACTATTGCCCTAGTAAGCTCAAGTTTATTGGGTATGCTGAAGTTGCAAAGTATCAGTATTCAATATACCCAGGCAGCAGTACAGCGTAATGCTGCTATGAATTTAGCTTATGAGTTGGTTGAGATCATGCGTGCTCACCGTCATGAGCTTTTACGCCGCTCGACCACTCCGTCTGAGGCGGTCAGTTTGTTGGCATCTACAGTGGTGTATCAGGCTAATGGGCGACTTAAAGTGAGTGGGGCTGGGTGTGCTGCACAGACCTTAGCGCAAAGCTTAAGTGAGCAGTTAGAATGCTGGTTTGAAAAAGTGAAAACTTACCTGCCCGGTGCCTCTGAACTACGAGATTTTTTTGTTGTTTGCCCCAGTTATAAGTTGGATGCTGATGCTCGCCCAGTGTGCGCAGACTCGAGTTATCGCGGCGTGAATTTAGGGATACAGCTGGCTTGGCGCAGTCAGAACTCTCTATGTGGGGAGTCTGATATGTGCATTTATACGACGCAGGTAGCGTTGTAACGATGTTGAATCTAAGCGCTCAACGGGGGGTATCCATGGTAGAGCTCTTGGTTGCTTTAGCGCTAAGCAGTTTTTTGATGCTAGGTCTGACCCAAGTCTATCTGGCGGGTAAGCGCAGTGACTTGTTTCGTCAAGCCCAAGCAGCGCATTTAGAAAATAGTCGCTTTGCTATCATGCTACTCAATGAGTTGCTCAGTAAGGCAGGCTATCGGCATTCACCAGCACAAAGTATCGATGTGGCATTTCCGAAAAACACCACGGCACTGGCGGCACATTGTGCTGAGTTTTCTGCTGGGGCTGTGATCACTAAGTTGAAATCTGTAGAGGGTGGACAGACAGGTTTTTGTTTGCGCTACCAACCGGCCATTGATGGTGAATTGATGTGTGATGGTAACCGCGCTGTACTTAGCAGCAAGGCACCGCTGCAGCCCGCTCAGCCGAATGAGATGATTTATGTTGCGGTAAAGTTTATTCCGCAGTCTTCAGTGCTGGAGCAGGGGGCATTGTATTGCATCACGCAACGCACATCGGCACAGCTCATGGAGGGTATTGCAGATATGCGTATTGAGTTTGCTGTGGGGGATTTGCAGAGCATCGCTGGAACACAAGGGCAAGAGAGAAAACTTAGGGAAAGTAACCCTTTTGTTCCTGCAAACACTTGGAATCACGAAGGCGTTGTGTTGGGTGTGCGCTATTCGCTTTTGCTAGCCAGCGCACCCTTTGTACGGGATGGTGCTGAAGTGCCTGGGTTGCAGCAGTGGTTAGCGCAAGCAGATGCCAATGCAGCTCAGCGATTGGTGGAGAGCGATCACAGGCGGACTTATCAACAGGTCAGTAGTTTGCAAACATTAAGGAATCGGCTGCCATGAATTGTGTGCTCAGTATGCGCCAACAACGGGCATCTGTATTGGTGGTGGCGTTATTGATGCTACTTGTTGTATCGATGTTGGCGATCAGTCATATGCAAGGGGTAGCTCTTGAATCTCGCATCACTGCTCGGCGCGTCAACAGTGAGCAGTTATTTAATTTGGCGGAAGCTGCACTGCGTGAAGCGGAACAGCGTTTGCAAGTTTTTTCTGGGAATGCGCAAGGGTTATCGGCAGAGCGCTCCAACTGTACTAAAAGCAACAGATTCAGCGCGAGCTTGCACGCTCCATTATGTGTATTAGAGCCAATGAATGATCAGCAGTTGTCGCGCTTTAAGCACAACCCTATTCAGTTTTTACAAGAGCAGACGGAGCACTACGACGCCGTTACTGCTGAGCAAATTAGTGCGGCCAGTGAGCAGGCTCATTTGGCTTGGATGCCTTATCGTGGGGTTGACCCTAATCCGAGCCATGACTTCCAGGCTGCAGAGGGCTTAGCTGCTTTTTGGAATATTTATTTGCTCAATTCCAACACTACGGAAAGGCAGACTTTGAACCCTGAATATGGTGCAGCATTAACTGGAAAAGGCACTTATTATTTTTTGGTCACTGGGCAGGCCAATGATCAAGTGGCTATTCAATCAACTGTAGCTGTGAGCTATTTGGGGTTAGATCACTGAGGGGGCAGCTGATGAAAGGTTACGTTAAAGTTGCTCAGGGTTGCAGTCTGTTTTTATGGGCCGCTTATATTGCTATACCCAGTGCTAGTGCTGATGTCGGATATCATTGGCTAACAAAACGTAGTGATGAATTCACCTCATTTTTCACATCGGGGCGTACTGCATCGAATGTTGAGGAGGCGCGGCCAGTGCTGGTTGCCAAGCAAGTTGATGCAGTGCAAGAGCAGAGTTTTGTTCCTTTATTTACAGGCATTCAGTGCAGCCAAGGCCAGGAGATTATTTCTGGGAGCAGTGCGATGAGGGAGACCTCAGGTGCTACCTCTCATACTGATCTTTACCAGAGCAGTTTTAATATTGGCGCAGGCTGGCTTGGTGAACTGCGTAAAATAAGTAAAAGGCGCTTGGGGCTCAGTGAACAACGCACTTTAGTATGGAGTGCCAGTCAGCAGTTGCCTGAGCACAGTGCTCGCAACATCCTGATTGCAGGGAGTAGCGCTCCTCGCTTACAAGCATTTAGCGTACACAATGCTGGTTTAGAGACGCATCCACATAGTCTAGCGTTTCACCTCAGTTACAATCCAGAACCTGGGGTGCAGCAAGCTACTTGGCAGCAGCGTTTAGCGTATATTCGTGGCGATCAATCTTATGAAGGGGCGGCCTCAGGCCAGTTGAGATCACGTAGCGGTATGTTGGGTGATTTTATGAATTCACAACCTGTACTTGTGGCAGGGGCACGCTATCTTCCAGGCTTCGCTAATCGTTTAGAAGGCAGTAGTGCGTATACTGATTTTGCACAAAACATGCAGGAAAGGTCTGAAATGCTATATATCGGCAGTAATGGCGGTATGTTACATGGCTTTGATAGTCGAACTGGTGTTGAACGCTTTGCATTTATTCCTACAGGGGTTTTTCCCACACTCAGTCAGCTAACAGCTCAGAGTTATGCGCACCGTTATTATGTCGATGGTACTCCTGTAGTAGCAGATGTTTATGATGGTCACCGCTGGCGTACGATTTTAGTAGGCACTTTGGCTGCGGGTGGTAAAGGGTTGTTTGCTTTAGATATTACAGATCCGATGCAGATTAAATTGTTATGGGAAATGGATGAGCAGGCGCCGCAATTACAGCAGAGTAAAGTGAAGTTGGGTTATAGCTTTGCTCGGCCCAGTATTGCTCGATTGCATCATGGTCGTTGGGCTGTAGTCGTTGGTAATGGGTATTATGCGGCAGGATCAGAAACCGGAGCAGCAGCGCTTTATATTATCGATGCATTGCAAGGGACGCTGATTAAAAGTTTGCAAGTGCAGAGTCCGAGTCGGAGTGCGAATGGCTTGTCTACGGCCCGTTTAGCGGACTATAACGCCGATGGTGTGGCCGATTATGCCTATGCCGGTGACTTACAGGGTAATTTGTGGCGGTTTGATTTGTTGGGTGATGGAGCGCAGCCTGCTGCTTCCATGTCAGGATTGATGAACTTTGGCAGTAAAAATGGTAGTGCAAATAATTTCAAAGTGTCTTATGGCGGACAGCCTCTATTTCGGGCCGAAACAGCTCATGGATCAAGGCCGCAGGCCATCACTGCAGCTCCATCGATAATACGGCACCCTAGTGGGATGGGTTATGTGGTGGTGTTTGGTACGGGTCGCTATATCAGTCAGAGTGACCATATAGACTCGAGTGTAGTTAACACGGTTTATGGGGTGTGGGACCTGAATACACAGGCTGAACCTGGTGGCTTGGGGAATGTGGATCGCGGTCAATTGCAAGAGCAAAAACTTAGTCGCTCAATGCAAAATAAGTCAGGTAAAACTCGTGTTTTGAGCTTGCATCCAGTGGAGTGGTACAAAGACTTTGATACCGATAATGCTGTAAAACAGCGGGGCTGGTGGTTTGATTTAAGCAGCGGTGAGAGGGTGGTAAGTCCTATGCAAAATGTAGGCTCCATGCTGTTATTGCAAACATTAGTACCTAGTGATGATCCTTGCGCTAGTGCGGCAACAGGTTGGTTGTATGCTATTGACCCGGTAACGGGCGGGCGCATGCAACATCATGTATTTGTTGAGCCTGAGTCAGTAGGTGAGGCCGAACCCAAAGAAGTGGTGTCGGCTATTGAGTTTGCCGGAACTGCACAGTTAACACTGGTAGCCAACGAGAATGGCATTAGGGTGCATGCAGCTGATGAGGACGCTTTGGTCCAGTTGCCGCCGACAGCACAGGGGCGGCAAACCTGGCGGAGAGCCATACACGAGTGAGTATTGAGGCTGTCACTGAGTCTTATTTAAGGAGCGTAAGGTTGGATGATAAGTATAAATAAAGGTTTTAGCTTAATTGAATTGATGTGGGTGCTAGCTATTGTTGGCATTATGCTCGGACTGGTATATCCACGTTATGATGCTTACTTAAAAAGAGGCTATCGCAGTGAGGGGCAGGCATTTTTAATTGAGGTAGCTGCACGGCAAGAACGTTATTTTGCGCAAAATAATCACTATTTCATACCTGAGCAAAGTAATGGTGATCTTAGGGCTTTAGGGTTGTTTGAGATCGCTCAGTCAGCAACGAAAAAATACCGCTTAGAGATCACCCAAGAAGCAGCTGATGGTGGATTTACCTTAATGGCATGGCCACAATTCACTGACCTTCAATGTGGGGCTTTAAGCCTGAATGGTTTGGGAATTAAAGGGCATAACGGGCTTGAGGAGGGGGTTGCAGGTTGCTGGCGCTAAGTACAGCATTGCGTTGCTCCGAGCCTGTGTTGGTTGTCAAAATCGCGTAAGACCTCGTACTTTGGAGTGAACCCCTAAAGTTGGACTAAACTTTCAACTGGAAGGGTTCACAATGAAAAGACCGAAACACACCAAAGCTTTTAAAATAAACGCGGTACGAAAATACCTTAAAGGGCATTTAAGTAGTGC
>NZ_JAXIVU010000010.1:0-86143 GCF_034259425.1 Denitrificimonas halotolerans
CTGCAATGCACTGTAAGGTTTGGCTGTGCAGGCCAAGCTCTTTACCTGCGCCCTTTGTGTAGGGATGCATATCATACGCAGACAAAAACACACCACGCTCTTTAATCGAGCGTTGACTTAATTCATTGACAAAGTTTCAGACGAAATTGACGCTGCGAGCCATGCGATTTAGCAAGGGCACATGCCTATCTTGTACTCGAACTTTTAATGTTTTGGTGTGCTTTATCATACTGTATACAATACCAGTGACAACCTATACTGCAAAGACTTTAGCAGTCTGTTAAGGGGTTAAAAGCAGCCCTCACTATCCATCCCCGCACTAAAAGTACGAGGTCTTACGCGATTTTGATAATATAGTTGGTAATAAAAGCGGGCAACTGTATAAACAGGGTGCCCGTTTTTTGTTGCCCAGTAACACTTAAAGCTCTTGGCTGTAACCGCCACCTAAGGCTTTGTAAAGGTTGATTTCGCTAGCTAACTTAGCAAAGTGTGTATTGATGCGCTTCTGTTTGGCATCAAACAACAGTCGTTGTGCATCTAGTAAGGTTAATTGATTATCTACTCCTTCACGGTAACGTAGATCGGCGAGGGCATAGTATTCCTCGCTGGTCTGCACCATTTCGTCGTGTGCAGCTAATTGTTGCTTGTAGGTTGTGCGTTCAATTAAGCCGTCAGCCACTTCTTGAAAAGCAGTTTGAATAGCTTTTTCATAGTGTGCCACATTGATATCTTTTTGGATTTCACTGTAATTTAAGTTCGCGCGCAGACGGCCGGCATTAAAAATAGGCAGGTTAATGCTTGGCATAAACAACCATGAACCGCTACCAGCATCGAAAAGACCGGATAAGTCTGGACTTAAGCTCCCAGCGTGAGTAGTTAAACTGATGCTAGGAAAAAATGCTGCACGGGCTGCACCGATATTGGCATGGGCTGCTTTAAGTTGGTGTTCTGCTTGCAAGATATCAGGGCGACGTTGTAGTAAGTGTGCGGGTAGTCCAACGGGTAGTTCTGCAAACTCAAAATGACTTAAGGGTACGGGAGTCAATAGGTTTGTTCGAGGTGTTCCACCGAGCAGCAGGTTTAGGGCATTACGGCTTTGCACGGTTTGGCGTTCAAATTGCGCTAAGCTGATGCGCGCACTATTCGCGGCAGTACGTGCTTGTTGTAGCTCCAGTAGGGTTGCAATACCGACATCATAGCTGTGCTCAACCAGTCTAAGGCTGTCCTCATAAGTTGCTAAAGTATCGCGTACTAAGGCAAGCGTTTCTTGGTCTGCTTGCAGATTTAACCATGCTGTGGCGACGCTGGCAATAAGGCTCAGTTGGGTGCTGCGCTGAGCTTGTTCGCTGGCAAAGTAGGTTTCTAAGGCTTGTTCACTTAAGTTACCTAAGCGGTTAAATAAGTCGAGCTCCCAAGCGGTGATACCTAGATTGGCTGAATATTGACTGGTAATAGCGGAATTGCCATCTGCAGTCATCGAGCCGGGTAAGCGCTGGCGGTTGGCGCCTCCGCTAGCATTTATGGATGGAAACTGTGCGCTACGTTCAATACGGTATTGAGCGCGGAAGGCATCGACATTTAGTGCAGCAATACGCAGGTCGCGATTATTCTTTAGAGCCGTTTCGATTAGATCCTGTAAAATAGGATCAGCGAAGAAGTCGCGCCAATGCGGAGGGGTAACTGCGCTGTATTGGTCTGTATTGTCCCATTGTTCAGCAACGGGAGCCTCGGGCTGCTGATAGCTTGGAGCCAATGAGCAACCGGTGAGGGCCACTGTAAGCGCTGCGACTAGTGCGGTACGCTTCATTTTGTATCCTCCAGTTTTTTATCAGAGGCTGATTTGAATAAAGAGCCTACAACGACATAAAACAATGGCACAAAGAAAATAGCCAAAAACATTGCCGTGAGCATCCCGCCAATAACACCAGTACCAATGGCATGTTTACTTCCTGCGCCAGCACCTGTGGCAATAGCTAAAGGTGTTACACCTAAGACGAAAGCCAGCGAGGTCATGATAATAGGACGTAAACGAATACGGCTAGCTTCTACGGCCGCCGCGGTGAGACTCATACCTTGCTCATGTAATGACTTGGCAAACTCCACAATTAAAATTGCGTTACGTGCCGATAAACCAATAGTGGTTAATAAGCCAATTTGGAAGTATACGTCATTTGATAGGCCGCGCCCGTAGGTTGCCAGTAGGGCACCGATTACACCTAAAGGTACAACCAGCATGACAGAAAAGGGAATTGACCAACTCTCGTACATGGCTGCTAAGCATAAAAAGACAACCAGTAGTGAGAGAGCATAAAGTGCGGGCGCTTGGCCGTCTGAGAGACGTTCTTCATAAGAAAGCCCCGTCCAAGATACACCAACACCGGGAGGCAGTTCTTTCGCCAATTCTTCGACCGCTAACATGGCATCACCGGAGCTGTAACCGGGTGTGGGGCTACCTAAAATCTCCATGGCCGGCACACCGTTATAGCGCGACAGTTTAGGTGAACCATAGACCCACTCGCCATGGGCAAAGCTGCTGAAGGGGATCATTTCACCTTGGTTGTTGCGAACAAACCACTTCTCTAGGTCTTCTGGGTTCATACGGGCATCAGCTTCTGCCTGCATAAAGACCTTTTTTACTCGACCACGATCAATGAAATCATTGATATAGCTACTTCCCCAGGCGGAGGAGAGTGTTTGGTTGATGTCGTTGAGTGATAGGCCCATAGCGATAGCTTTTTCATCATCAATGACCAACTTATACTGTGGCTCATCACGTAAGCCGTTGGCGCGTACTTGGGTGAGGCGTGGGTCAGCATTGGCCAGTTTTAAAAACTGATCGCGAGCTTGACTCAGTGCTTCATGACCGACGCCAGCGCGGTCTTGTAAGAACATATTAAACCCTGTGGCATTACCCAACTCCATAACAGCAGGTGGTGCAAAGGCAAACACCAAAGCATCACGCAAGGAGAAGAAGTGTTGTTGTGCGCGTTGTGCTAAAGCGAAAACACTTTGTGCTTCTGTTGTGCGCTCATCCCAAGGTTTTAACCCAATAAAGGCCATTGCTGAATTTTGTCCACGACCGGCAAAGTTAAAACCACTGATGGTAAAGACGGTATCAACAATGTCCTTTTCTTTGGTAAGGAAGTAATCACGCATCTCTTTCACCATTTCGTAGGTGCGTTCTGAAGTAGAGCCTGTAGGTGATTGCACTTGGGCAAAAATTACGCCTTGATCCTCATCGGGTAAGAAAGATGTTGGGATTTTGGTGAACATCCAACCCATGACGGCAATTAACACTAGGTACATCAGGAGGTACGGTGCTTTGCGTTGGATGATAGCTGCTACACCGCGCTCATATTTTTTTACACCGCTTTGGAAGGAGCGATTAAACCAACCAAAGAATCCACGCTTTTCTAAGTTGCTGCCTTTCTCAATTGGCTTCAGCATGGTGGCACAGAGTGCTGGGGTAAAGATTAAGGCAACCAAAACAGATAGAACCATGGCTGAAACAATGGTGACCGAAAACTGTTTGTAGATTTGCCCCGTTGAACCTTCAAAAAATGCCATAGGAATAAACACGGCTGATAAAACTAAGCCTATACCCACGAGCGCGCTTTGGATCTGTTTCATTGACTTTCGGGTTGCTTCAACAGGTGACAAACCTTCTTCGGCCATTACCCGTTCAACGTTTTCTACCACAACAATGGCGTCATCCACTAAGAGACCTATCGAGAGTACCATCGCAAACATTGTTAAGGTGTTGATGCTGTAGCCGAAGGCTGCTAGCACTCCAAAGGTGCCTAAAATAACGACAGGTACAGCTAAGGCTGGGATCAAAGTGACACGTATATTTTGTAAGAATAAATACATGACTAAGAAAACCAAGACAATAGCTTCAGCTAAGGTGACAACAACCCCTTTAATAGAAGCGGAAATAACTGGAGTGCTGTCATGTGGGAAAACAGCTACCATGCCTGGCGGGAAGAATGGCTCAAGTTCAGCCAAAGTTGCACGCACAGCTCTAGAAGTTTCTAGGGCATTGGCACCAGTGGCTAACTTAATCCCGATACCCGTTGCTGGTCTACCATTGTACTCAGCACTGGTACTGTAATTTTCCCCGCCTAATTCGACACGAGCAACATCTTTTAAGCGAACTTGTGAACCGTCTTGATTGACTTTAAGTAAGATGTTTTCAAACTGTTCAGGTGTCTCGAGTCGGGTTTTACCAATAATGGTTGCAGTCAGTTGCTGGTTAGGTAAGGCAGGCAAACCACCAAGTTGTCCTGAGGAAATTTGTACGTTTTGCTCACGGACTGCTGCAGCAACATCCGAAGGAGTCATTGCAAAGTTAGTGAGTTTGGCTGGGTCAAGCCAGATGCGCATGGCGTAGGGGGCACCAAACACTTGGAAGTCACCGACCCCAGCGGTACGTGAGATTTGGTCTTGGATATTGGAAACGGTGTAGTCAGCAAGGTCGTAACGGTCGATACTGCCATCTTCAGATGTGATGGCCACGACCATTAAGAAGTTGCTAGCCGATTTAGCTACACGGATTCCTTGTTGTTGCACTTCCTGGGGCAGCATGGGGGTTGCCAGCTGTAATTTGTTCTGGACTTGTACTTGAGCTGTATCCGGATCAACACCTTGTTCAAAAGAGATGTTGATGCGCATGCTACCATCAGAATGGCTTTCAGAAGAGATATAGCGCAGTCCATCGAGACCACTCATCTGTTGTTCGATCACTTGCACTACAGTGTCTTGTACTGTTTGTGCGGAAGCACCAGGGTAACGTACCGAGATACTAACCGAAGGTGGTGCAATGCTTGGGTATTGGTTAACCGGTAGTTTAAGAATGGCAAGACCACCAATTAACATAATGACGAGGGATAGAACCCACGCGAAAATGGGGCGGTCAATAAAGAAATTTGACATAAAAGTAATTCCTTATTGAGCTTGGTTTGTAGCGTTTTCAGCTGCTTTAGCGTTATCTACGTTGCTAGCAGGGTAAGGGTCAACACTTGCGCCAGGCTGAATAAATTGAAGACCTTCAGTGATTAAACGATCGCCTTCTTGTAGACCTTCGGTGACGAGCCAGCGACTACCGTCAGTACGTTCTGCTTTTAAATGACGCAATTCAACGATGTTGTCATCGGTCAGTACTAAAGCAGTAGGCTCACCTTTAGGGTTGCGGGTGATACCTTGCTGTGGGGCTAGGATTGCTTGACTTTGAACACCACTGATTAAACTAGCATGGACAAACATACCAGGTAATAAGAGATTGTCTGGGTTAGGAAATACAGCGCGCAAGGTCACTGAGCCTGTGCCAGCGTCTACAGACACTTCGGAGAACTCTAATCGGCCTTGGTGGGGGTAGGTACTGTTGTCTTGTAGTTTGAGCTTGACTTGCGCTGCGTTTTCACCTGCTTTTTCTAGTTGACCACTTTCTAGTTCGCGGCGTAAGCGTAATAGCTCATTGGCTGACTGCGTTACATCAACATAAATAGGATCCAACTGTTGGATAGTAGCCAGTTCTTGAGCTTGGCCATTGCTGACTAAAGCACCTTCGGTCACCATAGAGCGACTGATACGTCCTGAAATAGGCGCGAGAACACGAGTATAGCGTTGTTCAATTTTGGCTCGCTCGAGGGCTGCTTCTGCTGCTAAACGTTTGGCATGAGCATCGTCGTATTGTTGGCGGCTGACAGCTCGTTGATCGACAAGTTTTTTATAACGCTCAGCCAAGGTTCGAGCTGCCAGTAAATCTGCTTGTGCAGTTTTTAAATTTGCGTCATAAATAGCAGGGTCGATTTGGTAAAGTTGTTGGTTGGTTTTGACATCGCTACCTTCTTTAAATAAGCGTTTTTGGATAATGCCGTTGACTTGTGGACGCACTTCAGCAATACGGTAAGCAGCTGTTCGACCAGGTAATTCGCTAGTTAAAGTGTAAGGTTCTGCTGACAGAATAACGAAGCCAGCTTTAGGTGCAGGTCGTTCTTGGTTTGCCGCAGATTCTGGCTTTTGCTCACAAGCACTTAGTAAAAATGCACAAGTAAGAGTCAAGACAGCAGCAATAGCGCTTGATGAAAGGCGGGTCATAAAATTATTCCTAGTTAGCATTTTGACAGCACTGCACAGTAAAGGGCACGTTAATACGGATTAAGTGGGCCTAATTATGCACTGCTTTAGGGGTAAATGCAGCGTGTTTTAACTTAACCGGCTAATATACATTCATTGTTGTATGTTGGTAAGTGTGTATTTGTAAAGTAAGACAGTATTACCTTTAGGTTGGCGCACGTTTTGTGTGCACTGGATGATGGATTTTATTTAAGGCTGAGCGATGACACCAGCGATTAATTTATTAAAGAAACAGCGAATTGTATATCAACTGCATAGTTATAAGCATGATGCAGGGTGTGATTCTTACGGGCTTGAAGCAGCGGAGAAGCTCGGTCTAGATGCTGAACAGGTTTTTAAAACTTTGTTGGTTCAAACTGATAACGGAGAACTTTTGGTTGCGGTATTGCCTGTTGCTGTGCAGCTTAACTTAAAAGCGTTAGCTAGCCATGCAGGTGTGAAAAAAGTTGAAATGGCCGCTCCTCAATTAGCACAACGAATAACTGGGTATTTAGTGGGTGGTATCAGTCCGTTGGCGCAAAAGAAAGCATTGCGTACCTTTATAGATGACAGTGCTCAGCGCTTCTCCACTATTTATATCAGCGCTGGGCGTCGTGGTTTAGATGTTGAGTTAGCGGCAGATGATTTGCTTAAGCTGACACGAGGGCAATACGTTGAGTTGATATAGTGCTAGGCCAATCTCCTAATGGCTATCAGCGCTGATACTATAGTGGCGTTTATCAGACGTTGGTAAATTACTGTGCGCGGCAACAGTTCCAGGTGTGGCAAAGGCTACGAGGTGGTCGGCAGCCACGGCAATGCCAACTTCTTCACCTAGGAAGTGGTCAATGTGGCTGGTGAAAATAGCTTCCAATTGATTGCCAGTGGGTAGTTCTAAGCGGTATAAGGTGGCTGCACCTAAAAAAGTTTTACCGATGATGCGTGCTTTTAGTGGGCTTTCTGGTGAGTCGATTATATCGTCAGGGCGCAATAAAACATCAACGGTACTGCCTGCGGCCCAGTTATAGGCTCGATTACCGCGAATAACTCCCAACTCAGTTTGTACGCTGTCATTGGTTAGCATTTGTCCACGAATAAAATAACCTTGACCAACAAAGCTAGCAACGAACGGTGTGAGTGGTTCATGGTAGAGGTTAAAGGGTGAATCCCATTGCTCTAGTCGGCCTTTATTAAAAACGCCAATATTATCACTCATGGCAAAAGCTTCTTCTTGGTCATGAGTGACAAGAATAGCGCTGGTGCCACGGTGTTTGAGAATGTCGCGCACTTCTTGGCTGAGTCGACGGCGTAGCTCACCATCAAGGTTGGAGAAAGGCTCGTCCATTAACAATAGACTGGGTTCGGGGGCTAGGGCGCGAGCCAAAGCGACACGCTGTTGTTGTCCGCCAGAGAGTTCGTGGGGATAGCGCTTGCCCAGTTGATCTAGCTTGACTAGCTCCAAAAGTTCTTGAGTAATACGCTTGGCTTGCGGGTTTTTACGAATTCCAAAAGCGATATTGTTTTCTACGCTTAGATGTGGAAACAGGGCGTAGTCTTGGAAAACCATACCAATGCGACGTTTTTCTGGAGCTAAAGTAAAGTTAGGGCGAGAAAGAGTGTTGCCGTCTAAGGTAATAGAGCCTTTAAGAATCGGTTCAAAGCCGGCAATTGCACGTAGCGTTGTGGTTTTTCCGCAGCCAGAAGGGCCGAGTAAGCAGCCGATATCACCGGTATTCAAATGTAGATTAAGATCTTCGACAATGATTTGATTTTGATAGCCGCAACTTAAATCGTTAAGGCTTAACAAAGGACCTTGCTTATCCATACTGATTGGTACCGAATAAAGGGGAAAAACAGCGCAGCCTTGTTCTGATGTTGGCAATGCTGTGCTTGCGGCTCAATTGAATTAAGGACGAATCTTATAAGGTAAAGGGGGGGTTGTGCAAACCTCGTCAGTCTTTGCTGAGTTGCTCTCTTGTATTAAAGGTTATGATTGAGGCATCTTTGCGTACTGCGTCAGCAGAGTAAACATCTTTACTTGATTTTTCTTAACCTAAAACAGAGCGTTGCACTAGGTTTTAGGCTAGAATGCGTGACAGGTGCTCATAAACAAGTGGGCTCAATGAATTAAACATTTGTCGAGGTGAATAGTGGATATCATCGAAACTATTAAAGACCAGATCGAAAACAATCCGGTCTTGCTGTATATGAAAGGTTCTCCGAACGCGCCGCAGTGCGGTTTTTCTCAGCGTGCGACTCAAGCTGTTATGGCGTGTGGTGAAAAATTTGCCTATGTTGATATTCTTGCAAACCCAGACATCCGTGCGAATTTACCAGCTTACGCAAACTGGCCAACCTTTCCGCAGTTATGGGTTAACGGTGAGCTAGTAGGTGGTTGCGATATCATCACTGAAATGCATGCCAGTGGTGAGTTGCAGACACTCATCAAGGAAGCTGCGGCTAAAGCGCAAGCGTAATTGATGTTGCAGTAGATGTTAAGTCGCTACTGTTCAAGCCCTTATCTTATATTATGGATAAGGGCTTTTTTTTTGAGGTTTAAAATATTTAGGCTGATTGCTTAACTGTTTCTTAAGCTGAAGCCAGAGCACGGTTTAATGCGCTGAAAACCGCACGCACACTAGCAGTTGTGATATTGCTGTCGATACCTACACCGAAAACTGGGCGTTGCTCTGGCAAGCGCAGTTCAATGTATGCAGCGGACTTTGCATCACTGCCACTGCCGATGGCATGTTGATTAAAATCCATAATTTCTGCAGCAACTGGAAGGCTGGCGATCAAGGCTTCCAATGGGCCATTACCCTCACCTGTCCAAGTTTGGGGGTTGCCCTCAATATGTACTTCAGTGGTTAAAAAGCAGCTGTTACGGTCTTCTTGTACACGATGTTTGTGCAGCGTGTAAGGAGTGGCGGACTGCAGATACTCTTTTTCGAGTAAGTTATAAATTTTTTCTGCACTGACTTCTAGGCCAGAGCGGTCTGTTTCAGCTTTAATCACTTGGCTGAACTCAATTTGCATGCGGCGTGGTAACTGCAGGCCGTATTCTTGCTCCAGTAAATAGGTAACTCCGCCTTTGCCAGACTGACTGTTTACGCGAATCACAGCTTCATAGTCACGGCCGATATCGGCTGGATCAATGGGTAGATAAGGAACCTCCCAAATATCGCCGGGCTTGTGCTGAGCAAAGCCTTTGCGAATTGCATCTTGGTGAGAGCCTGAGAATGCAGTGTGCACCAAGTCGCCTGCATAAGGGTGGCGAGGATGTACAGGCAGTTGGTTGCACTCTTCAACAACTTTACGTACTGCATCGATATCAGAGAAGTCCAGCTGTGGATCTATTCCTTGGGTGTATAGATTAAGTGCCAAGGTCACTAAGTCAACGTTTCCAGTACGCTCACCATTGCCAAATAAACAACCTTCTACGCGGTCAGCACCAGCCAGTATCCCGAGCTCACTAGCTGCTACACCTGTGCCTCGGTCATTATGTGTGTGTAAGCTAATGATTACATTTTCACGGTGATTGATATGGCGAGCAAAGTATTCAATTTGGTCGGCATATACATTGGGCATGGTTACTTCTACGGTTGCAGGTAAGTTTAAAATAACCTTATTTTCGGCAGAGGGTTGCCATACGTCTAACACGGCATTACAGACCTCAACCGCAAAAGGCGTTTCTGTGGCGCTAAAAGTTTCTGGTGAGTACTGGAAGGTCCACTGGGTTTCCGGCTGTTGGGCAGCATATTTTTTAAACAACTGTGCAGCATGTATAGCAATGGCTTTAACGCCTGCTTTATCTTGATTGAAGACGATGCGGCGGAATGCAGGGGATACAGCATTGTACATATGCACAATTGCTTTAGGTGCGCCCTTTAGAGATTCAAAAGTGCGAGCAATTAGGTCTTCACGTGCTTGAGTTAAGACTTGGATGGTGGTGTCTTGAGGAATGTGACCCTCTTCAATCAGTAAGCGCACAAAATCAAAATCAGTTTGTGAGGCAGAGGGGAAAGCCACCTCAATTTCTTTAACGCCAACGTCCACTAGCGTTTTAAAGAAGCGCAATTTTTTTTCTGGGCTCATGGGCTCAATCAGCGATTGATTACCATCGCGTAAATCTGAGCTGCACCAAATCGGTGCTCGAGTAATGCTGTTGTTGGGCCAGGTGCGGTCGGGTAAGTGCAGTACAGGGTGTGCGCGATATTTTGCGGAAGGTTTTTTCAGCATCGACATGAATGGGGTCCTTAAATGTTAGCAGCAGTGAAGCATGGTGAGGTGCGCAGCAAGTTAACGCTGTAGACCGTAGATATAAGGGTAAAACTACATTTGTGTGGTTTTTATTGCAAGCAATGATGATTAAATGGTGTTAATCACTTTTTTTATTGTTTTTAAGGGTTGATTATTCTGATTTTTTTAAAATATTAGTTATTTTTTGTTGAGCGATGTTTCTGTGCGACAGTCTGTCACGATGCTGAGAGCAGAAAAAGTGCGATGATTTGACTTTGATTTTAATGCGTTGGATTAGGGTTCTGTAATAGAAGGGAGTATCTGTGGTAAAACAAAATCCTAATAATGCTTGGGCGGTTTGGTTGGGCTTTTTTGCCATGCTGCTGATCCATATAGGGCCACTTATCAGCGGTATCCAAGCTTTACAGCAAGAATATGACTCTTTTGTTATGTCTACAGAGTCTAAACAGACAGCTGATGCTCAGCATCTAGGCGAGTATGAGTCTGTACACAGCTTGGATTATCATGCTTTTATGGGGCATAGGTCTGCTCTGGAGGGGGTGCCACAGTGGATAAGGGACTTAGAAATGTGCGGTTATTGCGATTTGTTAACCGTCAACCCTCTGTTGAGTTTAGTATTCTTGTGCATGTTGGCTATACCGCCAGTGATGCATTGGTCAACAGCCTTGCCAAGGTTTGTTCGAATACAAGCTGCTGCTCATAGCTTGCATTATTCTCGTGCACCACCTATTGCGTTATTCAATTGAAAACAGTTGGTTCTAATGGGCCGTAACTTTATTGAAATGAATAACGGATAGTTCTATGTCAAGACAGACAACTCAAAGCGTGCGTCCAACTCAGTGCTTTAAATTAACATCTTTAACACAAGGTCTTATTTGGGCTCATGCCGCATTACTGGGTTGCGTGATCACGGTATCAGCACAGGCTGATGAATTGCAGTTAACACCTATGGTGATTACAGGTGTAGCGCAACAATCTCCTATTAAGGTGGTAACAGATCCGCGTATTCCTCGTCAGCCTGTACCTGCTAGTGATGGTGCCGACTATTTAAAAACAATTCCTGGTTTCTCTGCGCTGCGCAGCGGTGGGGTTAACAGTGATCCGGTGTTTCGCGGTATGTTTGGTTCACGATTAAAATTGCTGACCAATGGCGGTGAGATGGTGGGTGCCTGCCCCAGCCGTATGGACTCGCCCAGCTCCTATATCAGCCCAGGCAGTTACGATGAGCTCACTGTTATTAAAGGACCGCAAACTGTGCAGTGGGGGGCAGGCAGTTCAGCGGCAACAGTACTGTTTGAGCGTGGCCCTGAGCAGTTTGATAAGCCGGATTATCGCTTAAACAGTAGTGTGCAGGTGGGTTCCAATCGGCGTTTCGACCGTAATATTGATGGTGCGATTGGCAGTCAAGAAGGTTATGTGCGGATAATTGCCAATGCTTCCAAAGCCCACGACTACAACGACGGTGATGGTGATCGCGTGCCTTCCCGTTGGAATAAGTGGAACAGTGATTTTGTTGTGGGTTGGACGCCAGGCGACAATACCTTATTAGAACTCACAGTGGGGCGTGGTGATGGTGAGTCCCGCTACGCTGGGCGTGGGATGGATGGCACGCAGTTTTTACGTGAGAGTGTGGCGCTGCGCTTTAAGCAGGAAAATCTTTCCGATACTTGGGCCAGCTTAGAAGCGCAGGTGTATTACAACTACGCCGACCATATTATGGACAACTATAAGCTGCGTAGAACGGCTGCGGGCAAAATGCCAATGGCTACCCAAGTGGATACCCGCACTTTAGGGTGGCGCATTAAAAGCACTTGGCAGTGGAGTGATTTTGAGCTGGTGACTGGGGTGGATGGCTTAACCAGTGAGCATAGGTTGCGTGCTCGTACTGGAGGTGCAGCTAATAAAATGGGACGCCCGCATTCAAACATGGTTAAAGATGCTGAGTTTAACCAGTGGGGTGTGTTTGGTGAATTGACTTGGTTATTGACTGACAATGAGCGTTTGATCAGTGGTCTGCGTGTGGATCGTCATAAAGTTGAAGATCACCGTGACTACCTTGCCATGCGACGCATGATTCCCACATGTCCAGAGTCGGCGAGCTGTACGCCTAACCCTACCGCCAATAAAAACAGAACAGAAACCTTACCGAGTGCCTTTGTGCGCTATGAAAACGATCTGCAAAGCATTCCTGCCACTGCTTATATTGGTCTAGGTCATGCTCAGCGCATACCGGATTACTGGGAGTTGTTCTCTGCTGCAGGAGCTAACGGTAGCTGGACAGATACGCCAAGTGCTTTTGTATCAGCTAATCCAGAGAAAACCACCCAAGTGGACTTTGGAATTCAGTACCAGCAAGGTCCTGTTGAAGTGTGGGCATCTGCCTATGTGGGGCAAGTGCGTGATTATTTAATGTTCACTTATACAAACAATGGCTCTCAGGTTGAGAATATTGATGCCCGCATTATGGGCGGTGAGCTGGGCGGTTCACATCGCTTTGCGCCGGGCTGGAAAGCTGATGCCAGCTTGGCGTATGCCTATGGTAAAAACAGTTCTGATGGTCGTGCTATGCCACAAATTCCACCGCTGGAAGCACGTTTTAGTATGAGTTATGAGCAGGGCGACTTCAGTAGCGCCGCTTTATGGCGTGTGGTTGCTGCGCAAAACCGTATCGATGAGGGGCGCGGTAATGTGGTAGGTAGAGACTTCGGGGGAAGCTCAGGTTTTGGCGTGTTCTCACTAAACACTGCTTACCGCTTGAGTCAAAACTGGAAAGTCAGTGCTGGCGTGGACAACCTGTTTGATAAAAAGTACAGCGAACATCTGAATTTGGGTGGTAATGATGCGTTTGGCTTGTCAGCAGATACGCGAGTCAATGAAGTCGGCCGCACCTGGTGGGCGCGAGTTGATATGAAATTCTAATCTAATGGAAACGGTTCAGCGCATTGTTGCTGAGCCGTCTCGCGTTTTGCGGTCGTTTAGGTGAGTTGTTTACTGCAATCAGTGCTGGGAGCGTTGCATTAGGATAAGCGTAGATATTTTTAACAGAAAAAACGGCACTAGCCATTGGCGAGTACCGTCTTGTAATAGCGGTTTAGCTATTGCTCTATGAATCAGCGGGCGCGGTAAGTGATGCGGCCTTTGCTTAAATCATAAGGAGTGATTTCAACACGGACTTTATCACCGGTTAAAATGCGAATGTAGTTTTTACGCATTTTCCCAGAGATATGTGCAGTTACGACGTGCCCATTCTCTAACTCCACACGGAACATGGTGTTAGGCAGGGTGTCAACGACAGTGCCTTCCATTTCGAAACTGTCTTCTTTCGACATGCAGTATAACCCTCAAAATACAAATAAAAACCTGGCGCTTTCAGTGCGGCAGGCAAAAGTCGGTAGGTATTATGCCGTATTTCAGCAGAAAAGACCAAACCTGATCATGCAGATATCAATATAATTGCAAAATATCCGTTGTAGTGTATATAAATTAAGCAATGAGCGCTTGCCAGTTCTGCTCAGTAAACCCCTCTAATGGCTGATATTGGGTTTTATAGTTCATCTTAGAGCAATCTTTGACCCAGTAACCGAGATAAAGGTGAGGTAGGTCTAGGCGTAAAGCTTCTTGGATTTGGAATAAAATACAAAAACGGCCTAGGCTGCGGCGCTGTTCATCAGGGCTAAAGAAGGTATACATAGCCGATAAACCCGATGGCAGCACATCAGTGACTGCTACAGCAAGCAATTTTTTGTCGAGTCGAAACTCGTAAAAGCGTACAAACTCGAAATCAGAGGTTAAAAAACTTTTAAATTGCTCGATGCTTGGTGGATACATATCACCATCAGCGTGACGGTGTTCAATATAGTGCTTATAAAGAGCGTAGTGCTCGTTGGTAAATTGGCTTTTAGTAATTGTTACGCTTAGGTCCTGATTGCGGCGTAGAATCTTTTTTTGTGAAGAGCTGGGCTTGAATTGATGTACAGGAATGCGCACTGAAATACAAGCCGTGCAGGGGCCGCAGTGAGGGCGGTAGATACTGTCAGCGCTGCGGCGAAATCCTTGCTCTATGAGTTGGCTATACAGTTCGGCAGTGATCGGTTCTTCTGGGTCAATAAAGATAGAGCTCGCATTTAAACCTGATAAATAACTGCAAGGGTGCTCTTGCGTAAGGTAAAGTTGTAAGGATCTCATTCTAAAATTGTGCTCGTAATAATCTCGGTAGAGGACCATTGCATACGGTTGGGTGACTCTATATAGCGAGCTAAATAATCAGCAAAGTCTATGCGAGCTATGTTTTCTGCACCAAGGCTCATTAGGTGTGCAGTTGGCATTTGGCAATCAATTAATACAAAGCCAGCGTTCTTAAGGGTTGTAATTAAGGAGGCAAAGCCTACTTTGGAGGCGTTACTGACATGACTAAACATGGATTCGCCAAAAAACAACTGGCCTATGGCAATGCCGTATAAGCCACCAACAAGTTGATTGGCTTGCCATACTTCTACGGAATGCGCATACCCTTGTTGGTGTAGTTCAGTATAGGCTGCCTGCATCGCTTCAGTAATCCAGGTGCCGTAATTATCGCGAGGTGCAGCGCAAGCACGGATTACTTCTGTAAAGTTGTAGTCAAAGGTCACATGAAACTTATTACTGCGTAGTACTTTGCGCAAACTGCGGGATATATGCAGTTTATCTGGTAATAAGACTGTTCGAGGATCCGGTGACCACCAAAGCAAAGGTTGGCCCTCGGAGTACCAAGGAAAGCAGCCATGACGATAGGCTGCAATCAAACGTGAGCAGGATAGGTCGCCGCCACCGGCAAGCAAACCATTGGGTTCGCGTAATGCTGTGTGCAGGGGAGGGAAGTCAAGTGATGCACGATCAAGCCAAGTTAACATAAGGGACCTTAAAGCAAGTGTGAGGGTCGGTGAAAGCTGCAACCTTAGAATAATATAGGTGACAAATCAGTTCATAAGATAGGTTAAATGAATGAAAAAAACATCTATGGGTTCAATAGTCTTGGCTGGTAGCAGCTATAGATGAAATGGCTAAACTAAATACGTACAATGACCTGTTGTTGAATACTTTTGTGATTATATTTTTGATGAGCCTTATTTTATTTAGGCCACTTAGGATGCTTTTTTGAAGAATACAGCAAGCAAACCTGAACAATCCACGTGGAAGCAGCAGGCTCAGTTGCGCCTTAAAGAAGGCGGGCTGATCCTTTTAGCGGTGCTTTGTATTTATTTGTGGATGGCATTACTAACCTTTGATGCCAATGATCCTAGCTTTACTAACAGTATTGCGCCTAGTGATACGGTGGCTAATGCGGGGGGGGCTATTGGTGCTTGGATCGCTGACGTGCTATTTAGCCTGTTAGGTTATTTTGCTTGGCTTTTTCCTTTGGTTTTAATGCTGAAAACGGTCTTGGTTTTTCAAAACCGATATGAGCGTATGCATTGGAACGGTTGGTTGTTTGCCTTGCGTGCTTTTGGCTTTGTTTTTTTATTGTGTTCGGGAGCTGCACTAGCGCACATTCACTTCCCTGTCCCTGAGCTTGCTCCACAGAATTTTAATATTTTGGGTGAGGCGTTGGGGCAGGGTTTGGTTGGTGTGCTTAATGTGGAAGGCACAACCTTATTGTTATTGGCTTGCTTCCTTTTTGGTTTAACGGTGTATGCCAATTTATCGTGGTTTAAAATTATGGATGGTATTGGTGAGATCACTTTGCGTGCCAGTGTTTGGGTTAAAGAGTGGTTGCAGAATACTTTGGGTGAAGTACAGGAGCGCAAGCAGGAAAAGCAACAGCTTTATGAGCAAAAGCATGAAGCTATAAGTAAGGCAGTGCCGCTCGAGGACGGTGTGGAACAGCAGCCAGTATCTAAAGTGATGGCTGATAAAAGTGTGAAAGCTGAGCGTCGAGAGCCCGTAGTGAGCGTGCCTGTAATTCCTCTTGCTGAAACAGTTGAGAGTAAACCGCAGTCGAGCAAGCAGGCCAAGGTTGTTGAAGGTGCCGCGAGTGCAGAGGTGCTTGATACTTTGCCTGAATTTTCATTATTGGATAAGGCTGAAAAAGTTAAACCGAGCTATTCAGAAGAGTCGCTGCAAGAAATGTCACATTTGCTTGAAGCGAAGCTCAAAGAGTTTGGTGTGCAGGTAGAAGTGGAGTCGGTACATCCAGGGCCTGTAGTGACACGTTTTGAAATTCAGCTAGCTCCAGGTGTGAAGGTGAGTCGCATTACTAACCTAGCGAAAGATCTTGCGCGCTCTATGGCAATGATCAGTGTGCGCGTTGTAGAGGTGATTCCAGGGAAAACCACTGTGGGAATTGAAGTGCCCAATGAGGATCGTCAAATCGTGCGCTTTTCGGAAGTGATTGAAACTCCGGAGTTCACCGAAGCGAAGTCACCAGTGACCGTTGCCTTAGGGCACGATATTGGTGGTCAGCCAATCATTGCGGATTTGGCTAAAATGCCACACTTACTGGTTGCAGGTACCACAGGGTCGGGTAAGTCGGTAGGGGTCAATGCAATGATTCTATCGATGTTGTTTAAGTCAACGCCGGAAGAGGCGAGATTGATTATGATTGACCCAAAAATGCTGGAGTTGTCGATCTATGAAGGTATTCCGCACTTATTGTGTCCGGTCGTAACAGATATGAGTGAAGCGGCTAATGCATTACGTTGGTGTGTTGCTGAAATGGAGCGTCGCTATAAATTGATGTCAGCGATGGGGGTGCGTAATCTTGCCGGTTTTAATCGGAAAGTGAAAGAAGGTATCGAGGCGGGTGTACCATTAGAAGACCCACTATTTAAGCGTGAAAATATTGATGATGAAGTGCCGTTGTTAGACAAACTGCCAACGATTGTAGTGGTCGTGGATGAGTTTGCTGACATGATTATGGTGGTCGGTAAAAAAGTAGAAGAGCTGATTGCACGTATTGCACAAAAAGCTCGAGCTGCCGGTATTCATTTGATTTTAGCGACTCAGCGTCCTTCGGTGGATGTCATTACGGGGTTGATTAAAGCTAATATCCCAACCCGTATTGCATTCCAAGTGTCCAGTAAAATTGATTCACGCACTGTTCTGGATCAGGGTGGAGCAGAACAGTTGTTAGGTCACGGTGATATGCTTTACTTGCCGCCAGGAACCAGCTTACCGGTTCGTGTGCATGGTGCGTTTGTTTCTGATGATGAGGTGCATCGTGTGGTTGATGCTTGGAAGTTGCGCGGTGCACCCGATTATATTGAGGATATTTTGGCTGGTGTTGAAGATTCCGGTAGTGGTTTTGATGGTGAGGGTGATAGTAGTAGTGAAGATGATCCTCTGTATGATGAGGCGGTGAATTTTGTTACTGAATCGCGCCGCGCATCGATTTCCTCGGTGCAACGCAAATTTAGAGTGGGTTATAACCGAGCGGCACGAATGGTGGAAGCGATGGAAGCAGCGGGCGTAGTTTCGGCCGCAGGTCATAACGGGGCGCGAGAAGTGATAGCACCACCGCCCGTGCGTGATTAGTTGAGAATGTTTTTGCGTTTCACTTGTCCAACTTAGGACCTATTTCGCAACTCAGATAAAAGAGATGAACGATGCGCACATTATATAAAGGTTTACTCGGGTTGTTGGGCAGTGTTATGTGCAGTGCTGTGTTCGTTGTACCGCAAACTGTACAGGCCAACGAAGCACAGCAACAGTACTCGGCGAATAAGCTAAGTGAGCTGTTAAGCAAAACACAAACTATTAGTGGTGGCTTTTCTCAGTTAACCTTAGATGCCACCGGCACGCAGCTGCAGGAAGCGACAGGTCAGATGGTGTTGCAGCGCCCAGGTTTATTTCGTTGGCATACAGATCCGCCACTGGAGCAATTGTTAGTGTCCGATGGTGAAAAAGTGTGGTTGTATGATCCGGATTTAATGCAGGTGACAGTTCAGAAAATGGATCAGCGCTTAACTCACACGCCTGCCTTATTGTTATCTGGCGATGTGTCCAAAATTAGCGAGAACTTTGCGATTAGCTATCAAGAAGCTGGAACAATGATTGATTTTACGCTAACACCAACGGCTAAAGACACACTCTTTGATACCTTGCGTTTGTCTTTTCGTAATGGTGTGATTAATGACATGCAATTATTAGACGCAGTGGGGCAACGTACCAATATTTTATTTACGGCTGTAACGGTGAATGAGCCTGTGGCTGCCAGTGAGTTTGTTTTTACAGCACCGGATGGTGTTGATGTGATTGAGGAGTAGGTGTGCAACTCTTTAGCTGTGAGCCTATTGCCCAGCCGTTAGCTGCTCGTTTGCGTGCCAGTTCGCTGGAGGAATATGTTGGTCAGCAGCATATTTTAGCTGTAGGTAAGCCGCTACGTGAGGCTTTAGAGCAAGGTGCCTTGCATTCGATGATCTTCTGGGGGCCGCCAGGTGTAGGTAAAACTACTTTGGCGCGCTTATTGGCACAAGTAACAGATGCACATTTTATTACGCTGTCGGCCGTACTGTCTGGCGTCAAAGAAATTCGTGAGGCGGTGCAGGAGGCCAAGCAGCAGGCTGCGCAGTACGGCCGGCGTAGTATTTTATTTGTGGATGAAGTTCATCGCTTTAATAAAGGTCAGCAAGATGCGTTTCTACCTTATGTAGAAGATGGTACTTTTATTTTTATCGGTGCCACAACTGAAAATCCGTCCTTTGAATTAAATAATGCATTGTTATCTCGTGCTCGTGTTTATGTTTTACAAAGTCTTGACGATACAGCGCTCCAGCAGCTGATCACCCGGGCTTTACATGAGGCGCGAGGTTTGGGGGAGCGTCAGTTGTCCATTACATCTGAAGCACAGGAATTGTTGTTGCGTGCTGCCGATGGTGATGCGCGTCGCTTATTGAACCTACTAGAAAATGCAGCGGATCTTGTGGAGGATGGTGCCTGTATTGACAGTGAGTTGCTCGGAAATGTACTAGGGGACAGCATGCGCCGCTTTGATAAAGGTGGCGAGGCTTTTTACGATCAAATTTCTGCGCTGCACAAGTCTGTACGGGGCTCTAATCCGGATGCTGCGCTGTATTGGTATACTCGTATGCTCGATGGCGGTTGTGATCCGTTGTATGTTGCACGGCGCGTAGTACGTATGGCCAGTGAAGACATTGGCAATGCGGATCCTCGTGCGTTGACTTTATGTGTTTCCGCTTGGGATGTCCAAGAACGTTTAGGGAGTCCAGAAGGTGAGTTAGCCATTGCGCAAGCCATTGTTTATTTAGCTTGTGCGCCAAAAAGTAATGCGGTTTATATGGCTTATAACGCTGCGCGGCGTGATGCGCAAGGATTTGGTTCTTTAGAAGTGCCTATTCATTTGCGTAATGCGCCAACCAAACTGATGAAAGAGTTAGGTTACGGTGATGAATACCGTTACGCTCATGATGAGCCTGAGGCGTATGCGGCAGGAGAGGATTATTTTCCTGAGGCTTTAATGCCGCGTCAGTATTATCAGCCGGCAACTCGAGGCTTGGAGATCAAAATAGGTGAAAAGCTGCAGTATTTGAAACGGCTTGATGCTCAAAGTTCTAAGCAGCGGCGAGCAGTGAAATGAGTGACCTAGTAGTGGTTGCTTTAGGGGGGGCATTGGGTAGTGTTTTACGCTATTTTGTGGGACTCGCTGTAGCTACTATTTGGCCAACGCAGCTGCACATTGCAACACTTTTCGTTAATATCGTTGGTTGCTTTTTAATCGGTTGTGTTTTTGCCTGGTTTATTGGGCGCCCTGGGGCTTCAGAGGTGCTCAAACTGTTGTTGATGACCGGTTTGTTAGGCGGTTTTACCACGTTTTCTACATTTTCTTTGGATGCGCTGCGCATGTTGATCGATGGGCAGTTCATGCATGCTTTATTTTATATGGGCGTCACCTTGTTCGGTGGTTTATTAGCTACTGGTTTGGGTTTGGCGCTGGTTAAATTTTCTCTGTAAGAACGGATACTTTTATGCTTGATTCAAAACTGTTACGTACCCAACCGCAAGAAATCGCTGAGCGTTTAGCTACGCGAGGTTATACTTTGGATGTTGCTCGTTTAGAAAGCTTAGAAGGCAAGCGTAAAGAAGTGCAGGTGCGTACTGAGCAGTTGCAGGCTGAGCGTAACAGTCGTTCTAAGTCGATTGGTCAAGCTAAAGCACGTGGTGAAGATATTGCACCATTACTTGCCCAGGTAGAGCAGTTAGGTGGTGAGCTAGAAGCCGGTAAACGTGAACTAGATGCTGTTCAGGCTGAGCTTGATGCGATAGCTTTAGATATACCAAACTTGCCAGAAGCAACAGTGCCGCAAGGTGCGGATGAAGAGGATAATGTTGAGGTGCGCAAGTGGGGTACGCCGCGTACTTTTGAGTTTCCAGTACAAGATCATGTGGCGTTAGGCGAAGGCATTAAGGGTTTAGATTTCGAGGCTGCGTCTAAATTATCTGGTGCACGTTTTTCTGTTATGAGAGGTGGCATCGCACGTCTGCATCGCGCATTAGCACAGTTTATGCTGGACTTGCATACTGCTGAGCATGGATATCAAGAAACTTACACGCCATATTTGGTACAAGCTTCTGCGTTGCAAGGTACAGGTCAATTGCCTAAGTTTTCAGAAGACCTATTCCGTGTTGAGCGTGATGAGCAAGCCCCCTTGTATTTGATCCCGACAGCAGAGGTTTCTTTAACCAACACTGTTGCTGGTGAAATTTTAGATGCTACGCAATTACCAATTAAAATGGTTGCACATAGTCCATGCTTCCGTAGTGAGGCAGGCGCATCAGGCCGAGATACGCGGGGGATGATTCGTCAGCACCAGTTTGATAAGGTTGAATTGGTACAAATTGTTACGCCTGAGACTTCCGTGGCGGCACTCGAAGAGTTAACTGGCCATGCTGAGAAAGTTTTGCAAGCATTAGAGTTACCTTATCGTGTGATGGCGCTCTGCACTGGAGATATGGGGTTTGGTGCCAGCAAAACTTATGATTTAGAAGTTTGGATTCCGAGCCAAGATAAATACCGTGAGATCTCTTCGTGCTCAAACTGCACGGACTTCCAAGCGCGCCGTATGCAGACGCGCTATCGTAATCCTGAAACTGGAAAAACGGAGTTGGTACATACTTTAAATGGTTCAGGTTTGGCAGTAGGGCGCACTTTGGTTGCAGTGATTGAAAACAATCAGCAGGCTGATGGCAGTATTACGGTTCCAACTGTGTTACGCCCATATATGGGGGGGATGGATATTATTTGCTAAGGCATGAGCAGTATGATCGTGCTTGTTTAATGATTGAAAACAAACAAAAGCGACTTGGCTACAGTTGAGTCGCTTTTTTATTGGCAGCAGCATATATGGTCAATTTAGTGCTGTCTTGAGCCGGTGGTGCACACTGCAAGATTGTTTTTCGCAAGGGAGTTTTGATGGATTGTTTGCCGTTATTTCACAAGCTGCGAGGGCGTAATGTGCTACTAGTTGGTGGTGGAAGGCTGGCTTTACGAAAGGCACAAGTCTTATTGGAAAGTGGTGCACGAGTGCGCGTAGTTGCGCCTTCGATCAGTGTTGAGCTACAAGAGCGCGTTGTAAGACAGCAAGGCGAATGTTTATGGCGAGCATATCAGTCCGAAGATATGCGAGGGTGTAGCCTTGTTTTAGCAGTAACCGATCAGATGTCAGTCAATACCAAGGTGGCTGAGCAGGCTCAAGAGCAAGGTATCCCAGTCTATGCGGTGGGGTTACCATGTTTATCTAGCATTATTTTTCCCACCATTGTGGATCGCTCGCCATTAATCGTTGCTGTTTCTACTGTGGGGCAAGCTCCTGTTTTAGCGCGTTTGGTGCGGGCTAAAATTGAAACTTTGTTACCAGCTAATTATGGGCATTTAGCTAAGTTGGCTGCACGCTTTCGTGATCAAGTTAAAGCTTGGTTGCCTCAAGTACAGCCGCGTCGTGTATTTTGGGAAGATGTATTTCAAGGGCAGGTTGCCGAGCATGTGTTTGCAGGGCGTGCCCAAAAGGCTGAACAGCTGCTAGTTGACAAAATTCACAGTGCATCCACTCAGATCTGTGGCGAAGTGTATTTAGTGGGGGCTGGTCCAGGTGATCCTGACCTGTTGACTTTTAAAGCTTTACGTTTAATGCAGCAAGCCGATGTGGTGTTATATGACCGGTTGGTTTCGCCGGCGATCTTGGCTCTGTGTCGGCGTGATGCTGATCGGATGTATGTGGGTAAGCAGGCCTCAGAACACAGTGTGCCGCAAGAGCAAATTAATCAACGCTTGGTTGAGTTAGCTAAGCAAGGTAGAAGGGTTGTGCGTCTGAAAGGTGGTGATCCATTTATTTTTGGTCGTGGCGGTGAGGAAATTGCCGAGCTGGCTGCGCAACATATTCCCTTTCAAGTCGTGCCAGGTATTACAGCAGCTTCAGGTTGCTCCACTTATGCAGGCATTCCTTTAACCCATAGAGATTACGCACAATCTGTACGTTTTGTTACTGGCCATACAATAGGTAATGAATTGGATTTACCTTGGTTGGAATTGGCGGTGCCATTACAAACTGTAGTGTTTTATATGGGCTTAGGTCGTTTGTCCAATATTTGCCAACAGCTCATGGCTCATGGGCGAAGTAGCGATACACCTATTGCTTTAATAGAGCGTGGAACGACACCAGAACAACGGGTATTTACGGGAACTTTAGCGGATATTGAACAACGGATGGAAGGTCAGGCAGTGCAAAGCCCAAGCTTAATCATTGTTGGAGAGGTGGTGCATTTGCATGGCAGCCTACAATGGTTCCAAACAGTGCAGTGAGTATTTGTTTGGAGTGAATAGCATAGGTAGGTGCTTCATACTTAAATAGGTGACTGAGCGGTAATGGCTTAAGTTCTTTCGCTTAAGCATAAAGTTGGCGCTCAGAGTGAGCGGTTTTGCGCATGCTGTAGCGTATAGTGCGCAAGAGTTTTTCGTTCTTTGGGCTTGAATACAATCGTTGAAAACTATAGGGCCGCAATATTGATAGCAGGGATGATGCCAGGATTTACAATGACGCAGAAAGTTTATGTTTGTTGTGCGTTTTTTTATTGATCTGGGTTTAAACTATTGCATTGCGTTTAAACGCAACTCATTTATTCAAGTAGGTTATTTACCAACAGGATTTTATCCGGGAGAGTAGGCATGTCCATTCAAGAGGCGCAAGTGAGTCGCGCTGATTTTGATCAAGTTATGGTGCCCAATTACGCACCAGCAGGCTTTGTACCAGTACGAGGTGTGGGGTCGCGACTCTGGGATCAAAGTGGGCGCGAGCTGATCGACTTGTCCGGTGGTATTGCTGTGAATGGTTTGGGGCATTGCCATCCTGCTTTGGTTGCTGCTTTAACTCAGCAGGCTCAGCAGTTATGGCATGTATCTAATGTGTTTACTAATGAGCCTGCTTTGCGTTTGGCACGTAAATTAACTGAAGCGACCTTTGCTGATCGTGTCTTTTTTAGTAACTCAGGTGCAGAAGCTAATGAGGCTGCACTAAAGCTAGCACGTAAAGTTGCTTACGATCGTTTTGGTGAGCAAAAATATGAAATTATCTCGACTGTAAATAGTTTTCATGGTCGTACAGTATTTACTGTGAATGTGGGTGGTCAACCTAAGTATTCAGAAGGTTTTGGGCCGCGTCCAGAGGGTATTACTCATGTGCCTTATAATGATTTAGCTGCAATGGAACGCACCATTTCTGAGCGCACTTGTGCGGTGATTTTAGAGCCGATTCAAGGAGAGAGCGGCGTATTACCTGCTGACCAGACTTACCTTGATGGTGTGCGCGCACTGTGTGATAAGTACGATGCATTACTGATTTTTGATGAGGTGCAAACAGGTGTTGGTCGTACCGGTAAGCTGTTTGCTTATGAGTTGTATGGTGTGACGCCTGATGTATTGACAACAGCGAAAAGTTTAGGTGGTGGCTTTCCTATTTCGGCGATGTTAACCACAGAGCAGAATGCTCAGCATTTATCAGTAGGTACCCATGGTACAACGTTTGGTGGTAATCCACTGGCCTGTGCCGTGGGGGGGGCGGTGTTGGATATTATTAATACTCCTGAGGTTTTAGCAGGCGTTGTAGAAAAAGGTGAATACCTGCGTGAAAAACTACGAATTTTAGGCGAAAAATACGGTGTATTTGCTCAAGTTCGCGGTAAAGGTTTGTTGGTAGGAGCGGTACTACATAAACAATATCAAGATCAGGCCGGCGCACTATTAGCCGCAGCAGAACGCGAAGGGTTACTGGTATTGGTGGCGGGTCCAAATGTAGTGCGTTTTGCGCCCAGTTTGATTGTAGAGCAGGTCGATATTGATGAGGGGCTTGCACGTTTTGAACAGGCTGTTGTGAAATTTGTAGCGCAGAACGGCGCATAAGCTTCACACTGCTGATATAGCGCACAGATTTAGAGAGATTCTGCTGTGCGCCATCTTATTTTATTGAACGTTGAGTAAAACAGATTATGACGACAGGTTTAAAGTTGATTCTTGAAAGTGCAGATGGCTCGCATACAGAAGCTGAATGTTCACGTTTTGCGGTGGTTTGGCAGGGCAAAGAGATTTGGGTGCAAACAGTCGGCGACGGTCAGTTATTGATGGGTGTAGATGTTGAGGAAGGTGACACCGAGTATGCCAATATGGTCTTGCGTCCACTGGCCAGTAATTTAGTTGGTTTGCAGCTGGAAATGGAAGCGGCCGATGTAGCTGCAGATGATCATGTGCATACAGATGAATGTGAGCACTGATCGTTAATTTTGTCGTCTGCAGTTAAACGCTGCAGGCATCGTGCATCAACGATATAATGCGTCTTTTGAGTCGGTAAACAGGCCATATCGAGCACGCAATTACCGTTATTTTAATTTTGGAAGAGTATATGAAAAGCGCAGAAATCCGCGAAGCCTTCTTTCGCTTCTTTGAAGAAAAGGGTCATACCCGCGTAGCCTCCAGTTCATTGATCCCTGCCAATGACCCAACGCTATTATTTACCAATGCGGGCATGAATCAGTTTAAAGACTGCTTCTTGGGTTTAGAAAAGCGCGCCTATACACGTGCGGTCACGAGTCAGAAGTGTGTGCGCGCAGGTGGTAAGCACAATGACCTGGAAAACGTCGGTTACACTGCACGCCATCATACCTTTTTTGAAATGCTCGGTAACTTTAGTTTTGGCGATTACTTTAAGCGGGATGCCATTCATTATGCGTGGGAATTTTTAACCTCCGAGAAGTGGTTGAATCTGCCTAAAGAAAAGTTATGGGTCACTATTTATGAGAGTGATGATGAGGCTCATGATATTTGGGTGAAGGAAGTTGGAGTGCCAGCTGAGCGTGTCATACGTATTGGTGACAACGGTGGTGCACCTTATGCATCAGATAATTTCTGGGCTATGGGTGATACTGGGCCGTGTGGTCCATGCTCTGAAATTTTTTATGATCATGGTGAACATATTTGGGGTGGTTTGCCAGGTTCACCGGAAGAGGATGGTGATCGTTATATCGAAATTTGGAATAACGTTTTCATGCAGTTTAACCGCACCGCAGATGGTGAAATGCATCCGTTGCCGGCACCAAGTGTCGATACTGGAATGGGGCTAGAACGTATCAGTGCCATTATGCAACACGTGAATTCTAACTACGATATTGACCTCTTCAAGAGTTTATTGAGCGCAGTCGCGCAGGCGACAGGACATGTTAATGATGATAATCCGTCATTGAAAGTGATCGCTGATCACATTCGGTCATGTAGTTTTTTAATTGCCGATGGTGTGGTGCCTTCCAATGATGGTCGTGGTTATGTATTACGTCGTATTATTCGTCGTGCTTGCCGCCATGGTCACAAGCTGGGTGCGCAAGGTAGTTTTTTCTACAAAGTTGTTGCTGCACTGGTTGAGGAAATGGGTGAAGCCTTCCCAGAACTGCAACACAATCAAGCACAGATTGAGCGTGTTTTAAAGACTGAAGAAGAGCAGTTCGCTAAAACACTGGAGCAAGGCTTGCGTATTCTAGAGCAAGACTTAGAGGATCTCGAAGGTACAGTAATTCCGGGGGCGATAGTATTTAAATTATATGATACTTATGGTTTTCCTATGGATTTAACTGCTGATATCGCCCGTGAGCGAGACTTGACTGTGGACGAAGAAGGCTTTGAACGAGAAATGGAAGCGCAGCGTGAGCGTGCTCGCTCAGCCAGTACTTTTGGTATTGATTACAATGCTTTGGTTAAAGTCGACAGTGAAACAGAGTTCCTTGGTTATCAAAAACATCAAGCCAATGCCAAAGTACTGATGATTCTGAAAGATGGAGAGCAGGTTGATACGGCTGTAGAGGGGGAGGCAGTGGTGATCGTTTTGGATCGTACGCCTTTCTATGCTGAGTCCGGTGGTCAGGTGGGTGATTGCGGTTATTTAAGTACCGACAGCTTGCATCTTGATGTCACCGATACAACGAAAAGTGGTAGTGCATTTTTGCATCATGGTCGCTTGACCCAAGGTCATGTCAAAGTGGGTGATAGTGTCAGGGCAACAGTGGATGCGCAAGTACGCCATGCTACTGCTTTAAATCACTCAGCAACGCACATTTTGCATGCAGCTTTACGTGAAGTTTTAGGGGGGCATGTGCAGCAAAAAGGTTCTTTAGTGGATAGTCAGCGTTTGCGTTTTGATTTTAGCCATTTCGAGGCGCTAACCCCTGAGCAGATTAAGACCTTAGAAGCGCGCGTGAACCTCGAGATTCGTAATAATACTGAAGTGATGACCGAATTGACTGATATTGAAACTGCGAAAGCTAAAGGTGCCTTAGCGCTCTTTGGTGAAAAGTATGGTGACGAGGTGCGTGTATTAAGCATGGCCGATGGCTTTTCGGTAGAGCTTTGTGGTGGCACTCATGCGCAGCGTACCGGCGATATTGGGCTGTTTAAAATCACTAGTGAGGGTGGGGTTGCGGCGGGTATTCGCCGTATTGAGGCTGTGACGGGAGAAGCAGCATGGAATTGGTTGTCTGGCGCGGAAGAACAGTTAAAACAAGCTATGAGCCTAGTGAAAGGCACTCGTGAGAATCTTTTAGATAAGTTGCAAGGTTTGCTTGATCAACAGCGCAGTTTAGAAAAAGAAATAGAGCAGCTTAAGGCTAAAGCAGCTAGTGCAGCAGGCAGTGATTTAGCATCTGCGGCAGTTGAGGTGAATGGTGTTAAGGTTTTGACTGCGAGCTTAGATGGTTTGCAGAATAAAGAGCTGTTAGCTTTGATTGATCAGTTAAAAAATAAACTTGGTAGCGCTGTAATCTTGTTAGCAGGTGTAAGTAGTGACCGTATTGCATTGGTTGCAGGTGTGACCAAAGATTTAACAGGGCGATTTAAAGCTGGCGATTTAATGAAGCAAGCGGCAGCTGTTGTCGGCGGCAAAGGCGGTGGGCGTCCGGATATGGCTCAAGGTAGTGGTGTTGACCTTGATAAGCTTGAGAAAGCGCTGGCTGTTACGGCTGAGTATGTGGCCGGCCAGAGTTAATCAAAGCCTGAAGGCTATGGGTAAGTTGATCTTGCCTACCTATATGAATGTTTCAACGCTAATAATGATTAAGGCGACAGTTAAATGGCATTGATCGTACAAAAGTTTGGTGGCACTTCGGTGGGTACGCCGGAGAAGATTCAGCGGGTCGCGGAAAAGATAGCTCAGTTTAGTGCGGCAGGTGACGATGTTGTTGTTGTTGTGTCAGCGATGAGTGGTGAAACCAATCGTTTGCTTGCTTTGGCGAAAGAAATTACTACTAAACCTATTGCACGTGAAATGGATGTCATGGTTGCTACAGGTGAGCAAGTAACTATTGCTTTGCTTGCTATGGCATTAAATAGGATTGGTGTTCCAGCAGTTTCTTTTACTGGTGCGCAAGTGCCTATTTTAACTGATAGTGAGCACGGTAAAGCGCGTATTTTAAGCATTAATGAATCCAGTGTGCGGGCACAATTGCAGGCAGGCAAGGTAGTTGTGGTGGCTGGCTTTCAAGGTGTGGATGAAAAGGGTGACATCACGACGCTGGGGCGTGGTGGCTCAGATACGACCGCTGTGGCGTTAGCTGCTGCATTGAGGGCCGATGAGTGTCATATCTACACTGATGTGGATGGTGTTTACACTACAGATCCTCGTGTTGTGCCGCAAGCACAGCGTTTGGAACGTATTACTTTTGAAGAAATGCTTGAGATGGCCAGTCTTGGCTCAAAAATCCTGCAACTGCGTTCTGTCGAGTTTGCTGGTAAATACAATGTTCCGCTACGCGTATTGCATAGTTTTCAAGAGGGCCCTGGCACTCTAATTACGACTGATGATGAGGACTCTATGGAGCAACCAATTATTTCTGGCATTGCTTTTAACCGTGATGAAGCCAAATTAACCATTCGTGGCGTGCCAGATAGGCCTGGTGTTGCTTTTAAAATTTTAGGGCCGATCAGTGCAGCAAATATTGATATTGATATGATTGTGCAGAACGTTGCTCAAGATAATACTACGGACTTTACTTTTACTGTGGGGAATCTTGACTACGATAAAGCACTCGAAATATTACAAGCAACTGCTAAAGATATTGGTGCCGGTGAAGTTGCAGGAACTACTAGTATTGCCAAGGTGTCTATTGTAGGCGTTGGCATGCGTTCGCATCCTGGTGTTGCAAGCAGTATGTTTGAAGCCTTGGCTAAAGAGAATATTAATATTCAGATGATTTCCACATCCGAAATTAAAGTCTCAGTGGTTGTTGAAGAAAAATATGTGGAGCTTGCTGTTCGTGCTTTGCATACAGCTTTTGGGCTGGACGCTTCTAGGAAAGTATAGCGACAGCTATTTCCAGTGATTGTCTATCAGGGACATGTGGTTTGAAAATTGGCAGTATTGTTCTTCTAAAAAAACTTTACTGTCAAAAATTGTTTCTGATCATATGCGGTCAAGCTTTATAGGTGTAGGCTGTTTGCACTTTACAGGTACAAACTGTAATCCAAAACTACTGAATCAAGGAGATAAATGATGTTGATACTAACGCGTCGAGTCGGAGAGACGCTCATGGTCGGTGATGATGTAACTGTCACTGTGCTTGGTGTTAAAGGTAACCAAGTGCGTATTGGTGTAAATGCGCCGAAAGAAGTCGCGGTGCATCGTGAAGAGATTTATCAGCGTATTCAGAAAGAGAAAGAAGAGGCTGGAAATAACGAAAACTGAGAAATTTAATCTTTTTTCGTTTTTGCCCTTTACATTTTTTTAAATGTAGGTAATATACGCTCCGTTGTTACGGAGAGGTGGCCGAGAGGCCGAAGGCGCTCCCCTGCTAAGGGAGTACACCTCAAAAGGGTGTCGAGGGTTCGAATCCCTCCCTCTCCGCCATATTGAGTATTGAAGAGCTAAAAATTGCAAAGAGTTTTTAAATAAGTGAAAAACTCCTTGATTATCAAATAAATAGCTCTATAATACGCGCCACAACGGACTCATAGCTCAGCTGGATAGAGTACTCGGCTACGAACCGAGCGGTCGGAGGTTCGAATCCTCCTGAGTCCGCCATATTGGAAAATTTGACAGTGAGTTAAATTTTCTATGGTAAAACCAGTGGTGATCTGGATAAGCACCAAATGGACTCATAGCTCAGCTGGATAGAGTACTCGGCTACGAACCGAGCGGTCGGAGGTTCGAATCCTCCTGAGTCCGCCATTTTTAAAAAACCTGCATTTTTGCAGGTTTTTTTTTGCCTACTATAAAGTTGTCACATTTGAGTCGCTAAGCTCGCAAGTAAGGCCTGAAAGATTCATTGCTGGATGCAAACCAGCACGACAATGTTATTATTGCGCTCTACAAAACCAGTGCAAAGCTGGCTCTTTATAAATGTCAGTAAAAGCCTTTTACATTAAGCGATCGCTACGCACATTTAAACACACCCCTTGGCTCAGTAGTGAGCAGGAACGGAGACCTCATTTATGACTGAAGTTGAAGAGAGAAAGCCCCAGGAGCGCCTACAGGAGCGTTTTACTCAGGTTCTTGAGCTCTTGCAACGACATCGGCTGATTGAGGAGAGTGTTGCCCGTCAGGGTAGTGAGCAGCAAGAGCGTGTTGATCAGTTGGTGCAGCAACAGCACTTAGCTGAATTGCAGCAAACATTATCTGAGCTGCACCCAGCAGATATTGCTTATATCTTAGAGGCGCTACCGCTCGATGACCGTATGACTGTCTGGCAAATGGTTCACTCAGAGAATGACGGTGAAATTCTTCTAGAGGTTTCGGATGCGGTCCGTGAAACCTTGATCGCTGACATGGATGAGCATGAAATCATAGCTGCAACCAAGGATTTGGATGCGGATGAGCTAGCTGACTTAGCGCCAGAGTTGCCTTGGGATGTAGTACAAGGCCTTATGGAAAACCTAGATGCGCAGCAGCGTGAGCGTGTGCGTTCCGCGCTGTCTTATGAAGATGATCAGGTTGGTGCCATTATGGACTTTGAGATGGTCACTATACGTGAAGATGTCGCCCTTGAGGTTGTTTTGCGTTACTTGCGTCGGTTAAAAGAACTGCCAGATCAGACCGATAAGCTTTTTGTTGTTGATGTGGCTGGAATCCTAAAAGGTGTACTGCCGATTAAGCGCTTGTTGGTTAACGACCCAGAGCTTACTGTGCAAGAGGTGATGGCTGATGATCCAGTCACCTTTTATCCTGAAGAAGATGGTTCTTATGCTGCGCAAGCGTTTGAACGTTATGACTTGGTGTCTGCGCCTGTAATTGAAAAAAGTGGGAAATTGATTGGGCGCTTAACCGTTGATGAAATGGTTGATTTGATTCGTGAAGAGTCAGAAAGTGAAGCATTAAATCGCGCTGGTTTGCGTGAGGAAGAGGATATTTTTGCATCGGTTTGGAAGTCTTTAAAAAACCGTTGGGCATGGTTGGCGATTAATCTGATAACTGCTTTTGTTGCATCGCGTGTGATTGGTGTGTTTGAAGGTTCGATCGGGCAATTGGTTGCGCTGGCTGCATTGATGCCTATTGTCGCTGGTATCGGGGGGAACTCGGGTAACCAAACCATTACTATGATTGTTCGTGCAATGGCCTTGGATCAATTGTCATCGGGCAATACATCGCTCTTATTGCGCAAAGAGTTGGGAGTTGCTTTTATTAATGGTGTGATTTGGGGCAGTGTCATTGGTGTTGTTGCTTGGTTGTTGTATGAGAATTGGGCGCTAGGCGTTGTGATGACTGCTGCAATGACGTTAAATTTATTATTAGCAGCTCTTATGGGGGTGTTAATACCTATGACGATGGTTCGTTTAGGGCGAGATCCAGCACTAGGCTCCAGTGTCATGATCACTGCTGTGACAGATAGCGGAGGTTTCTTTATTTTCCTTGGTTTGGCAACGATGTTTTTACTATAAAAATTCAGTTTAGCTTATGAAAATAAAAAAAATCTAAATAAAAATGCTCATTTGTTTGCCAATGGATAGAGATTCACGGTAATGTTTGATGGTTTTGCCGTGAGCTACTAGCTATTGGCTCAAGAGCGGCTTAATGAAAATTATAATACTTCCCCCCTGATGTTCAGGATTTGGAGCCTATATGACTTCTCAGCAACTCCTTCTTGAAGGCGTTGAACTCATGCTTTTTGGTATGGGGCTCGTTTTCACATTTTTGGTTTTATTGATTTTCTGCATCCGTATGATGGCTTTTATTTTGGAGCGCATTGCTCCAGAAGAGAGTCATGGTGCTACAGCTGTAGCAGCGCCTGTGAAACCAGGTAATGTGCAGCCGATAGATGCAGATACATTGCAAGCCATTCAAATTGCCATTAAACAGCACCGCGCCAGCCGCGGCTGAGTGTACCCATACGGAGTTTTTTCTCAATGACCGCCACAAAGCCACTCGGCATTACTGACGTTGTATTACGTGATGCTCATCAATCCATTTTAGCTACTCGTGTTCGTTTAGAAGATATGTTGCCCATCGCTGGGAAACTTGACCAAGTTGGTTTTTGGTCAGTTGAGTCATGGGGTGGAGCAACATTTGATTCGTGCATTCGCTATTTGGGTGAGGATCCATGGGAGCGTATTCGCGCATTGAAAAAAGCGATGCCCAATACGCGTCAGCAAATGCTTTTACGTGGACAGAACTTATTAGGCTATCGTCACTATGCTGACGATGTTGTAGATAAGTTCGTTGAGCGCGCAGCACTGAACGGTGTTGATGTGTTCCGCGTTTTTGATGCGATGAATGATCCGCGTAATATCGATCGCGCCTTAAAAGCTGTGAAAGCTAATGGTAAGCATGCTCAGGGCACGATTTCTTACACTACGAGCCCTGTACATAACATGCAAATGTGGGTTGATCTGGCTAAGCAAATTGAAGATTTAGGTGCAGACTCCATTGCGATTAAAGACATGGCGGGTATTTTGACCCCGTATGTTGCTTATGAGCTGGTGAGTAAGCTCAAAAGTAGTCTGTCTATTCCTGTTCATATGCAGTGCCATGCGACTGCCGGTTTATCATCAGTGTCGATCCTCAAGGCGGTTGAGGCTGGAATTGATAACGTTGATACTTCAATCTCCTCTCTGTCGATGACCTATGGCCATTCGCCAACCGAGTCTGTTGTGTCCATGTTTCAGGGTACAGAACATGACACGGGTTTAGACTTGCTATTGCTTGAAGAGGTGGCTGCTTATTTCCGTGAAGTGCGTAAAAAGTATGCGAAATTTGAAGGTACCTTGAAAGGTGTTGATTCACGTATTCTCGTTGCACAAGTGCCTGGTGGTATGTTGACGAATATGGAGAATCAGCTCAAAGAACAAGGGGCTGAAGATAAGTTTGATGAAGTGTTGGAAGAGATTCCACGTGTACGTGAAGACTTAGGTTTTATTCCGCTGGTTACACCGACTTCACAGATTGTTGGTACACAGGCGGTGATTAACGTTTTAACAGGCGAGCGCTATAAATCCATTACTAAAGAAACAGCGGGTGTATTAAAAGGTGAGTACGGTGCTGCACCGGCTCCATTTAATGCTGATTTGCAAGCGCGCGTACTTGAAGGTGAAGAAGCAATTGTCTGCCGTCCTGCAGATTTATTGGATAATGAAGTTGAAAAGCTTACCAATGAGTTGCTGGAATTAGCGAAAGAGAAAAATATTCGCCTAGCTGATGATGTGATTGATGATGTGTTGACTTATGCACTCTTCCCGCAGATCGGTTTGAAATTTTTAGAGAACCGTGACAACCCCGATGCTTTTGAACCCGTGCCTACTGGTAATGAGATTGTTGGTGGTGCAGTTGGTCCGCAAGCCTATACTGTTGAAGTGAACGGTAAAAGCTATGTGGTGCAGGTCAATGAGGGTGGGGATATCGAAGGTTTGAAGCCGGTTGGTGAGGCAACTGCTTGTGAGCCAGCTCCTGTTGCTACAGGTGAGGGTGATCCACAAGGTGCGCCGCTATCAGGGAATATCTTTAAAGTATTGGTGTCGCCGGGTCAGAAGGTGGAAGAGGGCGAGGTTGTTATGATTTTAGAAGCCATGAAAATGGAGACTGAAATTTGCGCTTTCCGCAGTGGTGTAATTGGTAGTGTCAACGTAAAAGTTGGCGATGCAGTGTCGGTTGGCGATAGCCTGCTGACCATATCTTGAGGGCTAGATGATGGATAAGCTCTTAAGTTTATGGCAGAGCACTGGCCTCTATCACATTGAAGGCGGTCAAGCCTTAATGATTGCTGTGTGCTTAGGTTTGGTTTATTTAGCGATCCGTAAAGGCTTTGAGCCTTTACTGCTGATTCCGATTGGTTTCGGTGGTGTGTTGGCTAATATTCCTGTAGCAGGCATGGCGGAAACCGGTGGTTTGCTGAGCATTCTATATCAAGTTGGCTTGCCAACGAGTGTGTTTCCACTCTTGATTTTTATGGGAGTGGGGGCTATGACCGATTTCGGTCCTATGCTGGCTAACCCCAAAACTTTGCTGCTTGGTGCTGCTGCACAATTTGGTATCTTTGCGACCTTATTGGGGGCGCTAGCTGTAGGTATGCTGGGTATTCCAGGTTTGGAGTTCACTCTTAAAGAGGCGGCTTCGATTGCTATCATTGGTGGCGCTGATGGACCGACCTCGATTTATGTGACAGCCCAATTAGCACCGGATCTTTTAGGTCCTATTGCGGTTGCAGCATATTCTTATATGGCATTGGTTCCTTTGATTCAGCCACCGATTATGCGAGCCTTGACGACTAAAGAAGAGCGTGCAATTGTCATGTCTCAGTTGCGCCATGTGGGGCAGACGGAGAAGATCGTATTCCCATTGGTTTTGTGTTTGCTCATTGGTATGTTACTACCTGATGCTGCGCCTTTAGTGGGTATGTTTGCCTTCGGTAACTTGATGCGTGAGTCTGGTGTGGTTGAGCGCTTGGCTGATACATCACGTAATGCTTTGATTAACATTGTGACAATTGCGTTAGGTTTGACCGTAGGGTCAAAGCTTTCAGCAGAGTCATTCTTGCAAATTAAAACATTAGGTATCTTGATTTTAGGTATGATTGCCTTTAGTGGTGGTACAGCTATGGGTATTGTGATGGCTAAAGTTATGAATAAGTTTAGTACTGTGAAAGTTAACCCGTTGATTGGTTCGGCAGGTGTTTCTGCAGTGCCTATGGCTGCTCGTGTCGCAAACAAGGTTGGGTTGGAGGCTAACTCACAAAACTTCTTGTTAATGCACGCGATGGGACCCAATGTGGCAGGTGTAATTGGTTCTGCTGTAGCAGCAGGTGTATTATTGAACTTTGTTGGTTGAGTAATAGCATCTAAGATGCATTGTACTAATAAAAAGGCTGCCTTTAGGGCAGCCTTTTTATTTTACCTGAATAAATCAGATCACTTGCGGCTGGCTTTTTCTAACATACGCAAAGCACGCTCGTTAGCTTCGTCAGCAGTGAGCTGGGCACGTTGAGCAGCGCTCAGAGCTTCTTCTGCTTTGCCGTAGGCTTCATCGGCGCGTGCTTGTGCACGTGCAGCTGAGTCTTCAGTTGCAGTTAAACGAGCTTCGTTTTCAGTGGATAAGCTACTGCAACCAGTCGCTAAAATAGCAGCTAAAGTCAGAGCAGAAAATTTTAGAACATTATTCATTGTGTTCCCCTTACTTTGGGTTTTCATTGGAACTGCCTGCTATTGTGCAGGAAGCAATTTATATGTTACGCATTCGTTTGATTAAGTAAACAATTAGAGTTGCTAGGAGAGTATTTTATTTTTGGAGGCTGAGCATCAAGGATGATTCTTAAGTTTATATGTTGAGTTGATATCTTCGGCGATCTAAAGGATGGGGAGTCTACTGCTAGGCGGTTTTGACTGGGTCAACTGCCATAATTCGAATAAGATTGAGTGGTACATGTCTTGTTGGCTTTCTTAAAAGAATATCTGCGTAAGCGCATTTATAGTCCAGTATTGTTTTTGATTGGCTCTAGCTAACATTCAACACTGACATTAGCTGGTAATAACTCGGTCGTAGCTAGATGTGGTTTAGGTGCGATGATTGAGTTAATGAACCAGAATAGAAGCAGTCTTTAATTCGCTGATGGTTAGGGGTATTACGCAATTGAAGCACGGTTGAAGCCTTTATCTGATTTTTTAGGCTTTAAAGATGGTTGTTATAGTTTTAACAGTTGCTAGAAGAAGTCCCCCATCTTTTAGGTGGTGGGATGAATGCGCTTTTGATCTTACCTTTAGGTGTTTGCATGATGAAATAAAGACTCAGTCTTAAGCATGGATGGGCTTGAAAGTAAGTGCTGTTAGATATAAATGTGAATTCAGTCTTTTGCTCAATTATCCTTGATACTTGTCACCAGGTACCGCAGAAAGGTATTTGATGCTGTTGTATCGAGTAGAGCAAAGATGGTGCACCGCTTGATGTTGTAAAGCAGTACATAGTAAGCCAGTGAAATGAGCAAGCAAGTCCTTAAGGCCTATAAATACAGGCTCTACCCAACGGCAGAACAGCAGGTGTTTTTTGCCAAGTCGCTTGGTTGCGCTCGCTTTGTTTGCAATAAAGTGCTCCACGATAAAAATAGAATATTATGAAAAAACTAAGACCACACTAAGAAACACGCCTGCTCGGTACAAAAAAGCATTTGAATGGCTTAAAGAAGTGGATAGTTTGGCACTGGCCAATGTTCAGCTTGACCTGCAAAGCGCCTTTCAAAGTTTTTTCAAGGGTGGTTTTGGCTGCCCTAAGTTCAAAAGGAAAGGCATTCAGGACAGCTACACGACCAACAACCAAAAAGGCACAGTTGCTGTTACCAGCCGCTCAATCAAGCTGCCCAAGGTGAGGCATGTTAAAGCTCGGATTGACCGCAAGGTCAACGGCCTTATCAAAAGCGCCACAGTATCAAGAACAGTTCGGTAACTACTTTGTCAGTGTGCTGGTTGAAATCATTGTCCAACCATTACCCAAAACCAACAGCAATATAGGCATTGATTTAGGGGTAACAGACTTTATTGTGATGTCAGACGAAACACGAGTTGCTCATCCTAAGTTTTTAGCCAAGCACGAAAATAAGTTGGCGCGTGAGCAAAAGGTTTTAGCTCGCCGAGGGCGGCGGCTAAAGTTAAAGCAGGCGCTTAGCTAAAGCGATCAGCGACAGCTCATGGTCACAGTTTGCCACGATGCTGGATATCAATGACAGAAACCTGCGGTGCGAGGGAGTTAGCCGAGTCAATTTGCATAACCTCTGCTGTGGTGCAGCGCACCTTAGCAAGTCTGTGTATTACCTGGGCCCCCTACACCTCTAAAGTGGTTGGCAGTTCATCCGTAATGGTAAAAATCATAGAAATTGAGTAAAAAATAACTTTTTTATAAAAAAAACAAAATAAGGCTTGCGTTCATCAGAAATATCTCATATATTAGCGCCCGTCGATTGGGAAGCAGTTCAGTAAAGCAACCCATCTAGCATCTACCGCCCGGATGGCGGAATAGGTAGACGCAAGGGACTTAAAATCCCTCGGTGGCAACACCGTGCCGGTTCGATTCCGGCTCCGGGCACCATATTAACAAGCACACCGCCGGTGCTTGTCCTGTAAAGAACCCGCTACTAATAGCGGGTTTTTTTATTCCTAGAGAAAAAATGATCTGGGTTTCGTGCTGTGCTCGTTTTGATATTTTGCCTTATCTCTCAGAGGGGTGGAGTAATGAGTGGGGTGGGCAGTGACAATGTGTCGCAATGCGTAGCGAAAGCGTTACCGTTAACATGAGCCTATGACGATTGCCTAACCGTCTCGATAAAAGCCCCTGCGGTTTAGATTCCGGCAGGGGCTTTTTAGTTTTTCAGCAGATATCAGTGAATGAGGCCTTTATGAGTAGCTTTCAAAGTCCTCAGCATTAGCGCGAGCAACTCGGTCCCGTTCTTCGTTTAATACGGCTTGAATTTCTGCCATGACAGAGTCTACATCGGCCTCTGTATCAGGCTCCAAAAACTTGCCAGTTAAAGGAGTGTCTGCGGTGAGATTCCCTTCTTTATATAGGCTCCACATTTCAGGTGCGTACTGCGTTTGTAATAACTCAGGGGCGTATTGAGCATAATATTGAGTGATATTATTGATATCACGATTGAGCATAAAAAAAGCATTATTGTTGGCGGCAGCATCGACTGCTTGAGGGAGGTCGATGATCACAGGGCCTTGCTCGTCGACTAAGACATTAAATTCTGAAAGGTCACCGTGGATAAGACCAATACTGAGCATGCGTTTGATTGACTCCATGAGGATGGCATGATCGCGTCGAGCTTCGCTCGGTTCAAGGCTGACGTCGTTTAGGCGTGGAGCAACTTGTCCATCTGGTAAGGTTACCAAATCCATGAGTAAGACGCCGTCGAAGCAGCCGTAGGGTTGAGGTACCCGTACCTTAGCAGTCGCTAAACGATAAAGGGCGTCAACTTCTGCATTTTGCCAAGCCTCTTCAGCTTGTTCACGGCCAAACTTCGAACCTTTCTCCATTGCGCGTGCGCGACGACTGTTGCCGCTTTTGCGGCCTTCTCGATATAAAGATGCTTTTTTAAAGCTGCGTTTATCCATGTCTTTATAAACTTTAGCGCAGCGGATTTCGTCACCGCAACGTACAACATAGACAGCAGCTTCTTTGCCATTCATTAGGGGACGTAACACCTCATCAATCAGCCCGTCTTTAATTAAGGGTATTAGGCGTGCAGGGGTTTTCATAGGGCTCCCAAAGTAGTTGCAGTGAATGTAAGTAAAATATTGTCAGTAAACTAGTGAAAAATACTTTCACATAGATAATATTGTGCGCCAAGTATAACCTGCTTGGCGCACAATATTATCGAGACTGAGAAAGAGCTTGTATTTTTAGTGCGAGGGGCGTGCTATTTGGGTTTGCTCATAATGAAAAAGCTTTAAAGACTACCTATCAAACCACCTAAAGACGAGATGTTAAATAGGTTTGAGTGTGGCGAGGTGTGTCTTGGGCTAGTTATCTGTTGCAATATTATTTCCGGCATGTAAACCGCATTCTTTTTGTGTAGATTCTTCCCACCACCAGCGTCCTTCACGTTCATGTTGATTGGGGAGTACGGGACGTGTGCAAGGCTCACAACCAATGCTGATAAAGCCGCGCTCATGCAGAGCGTTATAAGGTAATTCTAGCATGCGAATGTAGGCCCAAACCTCTTCACTGCTCATATGTGCCAGTGGGTTAAATTTGTACAATGTTCGCTCAGCTGTAGAAAAAGTTGTATCCAGCTCGAATGGCGCTATATGGCTGCGAGTACCTGGGCTTTGATCACGGCGCTGGCCGGTGATCCAGGCTTTTACAGTGCTGAGCTTACGCTTTAGTGGAGCAATTTTACGCACACCACAGCACTCGCTGTGACCATCTTTATAAAAACTAAATAAGCCTTTTTCTTTGACTAAAGCATTGACTTGTTCGGCGTCTGGAGAAAGGACTTCAATCTTAATTTGATAGTGTTCGCGTACCTTTTCAATGAATTGGTAAGTTTCTGGATGTAAACGTCCAGTATCTAAACTGAATACTTTTACTCGAGGATTGATTTTCCAAGCCATATCGAGCAGCACAATATCTTCTGCGCCACTGAAAGAGAGCCAAAGGTCGTCGCCAAAAGTTGCAAAAGCGTGTTTGAGGATGCTTTGTGGGGAGGCATTAGCGCAGTCAGAAGTGAGTTTCTGAAGATCGATTGAATCAGTCATGCTGGTTTCCTAGGTAGAAGATTTATACGCGTGAGCACGGTATCTTACCAAGGTAAATATGCGTGTTAGAATGAATATAAACCATTATGCTTATTCTTTATAGGTATATGTAGTGTTTATCAAAATCGCGTAAGACCTCGTACTTTTAGTGCGGGGATGGATAACGAGGGCTGCGTAAGCAGCCCCTTAACCCCTTAACAGGCTGCTAAAGTCTTTGCAGTATAGGTTGGTACTGGTATTGTATACAGCATGATAAAGCACACCAAAACATTAAAAGTCCGAGTACGAGACAGGCATACGCCACTGCTAAATCGCATGGCTCGCAGCGTCAATTTCGTCTGGAACTTTGTCAATGAATTAAGTCAGCGCTCGATTAAAGAGCGTGGTGTGTTTTTGTCTGCGTATGATATGCATCCCTACACAAAGGGCGTAGGTAAAGAGCTTGGGCTGCACAGTCAAACCTTACAGTGCATTGCAGGTGAGTAAAACCACGATGGCCAAGTCAGTGTTGGACGCTGGCTGGGGCCAATTAAAAACAATGCTGGACTATAAATGCGCTCACGCAGGCATTGTTTTTAAGGAAGTTGACGAGGCATACACCACCCAAACCTGTTCGAGTTGCGGCAGTTTGCCCGAATTGAGGCCGAAAGGTATCGCAGGACTTGGAATAAGAGAATGGACGTGCAGTGGGTGTGGTGTCACTCACGATCGCGATATCAACGCGGCACGTAACATTCTCGCGGCCGGGCATGGTCGTCTAGCAGTAGGAATCCCTGTCCTTTAGGTCGGGGAGGATGTCAAAATGCATCTTGATCTTGCATGGAGAGGATGGAGGCGCTAGAGTTCATCTTTTTACATTATGAGGAATTACTGTGGAAATCGCCTGTCTTGACCTTGAAGGTGTATTGGTTCCGGAAATCTGGATTGCCTTTGCAGAAAAAACTGGTATCGAATCACTACGGGCGACCACACGTGATATTCCAGATTACGATGTGTTGATGAAGCAACGCTTGCGTATTTTGGATGAACATGGTTTAACCCTGAGTGACATCCAAGAAGTGATTGCAACATTGAAGCCGCTAGATGGCGCTGTGGAGTTCGTAAACTGGTTGCGTGAGCGCTTTCAAGTTGTAATTTTGTCGGATACTTTCTATGAGTTTTCTCAACCACTGATGCGTCAGCTTGGCTTTCCGACATTGTTTTGCCATAAGCTAATTACTGATGAACAGGGACGGGTGGTAGACTATCAATTACGCCAGAAAGATCCAAAACGTCAGTCAGTATTGGCGTTGAAAACTTTGTATTACCGCATTATTGCTGCGGGCGATTCTTATAATGATACGACTATGTTGTCAGAGGCAGATGCGGGCATCTTATTCCATGCGCCGCAGAATGTGATTGATGAGTTTCCACAATTCCCTGCAGTGCATAACTTCGAAGACCTAAAGAAAGAATTCATTAAAGCGTCGAACCGCCAGCTAAATCTGTAACATTTTTCCCGCCCTTTAATGGGCGGGAATTGTGAAGTAACCACGCAGTACCATGGGTACGTTTTGCAGTAAAACATAAGGGATGACGTATAAACTCGAATGGCTCAGACTCTTGCGAGTGGATGAGACAGTACAGAATATGCGTTTATTCTTTTTTCCTTTCCTATATTGCTCCTATCTTCTTCTGAGCACTTTTTAGAGCATGCTCGTTAAGTGTTTTGTTTTCATTTTAATCGTATGTGATGTTGTGTATATAAACCTTTACATTGCAGCGGTAGCTGTGATTTTCTGCACATAGAGTACGTACGAAACAGGTTGAGATTATGATGCAAGCCATTCAAGCAGCAGCACAGCCTTGGACGCAAGCTTGGCGTGAGCAAGTAATACCAACATTGGCAGGGCAAGAATGGGATCTAATCGTTGTCGGTGGCGGTATCATCGGTGCTGGTATTCTTCGAGAAGCAGCACGTCTAGGTTGGCGTTGCTTGTTATTGGAGCAGCGCGATTTTGCTTGGGGAAGCTCTAGTCGTACTTCGAAAATGGTGCACGGAGGTTTACGTTATATTGCCCAAGGTCAGTTTGCATTAACCCGCGACAGTGTGCGTGAGCGGCAACGCTTATTGCAGGAAGAAACGGGGCTTGTTGAGTTAATGCCTTTTCTATATCCCCATTATCGAGGAGAATTTCCCGGGCGTTTACTTTTGGGGGGTGCGCTGTGGCTTTATGATCGATTTGCTGCATCGAAAACATATCACTATTATCCGGTAAGAAAAATACCGCAAAAAATTAATCCGGAACAGCTCATAGGTGCTAGTGAGTATCAGGATGCATTGACTGACGATGCGGGCTTGGTGATGAAAGTCTTATCTGAAGCCCGTGCAATGGGGGCGTACATTGTTAGTTATGTGAGGGCTTTGCAGCCGATTTATAGTGATGTTGTGCAAGGAGCACAGAGGCGAGTTATAGGCTTGCAAGTGGAGGATCAGTTAAGCGCAACGCAATGGCAGTTATCTTGTCGTGTGGTGGCTCAAGCCAAAGGGGTTTGGACGGATGTTGCCCAACTGAGTGGTGGGCAGCAATACATGAGGCCTTTGCGTGGTAGTCATATTTTAGTGCCATATGCACGTTTACCCATCAAACAGGCGTTAAGTATTCAACACCCGCAGGATCAGCGCTTATTATTTATATTGCCTTGGCAAGGGGCTACGATTATAGGCACAACAGATCTGGATCATCATGGCGATCTAAATCAAGAGCCAGCGATTGATCAAGCGGAATTGGATTATTTGTTGGCGGCCTGTGCTAAGGTTTTTCCTGAGGCTCAAATCACTCAAAGGGATGTGGTGTCCACTTGGTCAGGAGTTCGGCCCATTGTGGCGCACACGCAAGCCGATTCTGGTGCGCCTTCCGCTCAGTCGCGAGAACATACTCTTTGGGTGGAGCCTGGGCGGGTCAGTATCGCCGGCGGTAAGCTTACTACGTTTCGCCTGCTGGCACTTGAGGTGATTGAAGCTTGCGCTGACTTGAATGGCTGCCCTATGCAAGTTGTCACTGAGTTAAAAAAGGATATTGAGCAGCACTCGGAGAACCCTTGTATTGCGGCGTTACCTTATGCAGCACAACAGCGTTTGCGAGGCCGCTATGGTGGCAACTGGGTTGCTTTTACGGAGGTTTTTCAGCAGGTAGGTGCAGAGCAAGTCGCTCATACTGCAATCTATTGGGCTGAGCTTATTTTTGCTTGTCAGTATGAGCTAGTGATCCATTTGGATGACTTATTACTGCGTCGCACTCGGCTGGGTTTGCTGGGCGTGGTAGATTTGGTTGAACAGGTGCGGGCTCGTTGCCAGCCTTATTTGACCTGGGATCAGCAGCGCTGGGAGGAAGAAATACAAACTTACCTTGGTATTTGTCAGCAGTTTTACAGTTTGCCGTGATTTACGTACAAAGCACGGAGTTAGAAGTGGGTTAGGTTAAAATGGGCATGTTAAATTGTAGTCTTAATACTTAGGATTGTGCTGCGCCATTAAATCCTCGTTCTTGGTTGGCAAACAGGCATAATAGTAATCTTTCAGTTTTAAGTAGGTGCATAGGTATGGCGTTGATTGGAGATATGAATACTCTGCAGGTGATTCGGCAGGCCGATTTTGGCGTGTATTTAGATGGTGGGCCTGATGGGGATATTCTTTTACCTCGGCGTGAAATGCCTAAAGGAGAAGCTTGTGAGGACGACGACTGGGTTAATGTCTTTGTTTATTTAGACAGTGAAGATCGTATTATCGCCACTGGTCGTACTCCGACGATCAGGGTGGGCGAGTTTGCCAGTTTAAAAGTGGTAGATATTAACCGTATTGGTTTATTTTTAGATTGGGGTTTAAGTAAAGATTTATTATTGCCACACTCTGAAGAAAAACGTCCATTGCAAGTGGGTGACTATTGTGTGGTGTACGCTTACATTGATGAGCGCACTCGTCGTATCACAGCAACCGCTCATTTAGATCGATTTTTGGATCGTACTCCAGCTCAATATAGTGTGGGGCAAGAAGTGGAGCTGCTCATTGTTGAGGCTACAGATCTAGGCTTCAAGGCTATTATTAATAGTGAGCATTGGGGTTTAATCCATAAAAATGAAGCTTTTAAGTTTTTGCGTAGTGGTATGCAAGAGCGTGGTTATATTCGCGAGATTCGAGAGGATGGTTTGATTAACTTAAGTCTACAGCCTCAAGGTCAAGTGCTGCGCGAGACCTTAGGTGAAGCTATTTTAACCAAGCTAAAGAACAATAATGGCCGTTTAGAGTTGAGTGATAAAAGCCCCGCACCATTGATTGCTGAAACTTTCGGTGTGAGTAAAGGCAATTTTAAGAAAGCCATTGGTGGTTTATATAAGCAAGGTCTCATTCGTATTTATCCAGAGTCAATTGAGTTGCTGTAAAGCCTTGTAATGGAGCATGAATGCGCATTATTTATGGGATATTAATTGTTGCTGTATGCCTGGCTGTATTTATTGGAGTGTCTCAGTGGCGTGGCCCAGTGTTGGTGGCGCAAAAGATTAAGTATATGCCGTTAGAATTACGCATTGTTGCTAGTGGTGAGGTACGTTATCAATCAGTGGCACGTATTGGGAGTGAAATAACTGGCACGGTGATTGCGCGTCATGTACGTGAAGGTGATTTAGTTAACGAAGGTGACCTGTTGCTTGAGTTGAGCCCGGGCGAGTTACAGTCGCGCTTAGCTCAAGCGCAGAGTATGCTGCAGCAATTGCAACAGGTCAGCCGTCCACAAGCACAAACAGCTCTAATTGAAGCCAAAGATAATTTGCGCCAAGCTAGTCGTGAGGCGCGTCGCCGGGAACAGCTCGTTAAGCGAGGAGTGATTTCTATTGAGCAGGTGGAGCAAGCACAGCGAGTTGAGCTCAATGCTAAAACAGCACTGACGCGTGCGCAGTTATCTGCTGAAGCTATGGCGGTTGGAAGTACCGAAGAGCAGTTGCTGCAGCAGCGTGTGATTAGTGCTGAGGCTGAGTTGGCTAAAACTCGTATTTATGCGCCTTTTGCTGGACAAGTTCAAACTCGCAATGTAGAACCAGGTGATTTAGTACAACCCAGTGATGTTTTGCTCGAGATTGCCCGCAGAGATGGTAATGATCGTAGTGGTGAGCTTAGCAATGGTTTAGAAGTAGTCGTGGCTTTAGATGAGAAAAACTTTGCTCCAGTGCAATTGCAGCAGCCGGTTGAGCTCATTGCTGATGCGTGGCCGGAGCAAATCGTCCCAGGTGTGGTGAGCTTTATAGCTCCTGCTGTAGATAGCGCGCGTGGCACTATCGACGTGCATATTGATGTGTTGCTTGAACCGGAAAAACACAAGACGTTTTTACAAGGCATGACTGTATCCGCCAATATCATTGCTGCGCGGCGGTCGAATACTTTAATTTTGCCGAATGATTATTTACAACGTACGGGGTCCGGGCTGATGCAAGCACTGCGTTGGCAGGAGGGTAAAGTAACTGCGGTTGATGTGGAGTTAGGACTGCGCAATATGACTCATAGTGAGGTTGTTTCAGGTCTCAGAGAGGGTGATATCGTGGTACAAACAGATGCAGTCATCGATGGTCAGCGTGCTCGCATACGTATTGAGCAGGCGCAACATGTTATTCATTAAGCGGTTGCGCAGCTGGCGCAATGCGCTATGGATTGAGTGGCGCATTGCTTTGCGCTTTTTAGCAGATAACCCTTTACAAACGCTGCTGATTAGTGTGGCAATTTCAGTTGGTGCAGCGGTTATTGTCTTTATTACAGCCCTGATTACAGGGCTACAAGATAACGTGATTGATAAAACTCTAGGTACTCAAGCTCATATTCGTATTGAAGCGACACGTCAGCACAATAATTATGCTGCTTCCCCTGAAGGACAATATATTTGGATGCTAGAAAGTCCACGGGCGCAGCGTTTGCAAACCATCAATAACTGGCAAGAGGTGCGTAATGCTCTGGACACTTACCCTATCTTTAAGACAGTGTCTCCCCTTATCTCAGGGCCTGCTTTTGCGCAGAAAGGCACCGCTCGAGCATCAGTAGCTTTGATGGGCATAGAGCCGGTGCGTTATGCAGGCATTATTCAGCTAGACGATTATCTTGTGGCTGGGCACTTTAAAGTGGGTGCCAGTAATGTACTGATTGGTTATCAGTTAGCAGAAGATCTAGGCTTGAGGGTCGGTGATAAATTACGCTTGGATGCAGGTGATGATCGGCAGACCATTGTTGATATTGCGGGGATTTTTGAACTCGGTGTACGCGAATTGGATAGCCGTTATGTGTACACTGATTTAAAGCAGGCACAGGCATTGCTGAACTTACCCGGTGGTGTGACCTTTCTCGAGTTGAAAATTACTGATGTCTTTGATGCTGAATATTGGGCACAACGGGTTAAGCAGTTAACTGGTTTACATGTGCAAAGTTGGATGGAAAGTAATGGGCAGTTGCTTAATGCGTTGAGTTCGCAAAGCATGACTACGCAAATGATTCGTATTTTTGTCGCTATGTCGGTGGTTTTTGGCATTGCCAGTGTGTTGGCCGTAAGTGTAGTACAACGTACTCGTGAAATTGGTATTTTAAGAGCTATGGGCAGTACTCAGCAGCAGATTTTACGGGTGTTTCTCTTGCAAGGAGGATTGCTTGGTTTGGCGGGCTCTTTGCTCGGAGTGTTAGTCGGTTACAGCTTAGTGCAAGTGTTCAATGGTTTTGAAGAGCGTTTATTTGTGATCCGCTTAGAACCTTCTATGTTGGTTTCAGCTATTGTAATTGCCACTGCTGCTGGGGTTTTGGCGGCGGTGGTACCGGCACGCCGAGCAGCTCGGTATGATCCTGCGGTAGCAATTCGTTATGTCTAAATCCCAACCATTAAGTTATAGCACAAAGCAGCAAGTTGTGTTGCAGTTGGATAAGCTCAATAAAATTTTTAATCAGGGGACACCTCTGGAAAATCATGTGTTGCATGATGTTTCTCTGCAAGTCAGCCGTGGTGAGTTGGTGGCTTTAGTGGGAACTTCAGGGTCAGGTAAAAGTACTTTGCTGAATGTGATGGGTTTGTTAGATGTGTCATCATCTGGTGAGCTGCGCATTCAAGGGCACTTAACCGAAGGTTTAACAGATCCACAGCGCACTCAATTACGCAGTGAATCCATAGGTTTTGTCTTTCAATTTCATCACCTGATCAGCGCTTTTAGTGTATTGGATAATGTGCTGATGCCTTTAATGTTGCGTTACGGTCAGCCGTCTAAAACTCAAGTAGAATATGCTGAGTACCTGTTGGGTGAAGTGGGGCTTACGCAATATATGCGTCAGCCGACTAATCGCTTGTCGGGTGGACAGCAGCAGAGGGTCGCTATAGCTCGGGCTTTGGTATCGCGACCAGCTTTAATTTTGGCCGATGAGCCAACAGGTAATCTTGATACACAAACTGCTGATGAAGTATTTGAGTTGTTTGAGCGTTTTAATGTGGAGCACCGGTGCGCTATTGTTATTGTCACGCATGACCCACGTATAAGCGCTCGGTGTTTGCGCACCATTCGCTTAACTGATGGTTGCATTGTTTATGACGGAGCTTCTGCTGATCTACCAAGTGTATTGAAGGTTGCTCCTTAAATATCAATATTGAAAGCTGGTGTTGCTAAGTGCAGGAGCGAGGGGCGGTGTGTGAGTTCAGCTTTTGCCTTTCTGCTGATATACTTACTCAGTTGTTTCATTTCTTTATTGTTAATAACGTTACTTCTTGTCTTGGTAGCGCATGTCATTATATCGACTTTGTCATGAGCCTCTCATGTTTAAGTGCGAGCAGATAAAATCATAACTTGTAGGCCTGATCGGCCAAACTCCAATCTGAAGAAAGGGCTCAGGCTATAGATCTTGAGGTATATGCGTTTATTCTTCAGCAATAATAAAACAAGCTAATGAGCATTGTTGAATTTGTAGACCACTATATTTTGTAGACCACTATATATAGTGTTAGTATTTTGCATAATTACACATTATGTAGTGATTTTGCGCTTCTGAGCGTGCATTGAAAAAAGCGTTTGCTTGGGGCTTTTGCCGTCAATTAAGTTTTAGGAGTCAATCATGAATCAAGCTGCTGCAGCTGTCTCTCAGGTTACATCGCAAACAGATATTGCTTTACAGCCAGCATCAGAAGATATTTGGGATTCGAAATATCGTCTGAAAACCAAGGATGGCAAGAGTATTGATGAAAATATTGACGCTACTTATCAACGCGTCGCTCGAGCATTAGCGGATATTGAAGTGCCCGAGAAGCGTGAGTATTGGTACGATCATTTTTTGTGGGCATTGTATCGAGGTGCGATTCCAGCAGGGCGTATTATTTCTAATGCTGGGGCTACAGCTTATAAACCAGCTACCTCAACCATTAACTGCACCGTTTCTGGCACAGTTGGTGATTCTATGGACGATATCCTTAGTAAGTTGCATGAGGCAGGTTTAACTTTAAAAGCCGGTTGCGGTATTGGTTATGAGTTTTCTACGTTAAGGCCTAAGGGCGCTTATGTTTCAGGTGCTGGCGCATACACTTCAGGACCACTGTCCTTTATGGATATTTACGACAAAATGTGCTTTACCGTTTCCTCGGCTGGTGGTAGGCGTGGTGCGCAAATGGCTACTTTTGACGTGGGGCATCCGGATGTATTGGACTTCATTCGTGCCAAGCGCGAAACGGGTCGTTTACGTCAGTTCAACTTGTCACTCTTAATTACCAGTGAGTTTATGCAGGCGGTTAAGAATGATAGTGATTGGGCGCTCGCATTTCCTTTGAGTCCTGCCGAGTTGGAAGTGGATAAGCTGAATTTGAATGATCCTAAACAAGTCATTTGGCGTGATTGGCCTGCGAGCAAGCATTACATTAGACGTGAGGATGGCATGGTTGCTTGCCGTGTTTATAACACGGTTAAGGCGCGTCGTATCTGGGACTCCATCATGGCCTCTACTTACGATTTTGCAGAGCCAGGGTTTATTCTGATTGATCGTGTCAATGAGTTAAATAACAACTGGTTCTGTGAAGAAATTCGAGCTACGAATCCCTGTGGTGAACAGCCATTACCACCCTATGGCGCATGCTTATTAGGTTCGGTGAATCTAACGCGCTTTGTGCGTCAGCCCTTTACCGATCAGGCGAGTTTTGATTGGGATGAGTATCGTAAAGTTGTTGGCATTTTTACACGTATGCTGGATAACGTGGTAGAAATTAATGGCTTGCCACTGCCAGAGCAGCGTGAAGAAATCATGCGTAAGCGTCGTCATGGCATGGGTTTCTTAGGCTTGGGCTCAACATTATGTATGTTGCGTATGAAGTATGGTGATCAAGCTTCACTAGAGTTTACTGAGCGAGTGGCCAAAGAAATGGCATTAGAAGGTTGGCGTACTGGAGTAGAACTAGGTGAGGAAAAAGGTGTGGCGCCAATCATGGATGAAGTATTTACAGTTACTGGGGCCATGTTAGCTAAGCGTCCAGAAATGTTGAGTGATGGCTATAAAGTTGGGCAGAAAGTTAAAGGCAAAGTGCTGTGGGGTAAGTACAGTCGTTATATGCAGCAGTTGGCTGAAGCTGAGCCTGAGTTAGCTAAAGCCTTGATTGAGAAAGGCGCGCGCTTTACCCATCATAGTTCTATTGCACCGACAGGAACCATTTCTTTGTCACTGGCCAATAACGCCTCCAATGGTATTGAGCCAAGTTTTGCACACCATTATTCACGTAACATTATTCGTGAGGGCAGAAAGTCGAAAGAGCAAGTGGATGTATTCAGCTATGAGTTGTTAGCTTATCGCACTTTAATTGATCCTGATGCCTTAACCAATAATTTACCTGAGTACTTTATCAGTGCTGATGATGTGACGCCGATTCAACATGTGGATGTGCAAGCAGCAGCGCAGAAGTGGATTGACTCATCCATTTCTAAAACGGCTAACGTACCAACAGATTATCCATATCAAGACTTTAAAGATATTTACTTATATGCCTGTCAGCAAGGTTTGAAAGGCTGTACTACTTTCCGCTTTAACCCTGAAGCCTTCCAAGGCGTATTAGTGACGGAAGAAAACTTGGCTAATACCACCTATAGATTCAAGCTAGCTGATGGCTCCGAGGTTGAAGCTAAAGGTAATGAGCAAATTGAATATGATGGTGAGTTGCACAGTGCTGCCAATCTTTATGAAGCCTTAAAAGAAGGCTATTACGGAAAACTTTAAGCTGAGGAAGACAACATGAGCATTAAAAAAATCAGCGAAAAAATCGTTGGCTATGAAGTGGTTTCTGCTGATGATAAAAAAACCACAGAGTCTACGGTAGCGCCGGCCCCAGCTTTTGTTGAAATGCATGAAAAGGTAAAACGTCCAGAGTCTTTGGTGGGCTCAACTTATAAGATTAAAACGCCAAACTCTGAACATGCGTTTTACATTACGATTAATGATATTGTCTTGAATCCGCATACTGAGCATGAGCAGCGTCGTCCATTTGAGATTTTTATTAACTCAAAAAATATGGAGCACTATCAGTGGATTGCAGCTTTAACTTTGATTGTTTCTGCGGTGTTTCGTAAAGGGGGCGATTGTACTTTCCTGGTTGAGGAGCTGAAAAGCGTTTTTGATCCAAAAGGCGGGTATTTTAAGCAAGGTGGTTTGTGGATGCCATCGTTGGTGGCTGAAATTGGTGATGTGTTGGAACGTCACTTGAAGTTCATTGGTTTGATGGATGACGGTCTGGATGAACATCAAAAACAATTTGTGGCGCAAAAGCGTGCTGAGTTTGAGCAGCTTAATGGGACTAAGCAAGCCGCGGCTAACAGTGAGCATAATGCTAATGAGTACCCAGCTGGAGCTCTGTTGTGTAATAAGTGCCATACCCAAGCTGCGGTACAAATGGATGGATGCTTAACCTGCTTAGCCTGTGGTGATAGTAAGTGCGGTTAGGTATTACTAAAATTGCGGAAAGTCTCGTGCGTTTAGTACAGGGGTAGATGGCGAGGGCTGCCTAAGCGGCCCTTTAATAAGCGACCTGAGCATCTTTATGGCGGGCCCTGAAAGTGAAGGAAGTGTTGCGTGTTGCAAATCGAGAAACAGTATGTGCACTGGCAAGACAATAAAACGCCTCGTAAGACTTTATGGTTGTCTGAGAGCAACCAGTCAGTACCCACACGTATAGTTGTGGTTGATGATCAAACCAAAGCTGATGATGCCTATCGTTTAGCTTGCGAGGGTACATCTTTATTATGGCGGGGGGACTTTCATAATGCTCGTCAATTATTGCAGGCTATGAGCCGTCGTATTGAGCGTACGGAACAGCGTAAAGCTAATAAAAAATCCAAGTCAGCTCAGAATGTGACCGACAAAAATGTTGTTTCTAATCAATTTCATCAGCAGCGTCTCGCTCAAGCTCAGCGTGCGCGTATTTTAAGTCGGGTATTGTTAGAGCTTGCTCCAGGCTACGTCAGTGATTTACGACGCGCCCCTGATTTTAAAACTGCTTGTACCGAGGCTTTTGGTGAGCTAACTGAGCCTTGTTTGATTGCTTTGCGTGATGTGCAGGGTGCGTTAGGTGCTGCACAGTGGCGTGAAAAAGGAGTGCCTATTGAAGGTATAGATCTATCAATTTATCCACATTACGCTGTGTTTGCACCGACTCGTCATGAGTATGTGCGATTGATGTTGGATGCACCGCTGCCTGATAATCAAGATTTAGCTTTCGATATTGGTACTGGGACTGGTTTACTGGCTATTGTTTTGGCTCTTCGGGGTGTTAAGCAAGTGGTTGCAACTGATCTTAATCCACGTGCTTTATCTTGCGCACAAGACAACTTACAACGTTTAGGTTTAACCAGTGTTAAAGTACAAAAAGCTGACTTGTTTCCTGTAGGACAGTCAGAAGCACACTTAATTGTGTGTAACCCGCCTTGGTTGCCAGCCAAGCCTAGTTCTGCCTTAGAGTACGCGGTATATGATCCTAAAAGTTCTATGTTGCGAGGCTTTTTGCAGAGGGTTAAGCAACATTTAGCACCACAGGGAGAGGTTTGGTTGATCCTTTCGGATTTGGCAGAGCATTTACAGTTGCGTACCCGTGAGGAGCTGTTGAACTGGTTTATTCAGGCAGGCTTAGAGGTGAAGTATCGACTGGATACTGAGCCAAGGCATGGTCGCAGTAAAGACGAAGCAGACCCGCTATTTACTGCGCGCAGTGCAGAAACCACTTCATTGTGGTGTTTGGTTGCGAGTGCTGATTAGAATGGCGGGTACACTGAACGACTACACAGCCTTTGGTTTTTAGTAAAAATACGTATACCCACGCTCACCCCAAGTGGGATAGAAGTGGAGTTGTGACACAGTTCTAGTCTGGAGTTTCTGAGCTAGCATAAGAGCAAGTTATTCAATATCACTGCGTCGACGTCAAGATTACATATTGTTGTATTGTTATCCACAGAAGTTGTGGATAACTTTGTGGGTAAGATGGTTGTAAATGGCTGCGAGGCTGATGGTGTGGGGCTGTAGCTTAAATTGATGAAAAATCAAACGTTATGAAAAATCCTTTATAATCAATATGTTAAGTATTTTTTTAGAGTTTTATTGTGAGCTGTTATAAAAATAATAAATTTAAAAGTCAAGTATAAAAATGTGGACAAGTTTCGTGTTTTTTTAAGAAAAAAGGTTGACATGAGACTTTTAAAAGCCTTAGAGAGTGCTCCTGCGAGAAGAGAAATGGTGGTAATTCCTTCGAAAAATAGCAGTCCTTCAAGCAATGACATAAATTAGAAGTTAGATGTCCGCAGCATACAGTTTAGTGAGCAAAAAATATAAAATGGACCTTAGTCCCTCCTCGATTTGCACCCTTAAGAACAAACAAAACTGAGTGTTTATTGTCAATAATCTTTGAGGCTCAGGTAAGATAGTAACCATTATTATTTAAGGAGTTTGCAGTGGATTTTTTACTTGAATATGCCGGTTTTTTAGCACGTGCAGTGACAGTGTTGGTGGTTATTATTATTGTGTTGGGTGTCGCTACTAGTTTGCGTTCCCGCGGCAATACTAAAAGTGGCGAACTAACAGTGAACAGCCTTAATGATTTTTACAGTGATCTTAAAGAAAATATTGAGTACAGCGTATTAGATAAGGCGCAACTTAAAGCCTTGAAAAAAGCGAATAAAGAAAAAGAGAAAAAAGAAAAGAAAGTCCCTGTTGATAAAAAGCGTATTTATGTCTTAGATTTTGATGGTGATATTCGTGCTTCAGCAGTAGAAAATTTGCGTCATGAAATTACCGCTTTGTTAAGTGTGGCTAAGCCAAGTGATGAGGTGGTTTTACGTTTAGAAAGTGGTGGTGGCATGGTGCATAGTTATGGTTTGGCAGCATCACAATTGGCGCGTATTCGTGATGCGGGTATCCCTTTAACCGTTTGTGTGGACATGGTTGCTGCAAGTGGTGGTTACATGATGGCTTGTATTGGTAACAAAATTCTGAGTGCTCCCTTTGCTGCGCTAGGTTCTATCGGTGTTGTGGCGCAGATACCTAACATCCATCGGCTATTAAAGAAAAATGATATTGATGTGGAGGTGCTCACCGCAGGTGATTACAAGCGCACTTTAACCGTGATGGGAGAGAATACAGAGCCTGCACGACAGAAGTTTTTGCAAGAGCTGCAAACTACCCATGACTTATTTAAAGCGTTTGTTGCACGCTTTCGTCCGCAATTGGATATTGATACAGTCGCCACAGGTGAGGTGTGGTTGGGTACTGACGCTCAGCGCTTGGCTTTGGTAGATGTGTTGCAGACCAGTGATGAGTATTTATCTAAATATGCAGAGGAAGCAGATATTTATTCGTTAAAGTATGTTCAGAAAAAATCGTTGCAAGAACGTGTAGGGTTAACCGCTGGTGCTGCATTGGAGCATATTGCTGATAAAGGTTGGGAGCGTTTACAGAAGCGTTTTTGGAGTTAGAAGGGTGCCTGCACGAACATTAGTGTGATAAAGAAACGGCCATTGCAGTTTAAAATGCAGTGGCCGTTTTGTGTTGCTCAACTCAATTATTTGCTATAGCGCTTTAAAATTAAGGTGGCGTTAGTACCACCAAAGCCAAAGCTATTGCTCATTACAGTGTTGAGTTTAACGTTTTCTTGGGTTTTCTGAACGATAGGCATATCTTTTACGGCCTCATCCAACTCATCAATGTTGATAGAGCCTGCGATAAAGTCACCTTCCATCATTAGTAATGAGTAAATGGTTTCTTGTACCCCTGCAGCCCCTAAAGAGTGACCTGACAAACTCTTGGTTGAGCTAATTGGTGGTGCTTTATCACCAAAGACTTCGCGTACTGCGTTAATTTCCGCGATATCTCCGACGGGTGTTGAAGTACCATGGGTGTTAAGGTAGTCGATAGGGCTGTCAACAGTTGCCAGTGCTTGTTGCATACAACGTACCGCACCTTCACCGCTTGGGGCTACCATGTCGTGACCGTCAGAGGTCGCGCCATAGCCAACAACTTCAGCGTAAATTTTAGCGCCACGCTTTAAGGCATGTTCAAGCTCTTCAACCACAACCATGCCGCCACCGCCAGCAATGACAAAGCCGTCACGCTTGCTGTCGTAGGCGCGTGATGCTTTTTCTGGGGTATCGTTGTATTGTGTCGATAGGGCACCCATGGCATCAAACAAGCAGCTCTGACTCCAATGCTCTTCTTCGCCACCGCCAGCAAAAACAATATCTTGTTTGCCCAGTTGGATTTGCTCGAGTGCTTGTCCGATACAATGAGCACTGGTTGCGCATGCAGAAGATATAGAGTAATTCACACCTTTAATTTTGAAAGGTGTTGCTAAACAGGCCGATACAGTACTACCCATGGTACGGGTGACGCGGTAAGGGCCAATACGTTTAACGCCTTTTTCGCGTAAGGTATCAATAGCTTCCATTTGGTTTAAAGTGGATGCACCGCCAGAACCTGCGATGAGACCTGTACGTGGGTTGGATACATCTTCAGGGCTTAAGCCGCTGTCTTCAATCGCTTGTTGCATTGATAAATAGGAGAATGCAGCAGCTTGCCCCATGAAGCGTAAAACTTTGCGATCAATGGCTTCTTCTAAGTTTATATCGACCGTCCCTGAAACATGGCTACGCAAACCCATTTCAGCATAAGACGGGTTAAAACGAATACCAGTACGGCCTGCACGTAAGTTGGCAGCTACGGTATCTTTGTCATTACCTAGGCAAGAAACAATGCCTATTCCGGTGATTACAGCACGACGCATACTGGTCATCCTTTAGAAAGAGTCAGTGGAAGTGAATAAGCCGACACGTAAGCCTTCGGCACTATAAATTTCGCGACCATCAACGGTAACTGTACCGTCTGCAATCGCGAGAATTAGAGAGCGATTAATGGTGCGCTTAATATCAATTTGGTAAGTCACTTTTTTAGCCGTAGGTAGAACTTGGCCAAAAAATTTAACGTCACCTGAACCTAGAGCGCGTCCACGGCCAGGGTTGCCTTGCCATCCTAAGAAGAAACCTACCAGCTGCCACATCGCATCAAGACCTAAGCAGCCTGGCATAACAGGGTCACCTTCAAAATGGCAAGCAAAAAACCAAAGATTGGGATGAATATCTAGCTCAGCAGTGATTTGTCCTTTACCGTATTTACCGCCTGTATCATCGATGTGCACAATGCGGTCGATCATCAGCATATTTGGTGCGGGCAATTGCGCGTTACCTGGACCGAAGAGCTCTCCTCGGCTGCATTTGAGCAGTTCTTCGTAGGTGAAGGCGTTTTGTTTGGTCATGCGGGCTCCTCAACGTGCCTAATCGTATACAGCATGGGCGATGGATATCCATCTAACTAAAAATGATTACTTTAAAGCATATCAGCGTGTTTTTAACACATTTAATAACGCTTAACAAAAAAACTCTATTCAACTTAAGCCGCTTGTAAGGCTATTACTCTTGTTTGAACAGTAGATAATAAGCTTTATCTTAAGCTTAATTGAAGGGTTAGACCACATTGCCGACTCGTAAGTCACATTGGAAATGAGTAAATGATACTTTTATAAGAACTTCAGTGGCCGCTTATGACTATCCTAACCGTTTCGGTGCGATGGCGCTGAGATATCATGATGTTGTTTTTGTATGAGTTTTTCATGGTATGACAGTGGTATGTTCGTTGAATCAGCTAAGGTGCTTGTATGCATTTGAGCGGGTTTTCATAAGAAGTGTGGTTTTGGAAATCATTTGTTTGTGCCTGCTATGAGCTGGAGGCCGGTTAAGAGTATTTGTATCTGTGATAGAAATGAAAAATTAACAGCTGAGCTGGTAAGGTTAAATACTGGTTATGCGTGGGCAGCACCGTATAATGGTGTAATCGCCAAAATAGAGGCACAAGAGAACACGAGATGTCAGATAAAAAACCAATTGCAGTGGTCGGTGGCGGTAGTTTTGGCACAGCCGTTGCTAACTTATTGGCCAGTAATCAATATGCTGTCCGTTTATGGATGCGTGATGCAGCACAAGCGCAGGCCATTAATAGCAACCGGAAAAATCCGCGTTATTTAAAAGAAGTGGTGGTGCTGGAAGGTGTTACTGCCACAACTAATCTGGCGGCAACTTTAGCAGAGTGTGACTTAATCTTTGTGGCTTTGCCGTCAACTGCTTTACGCAGTGTGCTGACCCCTTTTGCTGAAGTGTTGCGTGACAAGTTACTGGTGAGCACTACGAAGGGTATTGAGGCTAAAACATTTAAACTAATGAGTCAGATTTTAGAAGAGGTTGCACCCCATGCTCGCGTGGGTGTGTTGTCTGGCCCGAACTTGGCACGTGAGGTTGCGGCACATGCTTTAACTGCCAGTGTGGTGGCGAGTGAAGATCAAGCACTGTGTAAAACAGTGCAATCTGTTTTGCATGGCCCAACGTTTCGGGTGTATGCCAGCGCTGATCGCTTTGGTGTTGAATTGGGTGGAGCGCTTAAAAATGTTTACGCTATTATTGCTGGTATGGCAGCAGCGCTAGGTATGGGAGAAAACACAAAAAGTATGTTAATTACCCGTGCTTTAGCTGAAATGACACGCTTTGCAGTGAAGTTGGGCGCTAATCCAATCACTTTCTTGGGGTTGGCTGGAGTGGGCGACTTAATTGTGACATGCACATCTTCTAAAAGTCGTAACTATCAAGTGGGTTTTGCCCTTGGTGAAGGTTTAAGTCTTGAGGATGCTGTTGAGCGTTTGGGTGAAGTAGCTGAAGGGGTCAATACTTTAAAAGTGCTTAAAGAAAAATCACAAGAACTTGGTGTCTATATGCCCTTGGTGGCTGGTTTGCATGCAATTTTGTTTGAGGGGTGTACTCTAGAACAAGTCATTGCAGGGTTAATGAGCGGTGAGCCTAAAACAGATGTCGACTTTATTTCAATTGATGGTTTTAAATAGGGGATTTTTCAAATGACTCCAGCGGAAAAAACTATCAGGCGCGAATCGCTTTTTTTGCGCGTGCTATGGATGCTGCTATTTTTCTTAGTATGGCAGGTTGCTGTGCCTTTGTTAGCTATTTTAATTGTGGCGCAGTTTTTATATCGTCTTTTTTACGGAGCACCAAGTCAGCATTTTATGAGTTTTGGTGATAGTTTGAGTCAATACCTCAGTCAGATTGGACGCTATGCAGTGTTTAATACGGATGAGAAACCTTGGCCAGTTGCTGATTGGCCGCGTGCCCGTCAAGCTAATGGTGAGTGCGCATATGTTCCCAACGTTAAAGAACCTACCTCAGAAGAGGCAAGTGCAGCTGCAGCGGCAACTTCACCAGTGGTGGTGACAGCTATGACTTCAGAGGAGGTAGCTGAAGAACGCAAACAGATACTGGATGAGGAAGCAATTGCTGAAAGTAAATTGCCAGAAAATGCTCAAAGCAGTGAGAGTGTTACGTCTCAAGCAGATTTAGCGACAGAGCAGCAAGTGGAAGTAACTGCAGAAGTATTGGCTAAAACCAAGGCGCAAGAAAATATGTCAAAGGATGAGCCAAAGATATGAAACTCTGGTTGTTAAGGCATGGTGCTGCAGAGCCTTATCAGATTAAGGACTCGGAGCGTAAGCTTACTGAGCAGGGGCGTGCGCAAGTTGTACAGGCGGCAGATTTTTTACGTGATGTGCATTTCGATCGTGTGCTTTGCAGCCCTTATGTGCGCGCGCGTCAAACGGCTGAATTATTATCGTCAACCTTGCAGTGTTTAGGTGTAATTGAAATTGTACCTTGGTTAACTCCTGAGGAGGATGTGCGCGAAGTGGTGAGAAAACTGGATAGTTATCCAGTTGGTAATCTTTTGATTGTGGCTCATCAACCCCTGCTTGGGTTGCTTGCAAGTTGGCTCATGCATGGAGAGTGTCAGTATGGTTTATCTATGGATACGGCGAGTGTTGCCTGTTTAGAAGGTGATTTTATTGGGGCGGGCTTAATGGACCTGCGAGCCTTACAGCATGTGCAAGACTGATCATTTCGGTTATCAAAGTCGCGTAAGACCTCGTACTTTTAGTGCGGGGATGGATAGCGAGGGCTGCTTAAGCAGCCCCTTAACCCCTTAATAGATTGCTAAAGCCTTTGCAGTGTAGGTTGGTACTGGTATTGTATACAGCATGATAAGGCACACCAAAACATTAAAAGTCCGAGTCCGAGACAGGCATGTGCCCCTGCTAAACCGCATGGCTCGAAGCGTCAATTTCGTCTGGAACTTTGTTAATGAATTAAGTCAACGCTCGATTAAAGAGCGTGGTGTGTTTTTGTCTGCGTATGATATGCATCGTAAGCAGTTTAAGAAAGCGCGGCTGAACTGGCGCAAATCAGGCGGTGTACGCCGCTCACTGGGCTGGATACCCGTCAATACCGGTGCAGCTCAATGGAAAAACGGACAGGTCTACCATAATGGCCACTACTTCAAGGTGTGGGACAGCTACGGTTTGAACCAATACAAGTTTCGCTCGGCCAGTTTCAATGAAGATGCCCGTGGCCGCTGGTACTTCAATGTAGTGGTGGATGTGCAGGCTGAGATACCCGCCGGCCAAGACCGCATCGGTATTGACCTTGGCTTAATTGATACAGCCACCTGCTCGGACGGCACCAAGCTGGAAGCGGGCCGCTTCTACCGTGGCCTTGAGGAAAAATTAGCCATAGCGCAACGAGCTAGAAATAAAACCCAAGTCAAAACCCTTCATGCGAAAATCGCTAATCGTAGAAAAGACGCATTGCACAAGTTCAGCCGTATGCTGGTCAATTGCTGCGGTGAAATCTATGTGGGCAACGTCAGTAGTTTAAAACTCGTTAAAACCACGATGGCCAAGTCAGTGTTGGACGCTGGCTGGGGTCAATTAAAAACAATGCTGGACTATAAATGCGCTCACGCAGGCATTGTTTTTAAGGAAGTGAACGAGGCATACACCACCCAAACCTGTTCGCATTGTGGTAGCTTGCCCGAATCGAGGCCGAAAGGTATCGCAGGACTTGGAATAAAAGAATGGACGTGCAGCGGGTGCGGTGTCACCCACGATCGTGATATCAACGCGGCACGTAACATTATCGCGGCCGGGCATGGTCGTCTAGCAGTAGGAACCCCCGTCCTTTAGGTCGGGGAGGATGTCAATCAGATCAGTATTTATAAACTAAGGAGTTCCGCGTGACGGCTACCGTTCAAGAAATACGTATCCAATTACCTCATATCGACTTGGCCGCGCGTGTTTATGGTCCTGAAAATGGCCAACCAGTTTTGGCATTACATGGTTGGCTGGATAATTCAATGACCTTTGAGTTGCTGGCGCCTAAATTGCAGGGCTTACGCATTGTTGCTATTGATATGGCAGGGCACGGCCACTCTGGGCACCGCGAACCAGGAGCAGGTTATCAGCTGTGGGATTATGCATTGGACGCCTTACTGGCTGCTCAGCAGCTTGGGTGGGATAAGTTTTCCTTATTAGGACACTCGCTAGGTGGTATTGTTAGTGTACTCCTCGCTGCTGCAGTGCCTGAGCGCATTGAGCGTATTGCTTTGATAGATGGTTTAGTACCAGACACTGGCGAGGCGGAACAATCACCACAAAAACTGGGCGAGGCATTGAAGGCCCAAATTAAATTATCTAGCAAAAAGAAAACAGTTTATAAAACCATGGAACAAGCTGTTCAGGCGCGTATGGCAGGGTTTATGCCTGTGAGCCAGTTGGCAGCAGAGCTCTTAGCTCAGCGTGGTTTAAGCCCAGTTGCTGGCGGTTATAGTTGGAACAGCGACTCACGCTTAACCTTACCTTCCCCTTTGCGCTTAACTCAATCGCATGCGCAAGCTTTTGTACGTGCTGTACAGTGTCCAATGCGTTTGATTGCTGCAGAACAAGGTGTATTACTGAAAGAGGCTGACTTTCTGAAGTTTGTTAGTACTTATTCTTTAGATGTGCAACGTTTACCAGGCGGCCATCACTTGCACCTTGATGATGAGCAAGGCGCACAGGCAGTTGCTGAAGTTGTGCAGGATTTTTTTTGTATATCATGAAATGGCATAAGGTATGCGCTAGGGTAATGAGACGAAAGCTAGCTTCATACAAACTGCACAAACTATGCTGGTAAGGTGATCATGGATAAACGGATGTTAAAATCGGCTATGGCCGTGTTACTCGCAGCAGCTGGAAATATTGCTTTTGCAAGTCATTTTGAAGAGCTCTTAAGTCTTGAGTCTTTACATGATGCAAGAATTATTACTGAGCAGCGGCAGGAAACTGTAGAAAAAATCTATCCAAAAGGATCGGTGCGCCGTATCAGTGGTAACACGCGCTATAGTGGTGAGGTCTTGGTGCGGGGCTCGGTCGATGTTTTAACAGTACAATTATCGCCTAGCCATGAAGCACTGAGTGCATTCAATGGTAGTCGCCAGCTTCTACAAGGTAAAGGGGCTGACATGCTGTATTGGTGTGCCGCCCGCGAGTGTGGGCCCAGTAATCTGTGGGCGAACCATGTGTTCAATAATGCACGTTTATATGGGCCTGATGACCAGCAGGCCTATGCACTTTATCGTCTTAAAGAAGGTGAACAGTCCAATTTAGTAGCGGTCTATGCTATTACACGTGGTAATGGTCGTGGTTTTTTACATGCAGAATATTTCCAAGCACAGCAGTTACCTGAACGCTTGCTGCCCACAGCAACAACTTTGGAGCGACAGCTGAGTACCGATGATCGATTAGCTTTGCGCGGGTTGACGGGTGAGCCTGACTCGGTTTGGGTACATTTATTGGTGCGTGCCTTGAATCAAAACAGCACCATGCGAATCAGTATGGCGGGCGAGTATGCAACACAGTGGCGTGATGCGATGGTGGAAGTGGGCTTGCGCAAAAGCCGTATAGAAATTGAGGCAGAATTTGAGCAGCCGGGATTACTTTTGCAACGTTTGCCTTAATAGCAGCTTTATCGATGGGTAAACATTATGTTTAGTAATGACCGCTTATTAGCGCAGATTGTTTTGTTGAGTTTACTTGGGGCTTGTCTGTGGGTTTTGACACCTTTTATTTCAGCCTTGTTTTGGGCTGCAGTCTTAGCTTTTGCAAGTTGGCCGTTGATGCAGTTTTTGACGCGAGTTTTTAATAATAATGAGTCATTAGCGGCGGGAGTGCTCACATCTGGTTGGGTTGTGGTGCTTGCGGGACCGTTGATTTGGCTTGGTTTTAATATTGCCGATCACATTCGAACAACAACTGAACTGATTAAGAATTTGCGTGTAACAGGCTTGCCTGATCCACCAGAGTGGATGGTTGAGTTGCCGATGATTGGCGATCGTTTGTTGGAAATCTGGATGGCTGCAGATGAGCAGGGCGCAGCCTTTTTTGCCACTATTAAACCTTATATGGGACAGACTGGAAATTGGTTATTGGCTCGCAGTGCCAGTATTGGGGCAGGTCTTTTAGAATTGGCACTGAGCTTGTTTCTAGTCTTTTTCTTCTATCGTGATGGACCACGCCTAGCGCACTTTGTGAAAAGTTTAGTCGAACGATTAATTGATGAGCGTGGCGATTATTATATTGATTTAGTTGCTGGCACTGTACGTCGAGTGGTCAATGGCGTCATTGGAACAGCCGCTGCGCAGTCTTTGGTTGCCTTGTTTGGGTTTGTTGTGGCAGGTGTACCAGGGGCGCTAATTTTAGCTTCATTGACTTTTATGCTTAGTTTGATACCTATGGGGCCGCCGCTTGTCTGGGGACCAGCTGTTGCATGGTTATTTATGCAAAATGAATATGGTATGGCGTTCTTCCTGCTGTTTTGGGGCTTTTTTGTGATCAGCACTGTGGATAATGTCCTAAAACCTTACCTTATTAGTCGCGGTGGTAATTTGCCTCTGGTTGTTGTGTTGATGGGGGTGTTTGGTGGTTTATTTGCCTTTGGTTTTATGGGTTTGTTTCTAGGGCCTACTTTACTTGCAGTTGCTTATAGTTTGGTAAGTGATTGGGTGTCGCATAATCAGCCTGACACAGCGGTTATAACCGACCCATCGCGGTCCATTGAAAAACAGGAATGAACTTGATTTCAATTAGCTCGTCAGAAGTAAAATCAAGTTTCGTATGATCTGCGTGTGTACATAAATTTAGATACTGGAGGCCTTAGGTGCCAGTTAGTGTATGGGGGTTGGCAATTGCTCAGGCACTGCTAACCACAGGAAATATTTTACTGGTAGCAGTTTCGGCTTTAATTGGTAAACAATTAGCTAGTCATCCTGCGTTGATTACTGTGCCGGTGGCCATGCAGTTTTTGGGCTTAATTGTGGCCACCTTACCCGCGGCACATTTAATGCACAAATTAGGGCGCAAAGTGGGCTTTATTCTTGGCAATAGTATTGGTTTGCTTGGTACATGGGTTGCTTTACAGGGCTTAGAAGCCAGCAGTTTAATGCACTTTGCAGTAGGTACTTTTTTGATTGGTATGGCCATTGGCACAGGTCAACAGTACCGTTTTGCAGCTTTAGATGTGTGTAATGTGGAACAGCGTCCTCGGGCGATCAGTATGGTCATGGCTGGTGGTATTTTAGCAGCGATTTTAGGTCCAAACTTAGCGATTTGGTCTCGACAGTGGTTTGACGGCAATCCTTTTGTCGGTGCTTTTTATGGGCTATTCATGATTTATGTGCTGGCTTTGCTTTTGATCAGTAGCTTGCGATTAGCTACTGCAGTAAAAACTATTCCTGGGGAGGTCTCTCGCAGTTATTACGAGTTATTTCAACAGCCTTTATTGGTTGCTACGATTGCTTCAGGTGCGATTGGCTACGCGATCATGGTGCTTTTAATGACAGCTACACCTATTGCTATGCAGCAGGATGGTTTTCCGTTTAGTAATATTGCTTGGGTGATTCAGTGGCATGTTTTGGGTATGTATGTGCCATCATTTTTTACTGGTCATCTGATTCGTCGTTTTAGCTCGCGCAGTGTTATTTTATGGGGTTGCGCTGTTTTGGCACTTTGCGTTTTAGTCAATGTTTTGGGCAATAGTTATTGGCATTACCTGCTAAGTTTAATGTTGTTAGGTGTGGGTTGGAACTTTACTTACATCGGTGCAACTCACTTACTGACCTTTACTTACAGGCCAGCAGAACAAGGTAAGGTGCAAGGCATTAATGAGTTTATGGTTTTTACCGCTGCTGCAGTAGGTAGTTTATTGGCCGGTATGGGGGTAGATATTCTAGGCTGGTTTTGGCTGAATATTGCTTCGTTGCCACCTTTGATTTTTGTGGCTTGGTGGATATTTAGCTTAGCTGATGAGCGAGCCCGTGAACGAGTAAAGGGTTAGTCTTAAGGTGAACAGATGCCACTACTGCTTAACAGCGGCATCTGTGGTCGTTTATTTAGGCCAGTAGTAGCTGTCAGGTTGCTCACGAGTACCAAAGATGGCTTGCCCAATGCGTACAATGGTGGCGCCTTCTTCAATTGCCAACTCGAAGTCCCCTGACATACCCATGGACAGTTCGGTCAGTTGCATCTTCGGTGGTGCAATTTTTTTCAGTTGATCACGTAGCTCACGTAGCTTAATAAAACAGCTGCGTACTTGCTCAGTATCATCTGAGTTGATGGCTAGGGTCATTAAGCCACGGATGTGCAGACGTGGGAATGCTTCGAGTTGGGTTATTAGCTTAGCTGCTTGTTCAGGGGCAATACCGTATTTGCTTTTTTCCCCCGATGTATTGATTTGTATTAGGACATCTAAATCACGGTTTTCTATTTCGAGACGTTGGTTGAGTGCTTGTGCTAAGCGCAAACTGTCTAAAGCATGAAACTCGCTAGCAAAACGTGCGACGTATTTGGCTTTATTGGTTTGTAAATGGCCAATGACACACCACTTTAGATTGTCTAGGTCGTCTAATTCTTGCCACTTTTGATAGGCTTCTTGAACTTTATTTTCTCCGAACATGCGACAACCAGCAGCATAGGCTTGGCGTAAGTATTGGGCTGGATGGGTTTTACTTACGGGCAGTAGACGCACTTCTAACGGGTCCCGCCCTGCTTTTGTACATGCTTGATCAATACGCTGGCGAACTGCATCGATGTTTTGGCGCAGTTGTTCAATGGTTTCAGCTTGCGGATAAAGACTGTTACTAGTCAAGGTGAGACTCCTATAAACAGATCATAAACATGCTATGCAGTCTATCAGGCTTGACGCGGTTAGTGATGCGCAAAGGACGCGTTTTGTAATGGTAAAACTCTGTAGGTGTCAATGAGTGCATCAACAGAGTGATGAGTAATATAGCGTTGGGTTGAGCCGAAGAGAGTTCGTAAATGGATGAATATCTACTCCTAAGTATGCAGCATACACATAAATTGAGGCTTATTAGAAAGCTCTAAGCATATTTAAATAATATGCGCATGTTGCACTTTGTTAGAATGGTTTTCTCTTAAGGGCATCTTTAGTATGGATTCGGTTGCTACATCATCTGTGACTACGCTTTTCTCGCTACTAACAAGATTTTATTGAACAGGTTTTTTGAGTGTGAATCAACGCCATGACCGGTTAAAGGATAGGGGGTAGTATCGTGTTTTAAGCCCTCGATTAGCAGAGAAAAATCATCTAAGTCTAAGATTGCGGCAGCGGTAATCGTGCTTTCTTTAGCTAACGTATAGCTTTGCCATCTAAGGTTGACCTGATGATTATTTTTAGGTTGCTAGGAGGGGGATCGATCAGATTCACCACGCCGCCAATTGCATTGCGTCATAAAGTAGAGTAGTTAGGTCTTTCAGGACCTCGATGTGCTCCAGTAACAGGGGCTCGCTAGTCACCGTGTGGTCAGCGTTTAGTACTAGCACTCTGATATGCACCATCCATTCGGCGTATCATCGGACGGTTGGTGTCAGCACCAAAAGAGCTACCACGCACCCTTAGAGTTTTTTTTACAGCATCGCCTAAGGTGGCTTAACGTTGCAGTAACAACTGCGAGCTTTCAAGTACTTCTGAGGTGCTGATATTTTGCGCATGAGATTGGTTTAAGACTAAAGGCGCTAGACTGATAGCGAGTACAAGGGAAAGATTAGGCAGCATCTTAAAGCCTGTTTGGTTTTGATAAGAGAAAGAGTGTGTGATTTATGAATCGTATTAAGTTTCAATTGTTATGAATCAATCGATAAGGTCAAAATATGTGCTTAAGCTGTTTTTAGTGAGAGTTTTTGTAGTGAATGGGTGATGCTTTAGCTAATCTGCTAAACTTTGAAAAATTTATTTTGATGGTTGCTATGAGATTTGTAATAAGTGTGTTGTCGTCTAGTACTTCCCCCGCTACGCGTCGAGCACTGCGTTTTGCTCAAGCGTTGCTCGCGCAAAAGCATGAAATTGTGCGGGTTTTTTTCTACCAAGATGGGGTGCTCAGTGCGGCTAATAATTTAGTGGTCGCTCAAGATCAAGAAGATATTGCGAGGCAATGGCAGGACTTTATTCGAGCATATGACATTGATGCGGTGGTTTGTATTGCTGCTGCATTGCGTCGTGGTGTATTGGATCACGTTGAAGCTACAAGGTACCAACGTCAGGGGGGTAACCTAGCTGAGGGATATCAACTTTCAGGGTTAGGACAGTTACATGACGCTTTACAGCGTGCAGATCGTCATATCAGCTTTGGGGGGGCGTAATGGCTAAATCAGTACTGTTAATGAGCCGTCAAGCACCTTGGGCGGGTATTGCGGCAGCAGAAGCATTAGATATTGCTTTAGCGGCTGGCGCATTTGATTTGCCGCTAAGTATCTTGTTTCTGGATGATGGCGTGTACCAACTGTTGGAACAGCAGCAGCCGAAAATGCTTGAGCAAAAAGACTTAGCCGCCAACTTGCAAGCTTTGCCGATGTTCGGTATTGAACAGTTGTATGTCTCGAAGTACAGCCTTAGTGAGCGAGGAGTCACTCCAGATCAATTAGCTGTGCCTGCCAAGCTTTTAGATGAAGTGCAGGTGCAAGAATTACTGCGCCAGTTTGATCATCTGGTGACGCTATAATGACGACTTTACATATTTTAAACTCTGGTATTGGCTCACAATTGCAGAGCTGTTTACGGGTGTTGTCTGATGGTGATGGGATACTACTTTGTGGTGAGGCGGTGCAAGCGCTACGCACAGGTAGCCAAGCTGCACAACTGCTAATGACGCAAAATAATTATCGTTTATATGCATTGCAAGAAGACCTTGAGGCGCGTGCGATTGATGCATCACAGTTTGTTTTGACTGTCGTGGATTACCCAGCTTTTGTAGCGCTTACCGTCGAATATGCACGGGTGAACAGTTGGATATGAATACAGCAACTTTAACGGTTGAAGGATGTGAGATCTTATTAGATCAAGACGATTGTTTATGTGATTTAAACGATTGGTCGGAATCGGTAGCACAGGCTTTAGCGGTCCGCGAAGGTATTGAGTTAAGTGAGGCACATTGGGAGGTGTTGTACTTACTACGCAAGTTTTATCAAACTTTTCAGTTGTCTCCAGCAAATCGAGCTTTAGTGAAGTATGTGGCGGTACACTTAGGCAAAGAGAAGGGTAATAGCTTGTATTTAAATGCTTTATTCAACGGAAAACCGGCTAAGCTAGCAGCTCGACTGGCTGGGTTACCTAAGCCAGCGAACTGTTTTTAAAGTAAGTTTTTGAACTTTTCAGCACTTAATATGAGTTCTTTACAAAAAACACGGATAAAGATCTAGGGTTACACTGTCAGAGGTTGCAAAGTACCGCCGCTCAAATAGTCATTCACGACCGCGATTTCAATGCAACTTAAAATATTTGCGCGGTCGGGTATGGCCGTTTTGCTGTAGAGCTTCACCCTTTTTTTGGGGGAGGTTAACCGCCTAAGTAAGCTTGGCGCACAGCCTCATTATTGAGTAGGTTGTCACCGGAATCTTCTAATACAATACGGCCGTGTTCCATTACGTAACCTCGGTCAGCTAATTTCAGGGCCTGGTGAGCATTTTGTTCAACCAGAAAGACTGTTACCCCGTCCTTGCGTAGTTGCTCCAGAATCTGAAAGATTTGCTGAATGATAATGGGGGCTAGCCCGAGTGAGGGCTCGTCAAGTAGTAGTAATCGAGGTTCGCTCATTAATGCGCGACCAATGGCGAGCATTTGTTGCTCTCCACCACTCATGGTTCCTGCACGCTGTTGGAAGCGCTCGTGTAAACGTGGGAACAAAGTCAGTACGCGGTCTAAGCGGTCTTCACGAACATGTTTGTCATCACAGAAAAAAGCACCCATAGCTAAGTTTTCTTCAACGGTCAGGCGGGAAAAAACACGGCGTCCTTCGGGTACAATGGCTATCCCTTTACGCATAATCTCAGCAGTGCTTTTACCAGTTAAGTGTTCACCCTCGTAAACTATTTCACCGCGGGTTGCTTGCGGATCACCGCATAACGTCATCATTAAGGTGGTTTTGCCCGCACCGTTGGCTCCAATTAAAGTAACAATTTCACCTCGATTCACTTTGATTGATACATCATTTAAAGCTTGGATCTTGCCGTAATAAGTGCAGACATTATTCATAACTAGCATGCTTATTCCTCGCCAAGGTAGGCTTTAATCACTGCTGGATTATTGCGTACTTCTTCAGGGGTTCCCGAAGCTAGTGGGGTACCTTGATTGATTACTACAATATGATCAGAAATATCCATCACTAACTTCATATCGTGTTCAATGAGTAGCACGCTAATATCGTGCTCGTCACGTAACTCGTTAATAAGGATCTTTAGATGATCGGTTTCGCTAGGATTTAGACCCGCAGCAGGCTCGTCCAACATTAATAAGCTGGGGCGTGTCACCATACAGCGGGCTATTTCTAAACGACGTTGTGGGCCGTAAGCAAGCGTACCTGCTTCGCGATTGGCTTCATTCAATAAATCGACTTTTTTCAGCCAGTACATTGCATGATCTAATGCGGCTTGTTCGGCTTGACGGTAAGCGCGGGTTTTAAATAAGCCTGCCAGTAAACTGTTGTTAAGGTGCTGATGTTGGGCAACGAGTAGGTTTTCTAAAACGGTCATGCTCTTGAATAATCGTACATGTTGGAATGTTCGAATCATGCCTTTGCGGGCTATTTTATGACCTTGCAAACCTTGGATTTCCTCACCAGCAAAGACGATTTTTCCTGCGGTTGGTTTATAAAATCCAGTTAAACAATTAAATACTGTAGTTTTGCCGGCACCATTCGGACCAATCATGGATACGATTTGACCGTTTTGAATAGTGAGGCCAACGCCATTTACGGCCAGCAAGCCACCAAAACGCATAGTTAGATTTGAAACCTCTAAAATACGGCTGCTCATTGCTGTAGCTCCACGTGCGGGCGCTTCATGGGAAGTAAGCCTTGAGGTCGCCAGATCATCATCAGTACCATCATTAAGCCAAATAACAGCATACGGTATTCGTTAAATTCACGAGCCATTTCAGGCAGAACGGTCATGGCTATAGCGGCTAAAATGACGCCCACTTGTGAGCCCATACCGCCAAGCACCACAATAGCTAAGATTATGGCTGACTCTATAAAGGTGAAAGACTCTGGGCTAATAAATCCTTGCCGAGCGGCAAAGAAGCTACCGGCAAACCCAGCAAAGGTTGCTCCTATCGTAAAAGCATTGAGCTTAATGTGGGTGGGGTTTAAGCCTAATGCGCGGCTTGCAATTTCATCTTCGCGAATCGCTTCCCAAGCACGACCAATAGGCATACGGATTAACCGGTTGATTACAAAAATAGTGATCAATACCAAGATCAATGCTAATAAGTAAAGAAAGATCACGCGATGCATCGAGCTAAAATCGATACCAAAAAATTGGTGAAAAGTTTGAGCGTTTTCGCTGGCGCGGCGGCTGAATTCAAGATTGAAAAATGTCGGTTTAGGAATACCGCCAATACCACGTGGACCTCCGGTGAGCTCGGTGAGGTTATTTAATAAAATACGAATAATCTCACCAAAACCTAAAGTCACAATGGCTAAATAGTCACCACGTAAGCGCAGTACAGGGAACCCTAAAATAAAGCCAAAAAAAGCAGCCATAATGCCTGCAGCAACTAAACCGGTCCAGAAACCTATACCAAAATACATTGATAGTAAGGCATAAGTGTAAGCCCCAACGGCATAGAAACCGACATAGCCTAAGTCTAAAAGACCTGCTAGGCCGACCACAATATTCAGACCAAGGCTGAGCATAATATAGATCAATACTAAGGTGGCTAGGTCAATTTGGCTGCGAGAACCAAGCAGTGGGAAGATTAGCGTGGCTGCAATGATGAAACACCAGAATAAGCGTTGGATACTCTTACGTGTGCCGATCGAGCGCAGGCGTGATGGTATATTCACATGTGGGAGAAAACCTAATGTGCGTTCAATATGCTCACGGAATAAGTTGTAAAAAAAGATCAGTGCAGTGGCTGCAAGAATTTTCCAGATGACATCGATATCAGCGCCGATAATCTTGAGCTCAGTGCCAACTTGGGTTAAGCGCACACCCAGTAAGATCGCGCTGAGAGCTAAGGTTATAGCGGCGGAGAAGAGAGCCGGTTTAATGTGCAAGCGCATTAGACTTTCTCCACTTCAGGGCGACCCAAAATACCAGTTGGACGTAACAGTAAAATCATAATCAATAGAGCAAAAGCCACGACATCTTTGTATTGACTGCTTAAGTAACCTGAGGTCATAGCTTCGGTCACACCCAAGACTAATCCTCCTAAAACAGCCCCAGGAATACTGCCAATCCCACCCAACACTGCAGCAGTAAAGGCTTTAAGGCCTGCCATGAAGCCAATGTAAGGGTTGACGACACCGTAGTAGAGGCTTAAAAGTACCCCTGCAACTGCAGCGAGTATGGCACCAATGACGAAGGTGATACCAATGATGGCGTTACTGTTGATGCCCAGCAAACCAGTCATTTTGATATCTTCAGCGCAGGCGCGACAGGCTCTGCCTGTGCGAGAGCGCGAAATAAAAATGCTTAGGGCAATCATCGCCATTAAAGTTGTGACAAAGATAATGATTTGCATGTAAGACAAGCTGGCATGGAAGCTTGCTTCATTACCTAAAGTAACACCGCCGGTTACTAAGCTTGGCATTGCTATATCACGGGCTCCTTGTGCTACACGCACAAAATTTTGTAGCAAAATAGACATGCCAATAGCAGAAATCAGCGGTATTAAGCGGTGGCTGCCGCGTAAGGGGCGATAGGCCACACGTTCAATGCTGTAGCCGTAGGCGCTGGTGACAATGATGCTCAGTATGAAAGCACCGAGAATTAATAAGGGCACGCTTTCTAGGCCGAGCATAGCGAGTCCTGTTAGGGCAATAAAAGTGACATAGCACCCGATCATATAAACTTCACCATGGGCGAAGTTGATCATACCTATAATGCCGTACACCATGGTGTAGCCAATGGCAATGAGGGCGTAGGTGCTACCCACGGTCAAACCGTTGAGTAGCTGCTGCAAAAAATAGAAAAAAGCTTCATTCATAAGCATATCCAGCAAGCAAAGCAGCCTCGCGAACCCATAAGGATTGAATAGCGAGGCTGAGTAGACGAGTTAAATTACTCGTTGGTTAGAGCTGTTTTACTGCCGTCAGCATGCCATTCGTAGACCACAAAGCTGAAGTTCTTCAGATCACCTTTATCGTCAAACTCCAATACACCTGTTGGGGTATCAAAGCTATTGCTACGGATGGTACTGGCAAGTACTTCAGGGTCTTGGGATTTGCTAAGAGTCATGGCATCGGCCATCACTTGTACTGCTGCATAAGCTGGGAAGACGAAAGCGCCGCGAGGGTCTTGGTTCTTCGCTTTGAAGGCTTCAACTAGGTGGGCGTTTTTTGGATCAGCATCGAAGGCTTTAGGTAGGGTTACTAGCATGCCTTCAGAGGCTTCACCAGCAATGGCTGAAATGTCACTGTTACCGACACCTTCAGGACCCATAAAGGTTGCTTCTAGTTTATTCTCGGCAGCTTGACGCAGTAACATTCCCATTTCTGGGTGATAGCCACCGAAGTAAACGAAGTCGATATTTTCTTTTTTCATTTTTGCAATTAAAGCAGAGAAGTCTTTATCTCCCGCGGTGACGCCTTCAAAGAGTGCTACAGGGATGCCAGCTGTATCTAGAGCTGATTTAACTGCAGTAGCAATTCCTTCACCGTATTGCTGCTTATCGTGAAGAATAGCGGCACGTTTAGGTTTAAGCTGTTCAACAACGTATTTACCTGCCGCAGGGCCCTGCATGGTATCTAAACCAATAGTGCGGAAAATCAGAGTGTGGCCACGCTGCGTGAGCTCTGGTGTTGTAGAAGCGGCAGTGATCATTAAGATCCCTTCTTCTTCGTAAATGTCAGCTGCTGGCTGAGTTGATCCAGAGCAAAGGTGACCAACCACAAATCGGATGTCATCGTTAACAATTTTATTGGCAACAGCGACCGCTTGCTTTGGATCGCAGGCATCATCATAGGTTACGGCTTCGAGCATGCTGCCATTGACGCCTCCGGATTTGTTGATTTGCTCAATAGCCATTAAGGCACCTATAGATTGCATATCACCGTATTGGGCAACTGGACCGGTAACTGGACCGGCAAGAGCAATCTTAATGGGCTCTGCAGCCAATGAGTAACTTGTGATACCAGCTAAGGCTATAGTGGCGAAAAGTTTACTGATACGTTGATTTGTCTTGCTCATAAAATTGGCACCTTTTGTAATATTTTATTATTGGTCGATCACTGAACAATGTTGAGCCGATGGTTTACAGTGTTCTTCAGTGTAGTGAACTTCACCCCAGAGTGGAACTCTGTAACATAGCCCTTTAGTCAAGCTTAAGAAACAGCCAGTTATTTAGCAATAATGAGTGCAGTGATAAGCTGTGCAAGGCGCTAGCAGTAACCAGTTAGTTAGAGGTTATCAAATTTTGTGTGCCAACTTAGTATTTTTGGCTATTTTAGGAGCATGTGGCGCACCGGCTTCTGCATATGTTTCGCTTAGATGCTGACAGTTGACGGCAGTCTGCCTGATGCTGAGCAAGGTTGCCGAGCTCGGCATCAGTGTGATGAGTTAGACTGTGCGTGAGAATTGTCCGCGTTGTGCGGCGCCTAGGTACGCATCAAAAGCCATCGCAACACTGCGCATCATGAGGTTTCCTTGTGGCAGTAAAATAATGGCCTCATCATCAATGGTCACTAAGCCATCGTCCACTTGTTCTTGCAGCGTTGCTAAAGCTTCAGCAAAGTATTCATTGAAATTGATTTGGTGCGCCTGTTCAATCGCAGCAATATCGATACGATTGTGGCACATTAATGCGCTAATCACGTCACGGCGTAAGCGGTCATCAGCATTGAGTTGGTAGCCACGTTGGAGAGGCAATTCACCATTATTGAGGTGTGTGTAATATTGGGACAGTTCTTTAACGTTTTGGCTATAAGTATTGCCGACTTTACCAATGGATGACACTCCCAAGCCTATTAAATCGCAATCAGCATGGGTGGAGTAGCCTTGGAAATTACGCTGCAGAGTGTCGTTTATGCGTGCTTTTGCCAGTTCGTCTTCTGGTAAAGCAAAGTGATCCATGCCGATATAAACATAGCCGGCTTGACAGAGGCGGCGGATGGTTAGCTCAAGTAATTCTAGTTTACGTTCTGGTGGGGGCATGTCCTCGGGGCGAATTAAGCGTTGAGCACGAACCAGCTGTGGTAAGTGGGCATAACTATATGCGGCAATACGGTCAGGTCGCAATGCAATAATTTTATCTAAAGTAGTGTTAAAACTATCCACTGTTTGCAATGGCAGGCCGTAGATTAAATCTACGCTGATGGAGCGGAAGTTGGTCTGACGTGCAGCTTTGACGAGCGCTTCTACTTGTGTATCACTTTGAATGCGATTGACCGCCTCTTGTACTTTTGGATCAAAATCTTGAATCCCAAAACTGATTCGGTTGAAACCGAGCTCACTGAGTTGCTGGATTTGCTCTGGGGTGATCGTACGTGGGTCAACTTCTAAAGAAAACTGACGTTGTTCACTGGTATCTAAATTAAAAGCGCTGTGGAGTGCTTTCATTAAGTCAGAGAGCTGCGCTTGAGTTAGGTATGTTGGGGTACCACCACCTAGGTGCAGTTGCGTTACTGTACGTTCTTGATCAAAAAGGCAGGCTTGTAGATGAATTTCCTGCTTTAGGTATTCAAGGTACTCAACGGCACGACTGGTTTTTTGCGTAATAATTTTATTGCAAGCGCAGTAATAACACAGGCTTTGACAAAATGGGATATGAATATAAATGGATAAAGCTTTAGCTCCAGATTGTTGGTTGCTAAGCTCTGCTGCTTGCCTATAGTGATCTTCGGCAAAGGCTGTATGGAATTGTGGCGCCGTGGGGTAAGAGGTGTAGCGTGGACCAGGGCGGTCGTATTTTTCTACGAGTGCGCGATTAAAACTAGGCATGTGCTCCATTGGCCAAAACCCTATGTATAAGTAACTGATTTAAGATCAGCTTTGCTGATCATTATTGAATAGCGATAAACTATCGAGAATGCGTGTATTTTACGTGAGGTGCCCGTGCAAGATCTTGATTTAGGGCAGTTTTTCCACTCAGTCAGCTTTGTGAGTGATTACATGTTAGACAAATTATGAGTCATTACCTGGTTAAATTAAGCTTTATGGTTTTAAGTGTGCTTGTGACTGGCTGCCAAGGCTTACCCAGTTTAGAGGGGCGTAGCCAGTCGAGTGCTTATACTCAATCACAGGTTGCCGATACGTATTTTGCTCAAGCTATGAGGCCTGTTGAGGAGCAACAGGAGCAAGGGTTGAGTGGTATTTATCCGCTGATTGAAGCGGATGAGGCCTTTGCAGCACGTATGATGCTCGCTAAATATGCACAACGCAGTTTGGATGTTCAGTATTACATTTGGCGGCGGGATATGACTGGCACCATGCTGTTTGAAGCCTTACATGAGGCGGCAGACCGAGGAGTACGTGTGCGTCTACTGTTGGATGATAATAACACCAGTGGTCTTGATCCAATTTTATTGGGGTTACATGCACATGAAAATATAGAGGTACGACTGTTTAACCCTTTTATATTGCGCGGAGCACGCTGGTGGGGGTTCTTAACGGACTTTGATCGGCTCAATCGGCGCATGCATAATAAATCTTTTACTGCAGATAATACTCTAAGCATTATTGGTGGGCGTAATATTGGTGATGAGTACTTTGGTGCAACCGATGACGTTCTTTTTGCTGATTTAGATATTCTTAGTGCTGGCGCAGCAGTGCGGGATGTGTCTGAGGACTTTGATAAGTATTGGCATAGTGCTTCTTCCTACCCTTTAGAGCGAGTCTTACCCAATCGTAGTGGAATGTCGCTGGATGAGTTGCGTGAGCGAGCGGTTACTATTCAAAACAGTCCGGCCGCTCAAAGATATGTAAGTTATCTGCGTGCTTCACCGTTTATTCAGCAGTTACACGAGCGCAATGTTGAATTTGAATGGCTTAAAGTGCGTATGGTCAGTGATGACCCGCGAAAGGGGTTGGGTAGAGCAGAAAAAGAAGATTTATTGATTCAGCAGTTTCAAGACATCATTGGTAATCCGACAATAGATGTTGAGTTGATTTCACCTTATTTTGTACCCACAGAGGCTGGTGTAGAGGCCTTTGCTTGGTTGTTGCGCAAAGGGGTAGAAGTAAAAGTGTTAACTAATTCGCTGTCTGCTACAGATGTGGCTGTGGTGCATGCGGGGTACGCCAAGCGGCGTAAGGCTTTGCTCGAAGCGGGAGTGAGTTTGTATGAGATGCAAAAACATTCAGCTCAAGCACCAAAGATGAAGCGAAAAAAGCGTTTTTTAGGAAGTTCAGGCTCCAGTTTGCATGCAAAAACTTTTTCTGTAGACCAAAAGCATGTCTTTGTCGGTTCATTTAATTTTGATCCGCGTTCGGCTAACTTAAATACTGAGCTAGGGTTTGTGATTGATAGCTCGCATCTGGCTAAGCGCATTAACCAAGCATTTTATGATGAAATACCAGCCCATGCTTATCAAGTGAAAGTCACTGAGACAGGCCGTATTTACTGGGTTGAACAGCATGAATCAGGGGTGAAAACCTATACTTCTGAGCCGAAAACTAGCCTTTGGAGACGGGCTACGACCCGCATGCTTTCTTGGCTGCCAATTGAAGGATTATTGTAATAGTTAAAATTCTCTGTCCGATTGGATGGATATTTTTGTAAGAGACCTCTAGAATGCATGCCCTTGATTCTAGGGTCGGTATGTCTGGCCACGTCTATTCAACGAGGAATAACCATGCAAGTTTCCGTAGAAAGCACTTCCGCCCTTGAGCGCAAAATGAATATTAGCGTTCCTGCTGAGCGTATTGAAAGTGAAGTAACTAAACGCTTACAGCAGACCGCTAAGCGCGCTAAAGTACCTGGTTTCCGTCCGGGTAAAGTGCCAATGAGCATTATTCGTCAGCGTTATGAAGCTGATGCGCGTCAAGAAGTTTTGGGTGATGTAATCCAAGCAACTTTCTATGAAGCAGTCGTTGCTGAAAAAGTTAACCCAGTGGGTCAGCCAGCGATTGAGCCAAAAGTGTTCGAAAAAGATAAAGATCTAGAGTACGTTGCGACATTTGAAGTATTCCCAGAATTTGAAGTGCAAGGTTTAGAAGGCATTGAAGTTGAGCGCCAGAGTGCTGAAGTAACAGACGCTGACGTTGATAATATGCTAGATATCTTACGCAAGCAGAATACGCGTTTTGCTGAGGTTGAGCGCGAAGCAGCGCTAGAAGATCAAGTGACCATTAACTTTGTAGGCACTATCGATGGCGAAGCATTCGCTGGCGGTACTGCAGACAATGTTCCATTGGTTTTGGGGTCAGGTCGCATGATCCCAGGTTTTGAAGATGCTTTAGTTGGCTGCAAGGCAGGTGAAACCAAGGTTATCAATCCAACCTTCCCAGAGGATTATCAAAATTTAGACTTAGCTGGTAAAACTGCCGAGTTCACTGTGATTGTCAATAAAGTGGAAGCACCTGAGTTACCAGAGCTAGACGAAGAGTTCTTCGCAATGTTTGGTAATACCGAAGGTGGTTTAGAGGGTTTTCGCGCTGAAGTTAAAAAGAACATGGAGCGTGAGCTGAACCAAGCCATCAAAGGTAAAGTTAAAAACCAAGTGATGGATGGTTTGTTAGCAGCGAACGAAGTTGAAGTGCCTAGTGCGTTGATCTCTAACGAAGTTGACCGTTTACGTGTTCAGGCCGTGCAGCAGTTTGGTGGTAACATTAAGCCTGATCAGTTGCCTGCTGAGTTGTTCACTGAACAAGCGCAGCGTCGTGTGGCGTTAGGTTTAATCGTTGCACAGATGGTTAAGCAATTTGAAATTAAGGCAGATGATGCACAAGTACGTAGCACTATTGAGGAAATGGCTGCTGCTTATCAAGAGCCTGAGCAAGTGATTGAGTGGTACTACAAAAATGAGCAGCAGCTCGAAGATGTGCGTGCAGTTGTGCTTGAGGAGCAGGTCGTAGAAACTGTTTTAGGACAAGCTAAAGTAACTGATGTTACTGTGCCTTATGAGGAAGCTGTGAAGCCTGCAGTACCTAAAGCTGCTGCAGAAGCACAAACAGAAGAAGCTGAAGAAGCTAAGGCAGAGTAATTTTACTCGCTGACAGCTATATATTAATAGGCTAGTCTAGTTTATTAATTCACAAGCCAGCCTTAGTGCTGGCTTGTGTGTCTTTGAGACGATGATCATCAACCTGGGAGCGACGGCAGATATGTCAGATAATAATTTTATGCAACACCCGCAGAGCATCCAAGCAGCTGGCGGTTTGGTGCCGATGGTTGTTGAACAATCATCACGCGGTGAGCGCGCCTATGATATTTATTCGCGCCTGCTAAAAGAACGTATTATTTTCTTGGTTGGCCCTGTTGAAGACTATATGGCGAACCTTGTAGTTGCACAGTTGTTGTTCTTGGAAGCAGAGAACCCTGATAAAGATATTCACCTGTACATTAATTCACCAGGTGGGTCGGTTACGGCGGGTATGTCCATTTACGATACCATGCAGTTTATTAAGCCTGACGTTTCAACTATGTGTATTGGTCAGGCAGCCAGTATGGGGGCGTTACTGCTTGCCGGTGGTGCAGCGGGTAAGCGTTATTGCTTGCCGCATTCACGCATGATGATTCACCAACCGTTAGGTGGTTTCCAAGGGCAGGCATCGGATTTTGAAATCCATGCCCGAGAAATTTTGACCATTCGTGATCGCTTAAATAAAATTTTAGCTGATCATACGGGACAGCCCATTGATGTTATTGCTAAAGATACTGATCGCGATAACTTTATGAGTGCTGAAGAAGCAGTTAAATACGGCTTGATTGACCAGGTAGCTACTAAACGAGAAATGTCGGTTTAATTAAGTTTAGTAACGCTGTAAATGTTTTATGTGGGCACATAGGGTTGAAAAGCCAAACAAAGGCTCCACCTTGTATTCAAAGCCTACCAAACTGGAACGAACGAATGACTGATACGCATAGTGGCGAGGATAAAGGCAAATTATTGTATTGCTCTTTCTGTGGCAAAAGCCAACATGAAGTGCGCAAACTTATTGCTGGCCCCTCGGTTTTTATTTGTGATGAGTGCGTTGATCTGTGCAATGACATTATCCGTGAGGAAGTGGAAGAAGCTGCAGCAGACGACGCAGCACATAAATTGCCTTCTCCTAAGGAAATCAGCGGCATTCTTGACCAGTATGTGATTGGCCAAGAGCGCGCTAAGAAAGTGCTTGCTGTAGCGGTGTATAACCACTACAAACGCTTAAATAATCGGGAAAGAAAAGACGATATTGAGCTGGGTAAGAGTAATATTTTGCTAATTGGGCCAACAGGTTCGGGAAAAACCTTGCTGGCGGAAACTCTTGCGCGTTTACTGAACGTACCTTTTACTATTGCAGACGCAACCACTTTAACTGAAGCGGGTTATGTGGGTGAAGATGTAGAAAATATCATCCAGAAACTGCTGCAGAAATGTGATTATGATGTCGAAAAAGCAGAAATGGGTATCGTCTATATTGATGAGATCGACAAAATTACTCGAAAATCGGATAACCCATCGATTACTCGTGATGTGTCTGGTGAGGGGGTTCAGCAGGCCTTATTGAAGTTGATTGAAGGCACTGTAGCTTCGATTCCACCGCAAGGTGGGCGTAAGCATCCGCAGCAAGAGTTCTTGCAGGTAGATACGAAAAATATCTTGTTTATCTGTGGCGGTGCTTTTGCGGGTCTAGAAAAAGTGATCCAAAATCGCTCTGCTAAGGGTGGTATAGGGTTTGCAGCGCAAGTACGCAGCAGGGAGCAAGAAAAGAAGATCGGCGAAGCATTACGTGATGTTGAACCAGACGATTTAGTGAAATTTGGTTTGATTCCAGAGTTTGTTGGGCGCTTACCTGTGATTGCAACGCTAGAAGAGTTAGACGCAGCAGCGTTAGTTAAGATCTTAACGGAGCCGAAGAACGCTTTAACTAAGCAATATGGTAAGTTATTCGACATGGAGGGGGTTGAGTTAGAATTCCGTGAGGATGCGCTTGAGGCTATTGCTAAGTATGCTCTGGAGCGTAAAACGGGTGCACGTGGTTTACGCTCTATCCTTGAAGGTGTATTGCTCGATACGATGTATGATATACCATCAGAAAAAGATGTCAGTAAGGTGGTAATTGACGAAAGCGTAATCAGTGGTGAGTCTAAGCCGTTGTTGATCTATGCAGCACAAGACAGTGCAGAGCAAAAAGCGGCTCCGGACGCTTAAGATCTGTGTTGTTAAGATGCTGTTAATAAGAGGGCCTACGGGCCCTTTTGTTATTTTATGGCTGCCACCTTGTAATTGCTGTTACTCGCCCCCATCTTTAGTCACAAGCTTGCCAATTTTTACGGCCTGCGTGCCGCATGTGAGAGAGAACAATGAAGACAATCATCGAATTGCCATTATTGCCATTGCGAGATGTTGTGGTTTATCCGCACATGGTAATCCCCCTATTTGTAGGGCGTGAAAAATCCATTGCAGCGCTTGAAGCCGCTATGCAAGGCGACAAAAAAATCTTGCTAATCGCGCAACGCAGCCCTGCAGATAATGATCCAGACACGGATGCCCTTCATGAAGTGGGCACTATTGCGACAATTTTGCAGCTTTTAAAGCTGCCCGACGGCACGGTTAAAGTGTTAGCTGAAGGCGTTCAGCGTGCTGAAATAGTGAAACAGTTGTCTGCCACAGATAGCGATTATTTAACTGCTCAAGTACAGACTCGAACTGCTGAAGAAATCAGTGAAGTTGAAAATGAAGCATTGCAAAGTACTTTATTGGAACAATTTGAAAGCTTTGTTCAGCTAGGTAAAAAAGTGCCTGCTGAAACGCTAACTTCATTAAGTGAAGTTGAAGAGGCAGGGCGTTTAGCTGACTCCATTGCTGCTCAGATGACTTTAAAGTTAGAGCAAAAACAGTCCGTGCTGAGCGAGTGGAATATTGCTGATCGCGTTGAGTTGATGTTAGGTATTTTGGATACCGAGCTTGAATTATTAAGTGTTGAAAAGCGTATTCGTAGTCGTGTTAAGAAACAAATGGAGCGCAGTCAACGGGAGTACTTTTTGAATGAGCAAATGAAAGCTATTCAAAAAGAACTGGGTGAAGATGAAGATGGTAATAATGAAATTGATCAACTGAAAAAGCGCATTGAAGAAGCAGGTATGAGCGAAGAAGCTGAGGCCAAAGCTCATACGGAGCTGAAAAAACTACAGCAAATGGCGCCGATGTCAGCAGAAGCTTCGGTGATTCGTACTTATTTAGACTGGTTGATTAACACACCATGGCAAGCTAAAAGCCGTGTGCGTACCGATTTGCAGCGAGCTGAAGAAGTGCTTGAGGCGGATCATTTTGGTTTGGAAGAAGTTAAAGAACGGATTCTTGAATACTTGGCAGTGCAAAAACGTGTGCGCAAGCTTAAAGGACCTATTTTGTGCCTTGTGGGGCCGCCAGGTGTAGGTAAAACCTCCTTAGCAGAGTCGATTGCGCGTTCAGTGAATCGTAAATATGTGCGGATGGCTTTAGGCGGTGTGCGTGATGAAGCTGAAATTCGTGGCCATCGTCGTACGTATATTGGTGCTATGCCAGGCCGTGTGATTCAGCGCTTGAGCAAAGTTGGTGTACGTAACCCATTATTCTTATTAGATGAAATCGATAAAATGGGTCAAGACATGCGTGGTGACCCAGCATCGGCATTGCTAGAAGTTTTGGACCCTGAGCAAAATCACAGCTTTAACGATCATTATTTGGAAGTGGATTATGATCTATCCGATGTGATGTTTGTGTGTACAGCTAACTCCATGAATATTCCAGGACCGTTATTGGATCGTATGGAAGTCATTCGTTTGCCAGGTTATACCGAAGATGAAAAACTGAACATTGCGAAAAAGTATTTAGTCAGCAAGCAAATGAAAGCCAATGGCCTGAAAAAAGGTGAGCTGGTATTTGAAGACGATGCATTGTTGAAGATCGTTCGTCTTTATACTAGTGAGGCTGGTGTACGTGGTTTAGAACGTGAAATTGCTAAAGTATGCCGCAAAGTGGTGAAAGAGCATGTATCTGCTAAGAAATTTGCAGTGACTATTTCTGCTGATGATGTGGAGCATTATTTAGGCGTACAAAAATATACCTTTGGGTTAGCTGAGGAAGATGATCAGATTGGCCAAGTTACAGGGTTGGCTTGGACGCAAGTGGGTGGTGTCTTGCTCACTATTGAGTCAGCAGTGATACCAGGTAAAGGACAATTAATTAAAACGGGTTCCTTAGGCGATGTAATGGGGGAGTCGATCTCGGCAGCCTTAACTGTTGTGCGTAGCCGTGCAAAGGGGTTAGGCATCCCTGCAGACTTCTATGAGAAGAGTGATGTGCATCTGCATATGCCTGAAGGGGCGACGCCTAAAGATGGCCCTAGCGCAGGCATAGGGATGTGTACGGCATTAGTTTCAGCCTTGACTAAAATTCCAGTGCGTGCTGACGTAGCTATGACAGGTGAAATTACATTGCGTGGACAGGTGCTTGCCATTGGTGGATTAAAAGAGAAATTACTGGCTGCTCATCGTGGGGGAATCAAAACCGTTATCATTCCAGATGAGAATGTGCGTGACTTGAAGGAAATTCCAGATAATATAAAGGCCGATTTAGATATCAAACCAGTAAAATGGATTGACGAAGTACTGCAAATTGCGTTGCAATACATGCCAGAGCCTTTGTCTGATGTTTCATCTGAGTTGTTGATGAAGGATGAGTCGAGTGATGCTAAGACGAGTGATTGTCTTAGAACGCATTAATACGGTTTAAGTTGACATGCTTTTTGACACCTTGCTATAAAGCACGGTGTCTTTGTCAGTCGCTTGCATAACAGAGTTATTTTTGTTTGCATCACAGTGTGAAAAACATAATTTTTTGATAAAACCTAAGGGGACTTACGAGTGAACAAGTCAGAGTTAATTGATAAAGTTGCTGCTTCGGCAGATATTCCTAAAGCAGTAGCTGGTCGCGCATTGGATGCTGTTCTTGAGAGCATCACAGGTGCATTACAAGAAGGTGATTCAGTCGTATTGGTTGGTTTCGGTACTTTCTCTGTTAAAGACCGTGCAGCACGCACTGGCCGTAACCCACAAACCGGTAACCCAATTCAAATTGCAGCAGCGAAGATCCCTGGCTTTAAAGCAGGTAAGGCACTTAAAGACGCTGTAAATAGTTAAGCGCTGTCTCAAACATCGCTAGATCACTGAGATGAGTGCGATACGCTTTTATCTGTGTTAGTAGAGCTATAATTGCAGGTTAAAAATCGTATCAAAGAATGTAAAGGCGCATCATTCGGTGCGCCTTTATTTTGTTAGACTGACCCATAATGCATAGCTATATATAGCGACATCGGGGGATGCATGTTGCAGAATATTCGGGATCACTCTACGGGGTGGATCTCTAAATCTATTATTGGTTTGATTGTGGTGCTTTTTGCTTTTACTGGTTTTGACGCCATTATTGGAGCAACCAGTAACAGTAATAACGCCGCGAAAGTAAACGGTGAAGAAATTACCCTCGATGCTTTAGTGGCAGCCAAAAACCTGCAACGCAGACAGCTTGCGCAGCAGTTTGGTGATGACTTTGATGTCAATCAAATTGACGATAAGTTGCTCACTGAAGCAGCTTTACAGGGGCTGATTGCTCGTAAACTTTTGGTTCAATCGGCTGATCAAGCAGGCTTCGTTTATCCAAGCTCAGCTGTTGACCAATTCATCCTAACGGCTCAAGAGTTTCAGGTAGATGGTCAGTTCAATGCAGATCGCTTTGACCAAGTGATTCGTCAGATGGGCTACACTCGTTTGCAATTTAGACAAATGATTGAAGAAGAAATGCGTACTAGCCAATTGCGTGCAGGTATTGCAGGTAGTGCGTTTGTCACAGCACAAGAAGCCCAGGAATTTGCGCGTTTGGAACGCCAAACTCGTGATTTTACTATGTTGGTCATTGAGCCTGATATAGAACAAGCTTCAGTTTCTGAGGAAGAAGTACAGACGTACTACAATGAAAATCCAACACAGTTCATGACAGCTGATCAGGTTATCGTTGAATACATTGAGTTGGAGAAATCAACTTTTTTTGATGATGTCATCGTTGAGCAGGCTGATTTAAAAGAGCTTTATGAGGCGGAAATTGCCAATTTATCAGAGCAGCGTCGTGCAGCGCATATTTTAATTGAAGTGGCTGGCGATAGGAGTGACGAGCAGGCGCGAGATACTGCTGAACAAGCCATTGCACGCATTAATGCAGGTGAAGATTTTGCTGCTATTGCACAAGAGTTATCTGATGATATTGGTTCGGCCCAAGATGGTGGTGACTTAGGTTTTGCTGCTGCAGGTATTTATGAACCTGAGTTTGAAGATGCTTTATTTGCACTGGGTAAAGAGCAATTGTCTGAGCCGGTGCGTACTCAATTTGGCTGGCACGTGATTAAACTATTAGATATTCGTCCAGCGGATATTCCAAGTTTTGCTAGCCTTGAAGAAAAACTGACTCAAAATCTTAAAGCGCGTGAAGTCGAGCAGCGATTTGTAGAGGCTGTGCGTGATTTAGAGGGTTATGCTTATGAGTCTGCCGATTTACAGCAGCCAGCAGCAGAAATGGGCTTGACTGTAAAGGTTAGTGAACCTATTGGACGTGAAGGTACTACAGGTATTTTTGCCAATCGTAAGGTTTTAGACGCAGCCTTTAGCCCAGAAGTGCTGGAGGAAGGTGCAAACAGTTTAGTTATTGAGCTGGACCCAGAAACCAGTGTGGTTTTGCGGGTAAAAGAACATCAGCGTCCAGAGCCTATTGCTTTTTCTGATGTGAGTGAGCAAATTAAGCAACAACTTATTGAACAACGTGCAACTGAGAATGCAAAAAGTGATGGTGAAGCGTTATTAGCAACGTTTAAAGCTGATAAGGCATCTATCGTTGGTGATGAATGGCAAACTGTTGAAGCTGCCACGCGTATGCAGGATCGTTTTGATCCGCAGGTATTACAGACACTGTTTAAAATGCCAAAGCCTCATGATGGACAAGTGGAGTTTGCTGGTGTGAGTCTAAACAGTGGCGATTATGTGTTATTGCGTCTCACCGGTGTAAATGATTCACCTGCACCATTAGATGCGCAGGAACTGGCACAATATCAACAAGCCTTAGCTGCACGTACAGGGCAAGTTGACTTTGATGCCTTACTTCAGCAAATGGAATTGGATGCAAAAGTCGAACGTTTCTAAAAGTAGTTAGATTTTTGAGGTAACGCATTGACCCCAGTATTTCGCTGGGGTCAATGCATTTTAGTCTTGGTTTTTTATGCGATTTTCTGCTTGGAAAATTATGAGTCTTGATTTTTTAAATGGAGGAATGTGCCTGCCTAGAGTTTAGTCACCTTTGTTCTTTAGTGGGCCAATTCAAAATACTGCATATTGCATGCCGTGAGGTCTATGCAGTGTTGCAACTCGAGCAAGTTGTGTGCTGCAGGTAGAGCAAAAAGCCTCCAAGTTGGAACTCCATGCTTGTAGGCTATTATTTAAGAGGATTAGATGTGCTTAACGGATTACATGTAAAAAGTGCATATGTTGTTCGTACTGATCAAGAATGTCTTCAATAACCTCGTCGCGTGACCAACCCATGATGTCATAGTCTTGGCCGCCTTCAAGCAAGTGTACTTCAGCACGAAAGTATTTACGCTTTTCACGTTCTTCAACTTCCTCGCCTTCCTCTTCAAGGAGAGTGGGCGTCATAAAGTCAGGGCGAATATAAGGCGTAGGTTCAACTTTGTACACGAAGTTCACTTCAGCATTATGTTGCACTTCAAGTTTGCAGCATTATGTTGCACTTCAAGTTTGCAGCGTTTATCGTCGGCGACTTCAATTTCAGCGCTATAGCCTTGTTTGCGGATCTCTTCAGCGACCTCTTCAAATGCAGGGTGTACGACTTCATCAATAAAGCGATTAACGTGTGAACGACGAGGGAACATCATCATGCTACGTAAGCGTCGCTGCCAACCTCCGGGCTTAAGTTGTTGGCGTGAATAGTGGATAACACTTTGTTGTTTCAATAAACGCTTGGTGGAGTCAAAATGTAATGCTTTAAATAGTCCCCACATTGCTGTTAATAAGATTAGAGAGAAGGGGAGTGCACTGGCAATGGAGGCTGTTTGTAGTGCTGGCAGTCCGCCACTGAGTAGCAAAGTAATGGCTACAACACCGATGGATGACGCCCAGAAAATCCGTTGCCATAACGGTGTATCTGTTTTACCACCAGAAGCTAGCATATCCAGCACTAGCGAACCGGAATCTGCTGAGGTGACAAAAAATAGAATCACCATAAATACAGCTACGACAGATAGTATTGTCGAAAAAGGGAAGTGTTCTAAGAAAGCAAATAGAGCCAAAGAGCTATCAGCATTCACGGTGTCAGCTAAGCTGGTTAGACCTTCCTGCATAATCATATAAATGGAGGTATTACCAAAGACTGTCATCCAAAGAAAGGTGAAACCTGTGGGAACCAATAGAATACCAGTGAGGAACTCTCGGATGGTGCGGCCTCGCGAAATACGGGCAATAAAAATTCCTACTGCTGGTGACCAAGCAATCCACCAACCCCAATAAAATAAGGTCCAACCACCAAGCCAATCGGTTTGTTCATAAGCGTATAAATTGAAAGTTTTACTGATGATTTCAGAGAAGTAGCCTCCCGTATTTTGTACAAGACTTTGTAGCAGTAGCACTGTAGGGCCAAGAGTTAGAATCAAGCCTAATAAAAGTACGGCTAGCAATAGGTTAGCTTCGGATAAGCGCTTAATACCATTGTCTAGGCCTGTGGCCACGGAAATGGTGGCCAAAGCAGTAATACTGATAATCAAAACTACTTGTACATGAGTACCAATAGGTAGATCGAAGAGGTAGTTGAATCCGCTATTGATTTGCAAAACGCCGTAACCTAGCGATGTGGCAATACCTAGAATTGTACTGATTACAGCAAAGATATCGACAGCATTCCCAATAGGTCCGTAGATACGCTCACCAATCATGGGATATAACGCTGAGCGTAACGTTAAAGGTAAGCCGTGGCGGTAACAGAAAAACGCGAGAATCAGGGCTACCATGGCGTAAATCGCCCATGCATGTAAGCCCCAGTGGAAAAAGGTCAGTTTCATGGCTTCTCGAGCTGCTTCTACTGTATTGGGATCTCCAACAGGTGGAGAGATAAAATGCATTACCGGCTCGGCGACCCCAAAGAACATTAAGCCAATACCCATACCAGCAGAAAACAGCATGGCAAACCAAGAGCTGTTTTTATAGTCAGGACGACTGTGATCAGGGCCAAGCTTAATATCGCCGTAGCGGGTGATTGCTAAATAAACAGAGGATAAGAGAATAATGGCGACCGTAAGCACATAAAACTGTACTCCCCCCATTTTCCACAGTGCTCATTTGTAGAATTTAAGCTGCCTGTAATAACTGCCTTGGCGGTACTCCTCCGATAGCAGTGTGAGGGCGTTCGTTGTTGTACGTCCAAAGCCATTGTGT
>NZ_JAXIVU010000011.1:0-84425 GCF_034259425.1 Denitrificimonas halotolerans
GCACTACTTAAATGCCCTTTAAGGTATTTTCGTACCGCGTTTATTTTAAAAGCTTTGGTGTGTTTCGGTCTTTTCATTGTGAACCCTTCCAGTTGAAAGTTTAGTCCAACTTTAGGGGTTCACTCCAGATACCGTACTCTTTCAACTCTTTCACAATATCTACAACACGTGTATTGCGTAAATCAGGACAATCTTCCTTAAAGGTTAAGCCCATAACCAAAACCCTCGCACCTTGCACATGGATGCGTCTTTTTAACATGGCTTTGATTAGCTGACTCACCACATACTCCCCCATGCCATCGTTAAGACGACGACCAGAAAGGATGATTTCTGGTTGGTAACCGATACTTTGTGCTTTGTGGGTTAGGTAATAAGGGTCTACACCTATACAATGGCCACCTACTAAGCCCGGACGGAAGGGTAAGAAATTCCACTTAGTGCCTGCCGCTTGTAATACGGCTTCGGTGTCTATGCCCAGTTTGTTGAAGATAATGGCCAGTTCGTTAACTAGAGCGATGTTTACGTCACGCTGGGTGTTTTCAATGACCTTGGCGGCTTCGGCTACTTTAATGCTGCTGGCTTTGTGTGTGCCTACGATGATGATTTCGTTGTATAGGTCATCGACTATGTCGGCAATTTCTGGGGTAGAGCCTGCGGTTACTTTTTTGATGTTGGTAACGCGGTGTTCTTTATCACCGGGGTTAATCCGCTCGGGGCTGTAACCGGCGTAGAAGTCTTGGTTAAATGTTAAGCCTGAAACCCGTTCTAAGACAGGGACGCAGTCGTCTTCGGTGGCACCTGGGTAAACGGTGGATTCATAAATAACGATGTCGCCTTTCTGTAACACTTTACCGATGGTTTCAGAGGCTTTGATAAGCGGTGTTAGGTCCGGCTGTTTGTGTTCGTTGATGGGCGTTGGCACGGTAACTATGTAGACGTTGCAGTCTTTTAAGTCTTCTAGGTTGGCGGTGTAGCTTAGGTATTTTGCTTCGGCGAGTTCTTCGTCGCTTACTTCCAGGGTGGTGTCATGCCCGGCTTTAAGTGCGTCTATACGTGGTTGGTTGATGTCGAAACCTACTACGGAGCGCTTTTTACCAAATTCTACGGCTAGTGGTAGGCCAACGTAACCTAAACCGATAACGGCGAGTTTGATTGCTGAAGGTGTTAGCATGGATTGTCCTGTCTATTTCTTATCGCGACCATAGTCGCTCTTACAAGTAGCCTTTAGTGTATTCAAGCACGCTACCGCCCATGAGTTATGGCTCCCAACATGCCGGTTGCTCTTGAGTTGTGCCGCATGTGCGGTGTTGCTTTGTGCTTCTATGCTGTAGCTGTCTATGGATTGCTTCGCTACGATTCTGCGTGATCGCATCGCGATGAGCAGTGCTAACAATCGCACCCACAGTATCAATGCTCACACTGGCGAGTGTCTTTAAGAGTATTCCTCACTGCGCAGGGCTGTTTCTTCTATTTCGATGCTTTGCTGCTGGCCAAGCATGTCTAAAAATATCAGGCAGCGCTCTTCCCCTTTAGGCATATTGTAAATGGCCTGTAACCCTGCAAAGGGGCCATCGCTGATCTGTACTTTGTCACCGCTCCTAAACAGCGGTTGGGCTTGGTCTTGCTTTTCACTGGTCTGCTCTAGGGCCAAGATGCTATCCATCACCTGCCCTGGGACAGTTGCCGGTATGCCTCCAAAGCGTACAAAGCCATTCACTCCACGGGTGCTACGCAGCGCGTTAAAGTTCGCCGTACTTTTGTCCAGCTGAATAAAAATATAGTTTGGAAATAAAGGCTCAATGCGCTCGATACGCTTGCCTTGAACAATTTTCTGCCGTTTGATTTGCGGCAAACACGTTGTATAGCCTTGGTTTTCTATGTTCTGTTGCGCGCGCTGTTCTTGTCGCGCTTTGCAGTGCAGTAAATACCAAGCGTTCATTGCCTTTCATCCTATTTTATTTTCTCGTGTCGCCCATCAATATGAATAAGCGGTCTGCAAAAACTATAAGGCCTTTTTGCGCGCACGAATTGCGATGCGCACCAAGGCAACGAAGATGCCCAACATACCGCCAAGTACAATACCTACCGCAACAATCATAGTTTTCTTGGGTTTAATTGGGGCGGTCGGCACTTCAGCTGCTTCATCAACCACAACCACAGACGTCTGAGTATCATCAAGCGTATAGGCTTTTAACAACCCAAGATGCGTCTTCAGCTCGCGATACCCTTTAATGAGGGCACATACACTTCATCAAAAAACCTATTGCGTAGCTGTAAAGAGTTAAGGTGTGTTTTAAAAACCCCGTACACATTACCTACAGTAAGCTCTTTTACTCCTGTATTGCGAAACGCCTCCATACGCCCTTCGTTATAACCTTGAATGGCATAAGCTGGCGGGGGTACTAGGGTCGCTTGCGTTTGATAAATAGGCGTGGCCAATAATGCGTAGGCCAAGGCAAGTACAGTAAAAATCGCAGTCATGATGACAACAAGCACTTTTTCTTGCCAAAGAGACTGGATCAATTCAAACAGATCAATCTCATCTGCGTTCACTGTCGAGGCGGGTGTAGGTGTGGTATGCGGACTCACGTTGGCTCCTTAAGTGCTTTTATGCGACCAGGGCGTCGATTGTGCAGCCCTTGTTTCAAATCCTTGGCTCGTACGCGTGCCAAAGCCGACCTATCTTAAGTGCAAGGCCTTTATATTACTAGGATTTATGTGGTTATTGAGTAACAGATCACTCTTTCCAGCGAGGTTGCTCTGCAACATGGTCTTAAACTTAGCCTTCCACCTTCTAGCTAGTTGGAAAGTGAAAGGCTAAAAGTCGGGAAGCTTGCAAAGCGGCTCCCCTTCCCAGTGCGTTGCGCTCTTAACGCAACTGGGGGCCATTAAACCCAGCCCAAATTGCTAAGCGCTCGGCGACGCTGGCACCAAACTTTTTAGCGAAGCGATCAAAGGGGGACTCTTCTAAGGTGAAATCCACTAAGCGCTCATGACCAATGATTTCACGTGCCACATAGCTGCTATTGCCAAGTGCATCCACCAAGCCCAGCTCTAATGCTTGTTCGCCCGACCAAATCAGGCCAGAAAACAGTTCAGGGTGTTCTTTATCTTTTAAACGATCACCGCGGCCTTGTTTCACGCTATCAATGAACTGGCGGTGAGTGGTATTAAGAACAGTTTTCCAAAAAGCGGTTTCTTCGGCATTTTGTGGTTGGAATGGGTCAAGGAAGGCTTTATGTTCGCCCGAGGTATATAAGCGGCGATCAATGCCAAGTTTGTCCATGGCCCCCACAAAACCAAAACCGGCTGCAGTAACGCCAATAGAACCCACTAAACTGGATTTATCTGCATAGATTTCATCAGCGGCACTGGCAATGTAGTACGCACCGGATGCGCCTAAGTCCGTGATCACCGCATATACTTTGGTATCTGGGTGTAGGCTGCGCAAGCGACGGATTTCATCATAAATGTAGCCGGACTGTACTGGGCTACCGCCTGGGCTGTTGATCCGCAATACAATGCCTTTGGTGTTTTTATCTTTAAAGGCTGCACGCAAGGCGCTGACGATGTTATCGGCACTGGCCCGCTCTTGGTCGGCGATCATGCCGCGCACTTCGATCAATGCTGTGTGCGCACCTGTGCTGGTGGTTGCTTTGCTACCGCCAAACGGCGAAAAGAAAAACAGCATGCTGATTAAGTAAGCAAAGCCCAAAATTTTAAAGAAGATGCCCCAACGGCGTTTACGGCGCTGTTCATCGACGTTTGCCAGTACAGCTTTTTCTAACAGTTTCCAGGTTTTTTGATCGATCTGATTATCCGGCACGGTGGTTTCCTTCATCTTTGGCGCTGGTTTTTCTAAATAACTGTCATCGGTCCAAGGATCTTTGCGATGTTCATCGTTGTTGTCGGTCATGCTGAGCCCCTTGCGAGTAAGGTGTTGGGTTGTTGCGCTAACCAAGCGGTCAACTCAGTAAAGTGGTCAATGGCTAAAACAGGCTGTTCTTTCTGTAACACACTCAAAGGTTGCGCCCCATAACTGACCGCCACACTGGGCATCTGCGCATTGCTGGCCATACGTAAATCAAACGGTGAATCGCCCACCATAATGGCCTGCTGCGGTGCCACTGCGCAGTGCTGTAAGATTTCGTGCAGCATCAGTGGGTCAGGTTTGCTGCGTGTTTCATCAGCGCAGCGGGTGATATCAAAATAATCAACCATCTGATGCCCGCTCAACACGCGGTGCAGCCCGCGGCGACTTTTACCGGTGGCAACAGCCAGCTGATAACCGGCGCTGCGATAATTGTCTAACGCATCCAGCACTCCGGGGTAAAACTTCGAGGGCTGTGCTTCTAATTCAATGTAGTGATCGCTGTAGGCTTGGATAAAGCGTTGTTTCAGTTCAGCTGCTTCTGCCTCAGGGTACAACACATCATAAGCCTGCGGCATGGCCAAACCAATAATGGCGCGGATGTTGTCATCGGTGCACCGCGGCACACCACAGCTGTCCGAGGCCATATGCATGGCTTCGATGATGCGTCCAATCGAGTCCACCAAAGTGCCATCCCAATCAAAGATCAATACACTCAGCTTATCCACTCAAATCTCCTGAAAAATAAACAACATGTGCACGCCGCACTATTAGACTGCTATTGATGCGCAACTGATGCGCAACGGCCCCGCAAATTCAGACACCAACAGTTTTTAGGCTGCTCTTTTAGGGGCCAGCACAAATCGACACACCATCAATGCAGCTAAATGCCAACCGCAATGACTCGCCTACGCTTGCTCAAGCTGTGCCACCACAGCCTGCCACTGTTCATCCGGGTCGGCATGCACGGCCAATACTTCGCCGTCGGGCAGGGTCACTTTCAAATCACTAGCATGTAAAAATAAACGCTTACCGCCCAGTTCGCGGATTTCTTTACTGAAGATGTCATCGCCGTATTTGCTATCACCCGCAATGGCATGGCCAGCATATAAGGCATGCACGCGAATTTGGTGAGTGCGACCGGTAATGGGGCTGGCTTCTACTAAGGTGGCGTAATCACCAAAACGGCGCAGTACTTTAAATAGGGTCAGCGCCTCTTTACCTTCTGGGTTCACTTCCACTAAGCGCTCACCAGAACGCAGGTTGCTTCTCTGCAACGGCGCATCCACCTGTTTACGTGTGGCCGGCCAGCGCCCGCGCACCAGTGCCATATAACCTTTGTCCACACCATCACCGCGCAGCGCTTCATGCAGGTAGCGCAACATGCTGCGGCGCTTGGCGATCATCAGTAAACCGGAGGTGTCACGATCTAAACGGTGAACCAGTTCCATTTCTTTGTTCTGTGGGCGTATCTGGCGAAAGGCTTCAATCACGCCATAATTCAAACCGCTGCCCCCATGCACGGCAATGCCTGCAGGCTTATTCAGCACAATCAGGCCCTTATCTTCATACACAATGGCAGCTTCAAGACGCTCCAACAGACCTTTAGCAATGGGCGCGGGTTCATCTGCTTGGGTCATACGTATCGGCGGCACACGCACCACATCACCGGCTTTGATTTTATAATCAGGCTTAATGCGGCCTTTATTCACCCGCACTTCCCCTTTACGCAAAATGCGGTAAATCATGGTCTTTGGCACACCTTTTAAGCGCGCCAATAGAAAGTTATCAATCCGCTGTCCTTCTAACCCTGCTGACACTTCAAGCAGCTGCACACCCATCAAGGCTTGCGAGTCTGGTTTTGTCATAAATCTAAATATCCAAAATAGTTCGGCAACTCAATGCGCGTATGTTAGCAACAATCGACCATCGACACTCAGCAAAATTCATAAACCGCAATCAGCTGCAGCTGTAGAGTTGTCATTTGCCGACACGTTTCAAGCGGTAAGTCCCTCGCTGCACACAGGGTTACTGGCAAGTCGTTATGGGGTGAGCATTCCAGCGCAACAACACCCAGCCACCCCACATACCCGCCTTTACAGTTGACCTGTGGTTTTTCTAGGTGTCGCTCGGTGGCTTTGCTACCGAGATTCTGATTGAAGCAAACAGCGCATGCTGCTATATTCGCACCGCTGCCTTTAGATAGGGAGTCAGAGCAAGAACCAATGCTAAAAGAATCTAAAACAAAACATTGTCATTCTTAATTCTGGTAATAATTTTTGTACAGGTCACAGACCACCTCGCTAAACACTATGAATTTAGCCAAAGCTGTCTTGAAACATAATCCGCGAACGCACAATGCGATCGTATTTTTATAAACCCGCTCACGAACATATCGAGCGGCACCCGATTGATCAGGGACATGTGTAGGGTGGAGATGCACAGTAAGATTGACTTGCGTAGCCATGTGCTTTGATTCAGACGTTTCATCACGTCCGCGGCAATCACTGATTCCTCCTCCTAATACAAGTCAGCTGCACCGTAGTTTTAAGTGTGGCTCGCTGGAGACGCTGTCGCGACTGAGGCTTATGACCTTATGTACGCTAGACACGGTTAAAATTTAACTGCGCGACCCCAACACCGACCCTTATGTCGTGTGTGCCAATGATGTGCTCCGTGAACACGGAATATATTGGTAAACCATGAAAAGAATGCTAATCAACGCAACTCAACCCGAAGAGTTGCGTGTCGCGCTAGTCGATGGACAGAAGCTCTTTGACCTCGACATTGAGTCGGGTGCGCGCGAGCAAAAGAAATCCAACATCTACAAAGGCCGCATCACCCGCGTTGAACCCAGCTTAGAAGCCGCCTTTGTCGACTTCGGCTCCGAGCGCCACGGCTTCCTCCCCCTCAAAGAAATCTCCCGCGAATACTTCAAAAAAACTGGTGAAAACAGCGGTCGCGTCAACATTAAAGACGTGCTCACCGAAGGCCAGGAAGTCATTGTTCAAGTTGAAAAAGAAGAGCGCGGTAACAAAGGCGCAGCCCTGACCACCTTCATCAGTCTGGCTGGCCGCTACATGGTATTGATGCCCAACAACCCACGTGCCGGCGGTATTTCACGCCGCATCGAAGGTGAAGAGCGCAACGAATTACGCGAAGCACTCAATGCCCTCAACTCCCCTGCCGACATGGGCTTAATTGTCCGTACTGCTGGTTTAGGTCGTAGCAGTCAAGAACTGCAGTGGGATTTGGACTACCTCGTCCAACTCTGGACTGCAATCAAAGACGCCGCCGACACGCGCAGCGCGCCGTTTTTGATTTACCAAGAAAGTAACGTCATTATCCGCGCGATTCGCGACTATTTACGTCAAGATATCGGCGAAGTATTGATTGACAGCACCGACGCTCAAGAAGAAGCCTTAAGCTTTATTCGTCAGGTGATGCCGCAGTACGCCGACAAGATCAAGCTGTATCAAGACAGCGTTCCACTGTTTAACCGCTTCCAAATCGAAAGCCAGATCGAAACCGCTTTCCAACGTGAAGTTAAACTACCATCAGGCGGTGCGCTGGTCATCGACCCCACCGAAGCGTTAGTTTCCATCGACATTAACTCGGCGCGCGCCACCCGCGGTAGCGACATTGAAGAGACCGCCCTGCAAACCAACTTAGAAGCGGCTGAAGAAATCGCCCGTCAACTGCGTTTGCGTGATATCGGCGGCCTGATTGTCATCGACTTTATCGATATGACACCAGCCAAAAACCAACGTGCCGTTGAAGACCGCATGCGCGAATGCTTAGGTGCTGACCGTGCCCGTGTTCAAGTGGGTCGTATCTCACGCTTTGGTTTGTTGGAAATGTCCCGTCAGCGTTTACGCCCATCCCTCGGCGAAAGCAGTGGTGTGGTGTGCCCACGCTGTAACGGCCAAGGCATTATCCGTGACGTTGAATCCTTATCTCTAGCCATTCTGCGCTTAATCGAAGAAGAAGCCCTGAAGGATCGCACCGCTGAAGTGCGTGCTCGCGTACCTTTCCAGGTGGCTGCATTCTTGTTAAATGAAAAGCGTAACGCCATTACAAAGATTGAGCTGCGCACCCGCGTACGTATCTTTATCCTGCCAGATGAGCACCTCGAAACACCGCACTTTGAAGTGATTCGTTTACGTGATGACAGCCCAGAAGCGTTATCCGGTCAGTCCAGCTATGAAATGGCGCCAGAAGAAACCGAAGAAGTTCAACCGGTGAGCGCTACGCGTTCTTTGGTACGTGAAGAAGCCGCAGTGAAAACCACCACGGCTGAGCGTTTAGCACCACCGCCGGTACAAGCCGCTCCTACTGCAGCACCAGCTGAAGTGAAGAAAGCACACACAAGCAAGTTCAAAGGCTTGGTAAAATCGCTCGTTGGTTTATTTGCCAGCAACAATGAAGAAAAAGCCAACGCAGATACTGCTCAAGCGGAACCTGCTGAGCGTCCAAACCAGAACAACCGCAACAATGAGCGCCGTAACAACAATGAGCGTTCACAAAACAATCGTCGCAACAACCGCAACACGCGCGATCGCGACCGCGACCGCGATGAAGAGCGCAAGCCACGTGAAAACGGTCGTGACAATGCCGCTGAGCGTGACAGCAACCAACGTGACAACAACCCGCGCGATCATAAGCGTGATAACACGCACAACAAGCGTGAGCAAAACGAGAACCGCCGTGAGCGCCCGCAACGCGACGAACGCCCACAGCGTGAAGAGCGTCAGCAGCGTGACGAACGCCCTGCACGTCAGGAACGTCAGGAGCGCCCAGAGCGTAACGAACGCAATGAGCGTTCTGAGCAGCGCCCAACCCGTGAACTGCGCCCAGCGCTTGATACACCTGAACAGCGTCAACCACGCGGTGCAGCGATTCAAGCCCAAGCTCAGGCTCAGGTACAACAAGCGCAAGAGCAAAACGAGCAACGCCCACAACAGCGCGACAACCAGCAAGCCGATGAGCAGCGCCCAGCCCGTCCAGAACGCCAAGAGCGCGCACCTAAAGCTGTGGATGTCGATGAAACGCCAGACAATAAGGCGCTAGAGTCGCACGACAAGCAAGAGAAGAACGGTCCCGAGGAAGAACGTCCACGTCGCCGTTCACGCGGTCAGCGTCGTCGCAGCAACCGTCGTGAGCGTCAGCAACAAGATACCGCTCACAACAACGATACAGCCACTGAGCACAACACCGCTGAAAGCAATACTGCTGATAAAGCAACGGCAGCGCCAACGCCAGAAAAAGCCGCTGCACCTAAAGCTGACGCAGCAGCAAAAGCTCAGGCTGAAGCCGCTCAAGACGTTGCCCAAGTAGCTGCAACTGTTGCCATCGCAGCAGCTGCCGCTGAGCCGAAAGCAACTGACCTCGCCAGTGATGCTGCAGCCGGCCGTAACGCCGTTGCCACTGTTGACCCGAGCCAAGTGCAAACAGCCGCTGCGCAACCTACGCAATCACTGTTGCAAATCTCGGAGCCAGACTTAGCTAAGGCACCTGCATCAGCGAGCTCGCCTGCGCCAGCAGCAGAGCAAGCAGCTGAACCTGCCGCTCAGCCTAAACCGGCTGAGAAAGCAGAAAAGCCTGCAAACAAAGCACTGTCTGGTCCTGCTCCGCAGAAACGACTTGCAGCGCCTGCCGCTCAAGAAGCCGCACCAGCGCCAGTCAAGGCCAAGCCAGCTAAAGCAGAACAGCCTGCACCTGCCACTCAACACGCAGCAGAAGCAGCCAAGCCAGCGCCTGCGGCTCAGCCTAAAGCCAAAGCAGCAGCGCCAGCAACCACAAAACCACCACGTTTAGTGGGCCGTGCGCCAAATGATCCGCGTGAGCGTCGTCGTTTAGCGCGTGAAGCCGAAGCAGCTAAAAAAGCCGCTGAAGCAAAAGCTGCAGCAACACCTCAAGCACAAGCAGAGTCACAACCGACTCAGCCTGAAGCAACGAAGCAGCCAGCAGCGCCCGCAGCCGCTCCAACCGTAGAAGCAGCACAACCTGCCACTACGACTCACGAAGCTGCACCACAAAATACGCCTGAGGCTGCTCCAACAGCTGAAGCGCAAGTAACAGCAGCACCACAGGAGCCCTCTGCAAAACCAGATAAAGCCCCTGCTGCCGAGCAGAACGAGCCTAAGCCAAACGCCTAGTCTGAATCTGCGCTATAAAAAAGGATGCCCCACCGGCATCCTTTTTTTATGCCTATTCACCATTCGCAAGCCGAGTATGCCGGAACAACAACCGCCGACCTGCCAATCCTCCCCCCTAAAATTGACACCTTCACCGCTCGGCCACCCCATTCCCCTCTCCATACTTGGCCATTTCGCACAGTTCAACACAGCCTTTAAAATCAACGTTGGCTAATCAACAACCATAAAAAAACCGCAGAGATGGCCATCCATCGCTGCGGCTTAAGCACCTTCCGGCGCTCGAACTTTAAAAGAGGTTACTGACTGCGCGTTGGGTAAATATCAAAGTTTTGTAAAGCCACGACCACTTCAGACAGCGGCAAGCCAACCACGGTGGTGTAGCTGCCTGAAATCGCACTGACAAAAACACCGCCTTTACCTTGAATACCATACCCTCCCGCTTTATCTGACTGCTCTCCAGTCTGCCAATACCAATCAATCTCTTTGCTGCTAATGTTTCTAAAGAACACTGTGGTATTGACCCGTTGCACACGAATTTCTTCTGCGGTTTTAATGGCAAAAGCAGTCATGACGACATGGGAGCGACCGGATAAAGCACGCAGCATGCCTTTCGCTGCATCTTCACTGCTCGGTTTACCCAAAATATCGTCTTCTAAAACAACAATGGTGTCAGCAGCCAAAACCACTGCACCCTCCTCGGCTTCTACTGCAGAAAATCCTGCCTCTGCTTTTTCTTTAGCTAAACGCTCAACATAAGCCGTAGGCAATTCATTGGGACGCTGCTGCTCATCGATCGCAATATCCAGCACTGTAAAATCAATGCCGGCCTGTGCAAGCAGTTCGCGCCGCCGAGGCGATGTAGAAGCTAAATACAACGTCATACGTTTTTCAAACCTTTGTGAAAAAAACATTATTTATAAGTGTTATAGCACATCAAACAAACCCAGACATGCGCTACGCATCGTTACCTGATGCAACGCTAGAAGCAAGTGATTCAATCCCTACGAAGAGCATTATGACGCCTTATTTCTTCATCATTCGCAGAATATCGTCCAGTGGGTTCCCGTCGCCGTTCACATCCAGCATCGAGATCAAACCTGACAAGCCCGATTTCTGAGCGCCGGCCGCAGTTGGGCTCTGACCGCCTAATAAGCCGCCTAGCAAACCACCCAAACCACCTTCTGCTGTCTCAGCACTGGCACTTTGCTTACTGATAAAACTGGCCACCATGGCCGCTAACAAAGGCAGCATTTGCTTAAGCTGATGTGCACTTAGGCCTGTTTTCTGTGCTGCATTGTCTGCAACAGTGCGGCTCACCTCTTTAGAGCCAAACACCTGCCCTAAAATATCCTGACCTGAGGCTCTGCCATCACTGCCAGCAAGGTGCCCTAAGGCTTGGCTTAAAAAATCACTGCCACCTAAACTCCCCAGCAAACCACTGATACCCCCAGACGCCTGAGGCTGTGCTTGCATCTGCTTTTGAAAGCCACCTAACAACGCAGGCAATAAAGCCTCAGCTCCTTGCTGTGCTTGATCTTCAGTCAAGCCCAGCTGTTGTGCAAGCGATGACACACCGCCCATTTGTTTGAGTATTTCAGTGGTTTGCATAGAGAAATAACCTCATTGGTTTACTGTAAGTTAAATTTAGTTCAATAGATCATCTGGAATATTGCCACCGTTTTCAGCAATTTTTGCCAATACAGTTTTGTGCAACCACATATTCATCTGTGCTGAATCAGCCATCAGTTCGGCTGGGCAGTTTAACTCTGTGGCCAACTCTTTACGTGCGCTAAAGCTGCTATCCAACTCCAACAACTTCAGTAGGTCAACAATGGACACACGCCAGTTTAACTTTTGTGGGTTGGCTGCAGCACGCGTTTCCAGTTGCGCCACCACATCCACGACACTGACTGCAGCGACACTCGGCTGCTCGGCCGCAGGTGCACTGGCCTCTGGCGTCGCAGCAGCGGGTGCTTCGACTTCAGCTTCCGCTGCTTCTGCTTTACCAATGCCCAATTTAGACAGGATGCTATTGAAAAGTCCCATGTATTTCTCCTCAGTGTTTATGACATCATTGTCAATTCTGTTTGATACACCTGTTTGTAACATACAATCAACAGGTTCTGCTTATATCTATCGATTTATACCGAACGAATTATGGAATAAATCACTAGAGAGGTCATCTTTTAATCGAGATACTCAAACCAACTCTAGATGCTATTGAGCAGCTCTCTCACTGAATAAATGGGGCAAATATGCAATCTGTTGTGATTCTTGTGGATGTGCAAAACATTTACCATACGGTGCGCCAAAGCTATGCCACGGGCTTTGACTACAATGCATTTTGGCGACACGCCACGGATGGACGCAAAGTGGTAAAAGCCATTGCCTATGCAACGGATCGCGGCGATGCTAAACAGCAGCAATTTCAAAACATCCTGCGCGCCATTGGTTTTGAGGTCAAACTCAAACCTTATGTACAGCGCAGTGATGGCAGTCGTAAAGGTGATTGGGATGTAGGGATTACAGTGGATGCCATGGAATTAGCCCCGCTTGCTGATACCCTAGTGCTGGCCTCCGGTGATGGCGACTTTGCTATTTTAGTAGAGCGTTTGCAAGCATTGCATCATCTTGAGGTGGAAGTCTTCGGCGTGCCCGACTTCACGGCCTTTGCTTTGATCCGAGCCGCCACTAAGTTCATTCCTATTGAGGGTCAGCTGCTACTGCAAAAATAAGACCATACCAACCACGTTCGAGGACTGCCCCCTATAGGCACCAGTAACACAGGTGTGAGTAGACCAAGCCCGAAAACACATCGACCGAAACTCAGGCGGTGCGCACATACCTGGAAACCCCATGCGCCAAGGTTGGCATTGCACATGAGGATAGCGGTGCGTCACCCACACATGAGCGCCCCTAGGCAATAACTTGCTCTTACATTCTGCTGAGCACAAAAGAGGATATCCATGCGTAAATCAATTATAAAACCAATTGTAGTCACAGCTTTAAGTGCGCTGCTTGTTTTTGAGCTGACGGCATGCGGTACTGTCATTTATCCTGATCGCCGCGGCCAAACGAAAGGCCCCATCGACCCAACCGTCGTCATTATGAATGGTATCGGCTTGCTGTTCTGGGTTGTCCCTGGTTTGGTAGCCTTTGCCATCGACTTTGCTACGGGTGCGATTTATCTACCATCGGGCCGTTATTCAATTGCTCCAGAAGCGTTAGAGCCGGCAATCAATGCGGATGGTCGAATTGATACCGTGCAATTACAACAGATTATTCAGCAACAAACCGGGCACAAGCTGCCTTTCGATCACCCCAACCTGCAGAAACACGAAGGCTCGGCACAATTGTTAAGCCAGCTCAATATCCTTCCCACTACATGAACTAGCTACCACTTTAGAAGGAGGGAAATTCTGCTCGATCATTGTTAAATCCGGCCAGCCCCTGTATCGCCCCTTGTTGGGCGATACATCAATCAATACGAGGCTTGCTCTACACAACCCGTAATGCTGCAGATGACTCTGTGTCGCTTGGCCGTTCAAAGTCCGCCAACACAACGGCACGCAAACCCTACCGCCCAGCAATAGCAACCCAACAATCGAAATCACCACTGCGCCAATCCTTAACGGTTGATCGGCAGCAGTTGTAAAGGACCTTGAAAAGCTTGTTGAGTTAAACCTTTTTGCCGTTCAGTGTTATGTAGCAGCAATGCCTTGAGGGGGTCGGCGTCCGCCAATTGCTCTGCAAAGCCTTTAAGCGCTGCTAAGTATTCGATTTGTTGTGCCCCTTGCATTGCATCATTGGCACGCTGATACAGGTATTCCACCGTAGGTAACATGATGTGACTGTAGCTGCCGTGCAAAGCAAAACTCAGTCCAGCATGGTCATAATCACCAAAATAAACCAACTTTTTACCTGCTGCGACACAAGCTTCGCGCAAGCCTTTACAACCTTTAGCCTCCAATCCATTACCGCGATAAATCACCAAAGCATTGAATGCATCCTCAGGCAATTGATAACGCCGTGGGTGTAAAGCGAAATACTCATAAAAAGCATCCCGATTCTCTACCATCACCACCCATTCATAAGCTTGTAGGTTCAGGGTTTGCCAATCCAAGTCCATCACCCATTGACTGGGCGCTACAGTGACCCACTCTGGAAAGTAATGACCGCAATTGGCCTGCGCCATCAGTACGCGCCGCTCCATGGGCGCCAGCCCGAGGCTTTTGTTTTCCACATGACTCATATCGGCTTGCTCACGGCGACTTGGTTGAGCCTGCCATTGCTCCAAACTCAACAGGTGCGATTCAGCCAATACTTGCTCAATGGTGCGGATGACATTGCGCTGAAACAACACCCTGTGATCAGCAAACCAACCGTTAGTGTCTAAACCCTGTTGCTCACACCAAGCCAATAAATCCTGCATGGCTGGACTCTGGCTGGCCCGTTGAACCTCCCGTGTTTGCCGTAATGCCTGCTTCACATTACACAACACAGAACGTGCACGATCGGATAAATCGAAACTCATAGTAAGACTCCATCACTGAGCAACTGCAGCTCTACATCGGTGATGATCTGCAATTGATTAAAAGGACCTGCCTCTTCGGTGTCATATTTCAAACGAAATGCACTTTTTTCTAAGCTCGATAACCCTTGGTATTCAGCAATGACCTGATACAACCACATTTCCGGATCCCACTTCAGCTGTGTTTCCACTAAATACGCTAAAGCACTGTGATTGCTCTGTTGATCCAGCACCTGCAAATAGAATGACACCACATCTTCATGCAGTTCACGGCGTCGTGCCAAAACAGTGGCATCATCTTGCCACTCCACTGGCGGAGCTGCGCTCGGCTGATGTTCCGCAGGCCGACTGCGTGCCGGTAGCTGAGTGAGCAGCTGTTGCATAGCGTACTTGTCTTGATGTCGATCCAAAGCAATGGCTGCACTGGGTAGCACAGCACTGGCCTGGTTCACCAAATCCACCACTTGGCTGCGCTGGGCATAATCTGACGGCTGAAAGTTAGGCTTCTGCTCAAAAAATTCCAGCATACCGCGCACCAATACATTGCGCGCTTGCTGTTGACGAAAACGCGCCATCAACTCACTTAAACGCTTTTGTACCTCGCGCAAGCTGCTGAAATGCACACTGACTTGACTCTGCAATTGGCGCACCAACAATTGGCGCAACCCGGCATTGCTACCGGCAAAGTGAATCAGCTCGTTGAAATCAATCAGCTCTAAGCCTTGCAGCCAACGCACCACCTCAGTGTGTGCTTTTTCATTCTCATAAATCTTTTCTTGCACACTGCTAACAAAGGCAAAGTCGGTATTTAAACGGTTCCACAGGCTATCAATACCTGTGGCGATACGACTGTTTAAATCATCCACTTCTTGACTGAGCTTGCTCTGAAAATAAGCACTGCGCTGATAATGGCCTTTGCTTTCTTCTTCGTTAACTTTACCTACCAGCACGCGAATATTGATTAAGAAATCACCAACATCGGCATTCACTTTACGCCGCTGCTCATCAGCAATGAGGTGCACAATCATTTCGCGTACAGGATCCGTCAGCTTTAAGCCTGAGGTCTCACTGGGCCGCCAAAGAATATTCGCGGCCTGCAGTTGATTGATAACCCGTGTGCCCACCTGCAACTCATCAATCGGGCTGCCATAGTAGTTGTGCATCAACACATCGCTGTATTTACCCAGCAGTCTGAGCCGCTCAACGCCAAGCTTGATCGCCTCACTGCTGTAATCCAGAGTACTCATGCCAGCAAATCCTCTTGGCTGGGCACTGACTCTTCTTCGATGGCGATGTTTTCTTCTTCACGAATAAAACGGGTCAAATCAATCAAGTAATCGATCTTACCGGTGACAATATAGTGGTGCCGATCTTTATGCGGTTGATGCAGGTAGCCATGGCTGCGCAAACGATCAAAAACTTGCTTGAGTTGGCCAGCCACATCCTCACTTTGCGACTGAAAAAAACGGGTTTGCACCAAGGCTTGCAGCTGATCACGCAAACTGGGGTTGTTTTCAATGCGGGCCGCCATTTCGTGACGATTTAGAATGTCATTGGCGGTGAGCACATTTTCATGCCCCATGGTTTCTTGCGTCAACTGCAACAGTTTCAACATTGGGATTAAGCTGTCGAGGGTCTCTTTAAACTGCTGTGACAACTGATCACGCAATGCTTGGGTCAGCTCTCGCCAAGCCAAAAACCACACACTGCCTTCCGGATTACAGGCTAAACGGCGATTTAAGGGGCGCAAATACTGATCAATGGCCTCCCGCTTTGCTTCATCTTGCAGGTGACGAAATCCTTGGCTATCACTCACTTCACAAATAAATTCACCGGCCAACAGCTGTTCCAGTAATTTGCTGTATTGCATCATCATTGTGCGGCCTCCTCACGGCGTTGCTGCAGGCGTTGCGCCAATCGGCTGAGCTTGGGTTCAATGCGCTTAAGCTTGCTTTGCCCCGCTTCGCGCTCAATCAAGTAACGGTGTTGAAATAACGTCAACACATCAGACTCAGGATTCGGGAACGCACCGACAATATAAATCTGATTGTTCTCACAGGCTTTAAACAGTTTCTCAACGTTGTGATACGCCAAGGTGCCTATTTCATCAATGGGCCAATGAATGCTGACCTGCGCTTGCCCCCGCAGCAGGCGAGTAAAGGCCAATAAATATTTGCATAAAATTAAATAAGCCATACCGTGACTGGATGACTCCAGCAACTGACGATCATTACGGATCACTAAGTCAGTGCCACCTTCATTAAGCAGCAGCTCAAGGCGTAATAGGCTCTCAAAGGTGAACTCTTGATCACTGCGTAACAAATCAGCTACATCGCTTAATGCTTCTAGGTATGCATCATTGGGTAAACGTTCAAAGTCTTGCTGCCATTGTGCATAGAGTTTGGCAAAGCGTTTCAGCGGCTTCCAGAATCCCAACTCATCAATGGTGGACTGAATTTTCACTTCAGAACGGGTGATGCCTTCCAAAACAAACTCATCACTGACCTCTTCACTTAAACGACGACTTTGCGCACTGATACGGCTGTTTAAATCACTGAAGACGGTAAAGAAATCTTGCAAATCTTTACCAAAGTTACGCCCCGTCGACAGCAGGTTTTGCTGCTGATTTTGCAGAATATGCAGCATGTCCTGATACGCTTTGAGCAAAGCCTGTGCACTGGGATTAACCCCCAAATCGCGCTGTTGAGTGCTCCAAATGTCGGCAAAGTGTACACTGGCATCTTTGAGCAACTCACGCTCAAACAAGTGCAAACTGTTTTTTAAACGACTGTCCAACTGATGCTTATCTTGCAAAGCCTGGCGGGTACGCTCAATGCGTTCAGCAGTATTACCTGTCGGCTGCTGCGTTTGTGCCGCAAGAGCCTCAGTAGGCGCTGGGAACTGCTCCAACTGTTTTAATAGAGGCACGACCTGCTCCAGCAGTGCGCGCTGCCCTTGCAGCTGTTCTTCTTGTGCTTGTAGAGCACGCAGCGCTGTTTTCTTATGTTCAAGGAAGCCGTGTTCCAGCGCTTTTAGCGCATCACTCAAACTCAACTGCTGTTGCTTCAGCTCATGCTCCTGCGCCAACAACTGTGGCTTACGGATCTGCCAATCAACGCGGATAAAATGGCGGTAGTCTTCGAGCTCATCACGACGTGCTTCAGTTTGACTGACCTGCTGACGCATGGTTTTTAAGCGTTGCTCGATCTCTTTCAGTTGTTCCGGATCAATTCCTTGCTCACGCAGCTCGTGCTCCAGCGCCACTTGCAACTCATGCACCTGCTGCTCAACTTCACGGCGCTTAGCGGTAATACTGGCACTGAACTGCTCTATTTTTTCGTGCAATATTTGCACGGCATGTTGCCAATCTGCTTGGTATTCCAACAGCATATTTCGAAAAGCACTGTCACGCTCTTTTAGCGCACTTTGCTGCTGTGCTTGAACCGCGTCCAACTGTTGAGCCAACTGAGCCTGCTGCTCTTGTAAACTTTTTTTCCGTGCGTGTTGCAACTGCTGCTGACGCTCTAATAAGCGTTGCCGAGAATCTTGCGCAAAACCTAAATCAGCGCGATAACGATCACGGGCTTGCTGGGCTTTGTGCAGCGCATCTTGCTGCTGATCACACTGTGCGTTATAGGTTTTCTGGACATCTTCTAGCGCCTGCAAGTTGTCTTCTACGTCATGCAGCTGATCCAAAGCTTTGGCAATGGCGTCCAGCAGTGCCTGTTCATCTTGGGCATAGTCCGGCAGCTCAATGGCGGCCAAGTCTAAGCACATATTAAACAGTTGCTGGGCAGGGTCTGCCTCAGTGCTATTGATGCGGGGGGCTAAATCTGTGCGCTCCAGTAAGTCTTCTCGAATCAACTTACCCACGCTATGTTGCCAACCGGGCATCTGCTGCTGTAAAAACTGACGCAAGCTGCCTTCTTTCGGCGCTTGCTGCAATTTCAACTGCAAATACTGCTGCTCCGCCTGACGCAAAGATTGGCGTTGTATTTTAATTTCATCTAAATGGGCGTCACGCTGCCGCTTGCTCTGCTCACACTCATCGCGTAAGCGCTCAACCTGATCATTTTGATTGGCCAGTTGCAACTGGATCTCTTCGATTCGGGCTTGCTCAGCATCCAGCTCTTGCTGTTCTTCAGGGGTTAAAAAAGACACGCTTAAACGCGCTTTAACCTCGGCTTGTTGCTGATAGAGCAGATTCTGTTGCGTTTGAAACTCAGCCTGTAAAGCCTGCCGTTGCTGCTGATGCGACTGCTCAAGTTGATTTTTTTGCTGTTCTTGTTGCTGCCGTACGGCTTGCTCCTCGTCACGCACTTTTTGCTGTTTTTGGCTGACCTGTTCAACAAACTCATTAAGCTGCTCTGACAGTTCATATTTGCGTGACTCAAAGCGCTGCCTTGAATTCCCTTCCATATCACGCAACATGTGCAAGTGGGTATCCAGCTCATCACGCTGCGCTCGCCAGCTCGGCAATTGATTAACTGCCTGCTCCAAACTGGCCATGTCACGCTGCTCAAAATCGCTGTTGCGTTGCTCAATACTGTCTAAATCTGCCTCAACCTGCTTCAACTCACTGCCGACTTTGCTGAGCTTATCGTTCAGTTCATCACGCGCAGCTTGATATTGCACCTCTTTCTCTTTTTGCGCACGCTGTGCAACCTTAATGTCAGCCTCTTGATCAGCGCACTTGCGTTCTAACTGGCTGGCATCATTGAGCAGTAAGGGTTGCAGTTGCCAGAGTGCTTGCTCCGTCGCATTCAGCTGATCCACCTGCTGACTCAAGCCTGCCATGTCTGCTTGCAAAGTACTCAAACGGCGCGACTGACGCACCTGTTGCACCCATTCTCGCACTTGGGTGCTTTTGATTTTGGTGCTGGGCAGGGCCACCCCTTCATCTTCAAAGATGGCAGCCAGCATGGTTTTTAAGGTGTCCATTTTGCCTTCTTTGGCATGCACCGCTGACACCAGTTTTTCAATGTGACGCAGGCGGTGGGGGTTTTCTGCCAAACTATAGCGCAAAGCGATTTGGCGCAGACGGGTAGACTCCGCGCGCGAACTGCTGGCCAGCAAACGAAAGTCATTTTGAATGACGCTACGATAATCACTGATGGTATCAATCAAGCTCGAATGCTCGATCTTGTGCTGACGCAAATGACTGGTCAACTCGGCATAACTCAGAGTTTCCAATTGACCGGTAGCATTGTGGCGCAAATACAACTCGGGCTGATACGCACTGTTTACAAAACGGTAACTGACACCTTCATCTTTCTTCCGAGTTATGACCACATGACAGAGTTGACCGGCCTCTCTGCGGTACTCATAAATCAAATATGAATCGCTATGCGGTAAGTAGTACTGATCAAACTTTTTCCGTGTTTTTGGCACAACATTATTGGGCCGCTCGCCATAAAAAACGGGAATAAGGCGCTGCAGGGTGGTCTTGCCTGACGCATTGCTTCCACAAATGTTGGTGTGGCCCGTGAGGTCAAGCTCAACAACGCCTCCAAGGTGGCCATTGATCATAATGATGCGGAGTAAGTGGGACATAATGCAGGTGTAGGCTCCGTGCTAAGGCGATGGTTAGATGCGGGTTGCAGGTCTATGTTGACCCACAAAGGTTACATGAGTATTTACAAGCAATCATAGAATGATTTGCAGGATTCGCAGCATGCTTTTACGGCATGAACAACACGCTTCAAGCGACCTGTCATGCACTACTCTGCTCTGCGCGTCACGCCCCAAGCGCAATACAAAGGCTGTCAGCGCGGTTTGAAGCAACGCGAATGAGGCACTGCTGCAGCATTGGGACACAATGCCCGTCAGCAGTGCAACACGCTCCATTAACGCTGAATCGTTTTGATCAGCTCTTCCGGAGTGATATGCCCCACCACGCCAGCATTTGCTTGGCTACTACCCGGCTGAGGCATATTGAATATATGGCTTTTCATTTTACCAATGATGTGCATTTCACAAGGCTTACAATCAAATTTTAGGGTCAGCACTTCATCCCCATGAATCAACTGCATATCCCGTACTTTAGTGCGCACGCCGGTCACACCTTTGGCTTGTTTTGGACACAAATTGAAGGAGAAGCGTAAGCAGTGTTTAGTGATCATCACAGGCACATCACCCGCTTCTTCATGTGCTTCATAGGCAGCGTCAATCAACTGCACACCATAACGGTGATAAAAAGCTCGGGCTTTTTCATTATAGACGTTGGCTAAAAACGTCAGATGCGTCTCGGGGTACACGGGTGCTGGATCACTCACCGCTTTGCGATAACCTTTCGGATGTGCAGCCACACGGGCAGCAGTTAAGGCAGCAATGGCCTCACGGCGCAAGGCTTTCAGCTGTGATCCTGGAATAAACCACGCCTGTTCTGCTTGAATCTCCACACGTTGCGCATGATAAATCGTGGTGCCCAGTTTGGTTAAAGTGTCTTCCAGTTGGGCGGTGGCCTTATCTGGATTACTGGCGACGCTGAAAGGCCCAGCCAAATCAAGACTCACGCTCACCCCTTCCTCACTGGTGGCAGTCAAACGCAGCTGTTGCTCATCCAACTGCACCAACCAATCCACTAATACGCGGCGCTCTGCAGACTTCTTTTGCAGCGCCTGCTGCCAGTTATGATCCAAGTTGCGGTTCAGCGGATACGGCGGGCGTAAGGTTTTGAGCTCAGGGGGCATTTCGTTCGGCACCACTAAGTACTGACGTAACAATTGCCCTTCTTGTTCATACTCACAGAGCTGCTGCACAGTGTTGGCACGAAAACCCACCACCTCACGCTTATGCAGCACGTTAAGGCCGTCACCGTTACTGAGGGGTTCATGGGTCTGTACGGTTATGTCCTGTTTACCCACTCCCAGAATCTCACCCACTGGCAAGCCAACAAATTTAGGTGAATCAAAGGCCCCAATATCGATTTTGCGCTCTGTCACAAAATAATCAGTGCTGCCACGGTGGAAGGTTTTATCGGGATTAGGTACAAAGAAATGCTCTGTAAAACCACTGGAGGACCGAGCCAAATCTGGACGATCCAATAGAATCTCATCCAACTGCTGACGGTAATACGCAGTGATATTTTTCACGTAGGTCATATCTTTGTAACGCCCTTCAATCTTAAAAGAGCGCACTCCGACGTCCACCAAATCGCGCAAATTAGCGCTTTGATTGTTGTCTTTCATCGACAGCAAATGCTTATCGTAGGCTACGACTCGGCCCTCATCATCTTTTAAGGTGTACGGCAGGCGACACGCCTGGGAACAATCCCCTCGGTTGGCACTGCGTCCAGTCTGCGCATGGGAAATGTTGCATTGGCCCGAGAAGGCCACACACAGCGCCCCATGAATAAAAAACTCAATGGCAGAATCTACACTTTGACTGATTTGGCGAATCTCTTGCAGGTTCAGCTCTCGCGCCAATACCAGCTGGGAAAAACCCACTTTAGATAAAAACTGAGCTTTATCTAAAGTGCGGATATCCGTTTGAGTACTGGCATGCAGCTCGATAGGCGGCAGATCCATTTCCATAATGCCCAAGTCCTGCACAATCAAGGCATCCACACCGGCATCATACAGCTGCCAAATTAAGGCGCGGGCAGACTCCAATTCATCATCATGCAAAATGGTATTGATGGTGACGAAGACTTTCGCGTGAAATAGATGGGCAAACGCCACTAAGTCTGCGATATCACTGAGGCTGTTACTGGCATTATGCCTTGCCCCAAAACTCGGCCCACCAATATAAACCGCATCAGCGCCATGCAAAATGGCTTCTTTAGCAATGGTGGCATCGCGGGCAGGACTGAGTAACTCAAGATGGTGCAAGGGTAAGGACATAGTTTTTCAATTCAAATAAATATAGGAGATTAAACATGCAAGGCCGCTGTTTAAGGCGCGACCGGCAATTATTTTTGATCCGCGCAGTTTACCACAGGCCTAAGGGGCAGCGGCAAAGCATCATTGCACGATAGAGAACTGTACAGTGCCGGTTTGTCCCTGCTCGTCCAATACACTGAGTTGATACACGCCAGCCTTGTCAAAACTGTAGTCAAAATTTTGCCCGTTTTCGCTGCGTCCCACCGGAACGCCATTGAGGTACCACCAATGCTGTGCCCCGCCACCTTGCACTGAAAACTGCAGGCGTAATTCGGTCTGACGGCCAGCCGGTGTTTGCAAGCGATCACCGGAATTCACCCCAACAATTTGTAACGCTTCAGTGATCACCCCTACGGCAGGCGGGCACTTAGGATCAATGGGCGCTAAACGAGCAGAGCGGCGTTCTTTTTCAGGCAACCATGGTTCCAGTGCGCTAGGCCACAAAGCAATGCGTTGCGGCTCTGCACCAGGGCAGTGTTGTGCCACACGCAAGCCCTGCTGGTTGAGCCAAACCAAAGGCTGCAAATCACTGCTGAAACTGTCTCCCATGGTCAGCGTGGGCGGCACGGTGCCATTAAGCGTCCAAGCAACGCGCAAACGGCGGCAGTTATCATCGCTGCGCGGTAAGGTTTGTCCTAAAGGCCAGCAAATGGCAGCGACTCCAACTTCAGGCGGTCGAGGATCCGGCGGCGCGACCCTGTTATGCTGACGATCACGGTGTTTTAGGACATCCTGTACTTGCAACAATAAAGGTGTCGCTGAAGCCAAGCCAAACTGGCCCGGCACAGGTGTACCGTCGGGACGGCCGATCCACACTCCAATTAAATAGCGCGCACTGACCCCGACAGCCCATGCATCACGAAAACCATAGCTGGTACCGGTTTTCCATGCTAACGGTGCGGGCTCAAGGCTATCCCGCGTGACATGCCACTGCGGACGCTGTCGATCCGCCAAGATGCGCCGTACAATCCATGCAGCCCCAGGGGACAGTAAAGGCTTTTCCACTAAGGCTTGCTGTGGCTGAAAACGCAATTGCGCCACCTGACCTTGCCGCGCAAAAGCACTGAAGCCACTGACCAAACCTTCTAAATGTGACCCCACGCCGCCTAAAATCAGAGCCAAACTGGGTTCAGCCCCTTGCGGCAAGATCAGCGGTATTCCAGCATTACGTAACTCCCCGGTAAAACGCTTCGGCCCATAGACGTCCAACAGTTGCACCACAGGCAAATTCAGAGAACGGAACAACGCTTGACTGACGGATACAGGTCCACTGAAACCTTCAGAGAAATTCCCCGGACGGTAATCACTGCTGTGGCGCGGTACATCCTGCAATAAAGACTCAGAATGAATCAGCCCTTCATCCAACGCCATAGCATATAAAAACGGTTTTAAAGTGGAGCCCGGTGAGCGTACGGCTTGCACCATATCCACATGGCCAAATCGCTGATCATCGGCAATATCAACCGAGCCCAAATACGCTTGTACCGCCATACTTTCATGTTCAACCACAACAATGGCGGCCGATGTGCGCTCAGGCAATCGTACTCGCCAACCCAAAAGCATGTCTTCTAAGCGGCGCTGTAATTGAACATCAATGGTGGTTTCAATCACGGCCGGACTACCGGCTTGATTTAAGCGTCGTGCTAATAACGGCGCTAAAGCAGGCTGCTCCCGTGGCGCCAACCAGACGGCTTCTTGCAAGGCGTCGTTAACCGCGCTTTGCGGCCACACTTGAAAGGCAGCTAAACGTTGCAAAACTTTATCGCGCGCTGCTTGCGCCCGTTCAGGGTGACGATCAGGACGTAAACGGCTAGGCGCTTGTGGCAACACAGCTAAAAGTGCTGCTTCGGCACGGCCTAAGCTTTGCGGTGATCGCCCTAAATAGGACCAACTGGCGGCAGCCACGCCTTCTAGAGTCCCACCGAAGGGTGCTCGATTGAGATACAGCGTGAGAATATCATCTTTAGATAAATGCCATTCCAACTGTAAAGTACGCCACAGCTGACGCAATTTACCGCGCAATGTGCGTGGATGCGGATCCAATAAACGTGCCACCTGCATTGATAAAGTACTGCCGCCCGACACAATACGGCCTGCCTTTAGGTTTTGCCACGCTGCACGTGCAATGGCGAAAGGGTTTATACCTGGATGCTGATAAAACCACCGGTCTTCGTAAGCTAACAAGGCTTCAATATAGTATGGTGAAACCTGCTCAATCTGCACCGGATAACGCCACACACCCTTAGCATCCGCAAAACGCCACAGCGGAGTACCATCCTGTGCCAGCACCACGCGCGCCATATCATCTTGCGGTAAGGGCAAAGGATCCAAGCGATCCGCCAGCCACACACCTATACAGATCAGCAGCACGCCTAAACTCGCCCAGCCTAAGCCACGCCAGCCTCGGTGTTGCTTTGCTTGCTTCAAGTGTTTCTCCTTGTAATTAAGAACGGTTGGTACCCCAGGCTCACGTCAAAACCAAGCCGTTTAGTGCACATCAGCTCTTGTCTTTAGGCCTCAGAATCCAAGCCATGTTCACAGCTCACAATCACCCGTTCCGAACGATACACACGGCCATATCCGCAGTAATTGTACTGCAAGCACGTAACTTCTCACCGCCCTTGTTTAAGCTGGAAAACATACCAAAGCAATTGATTTCTGCCGCATAAATAAGCTGTTTCAACACACTTCAAGTCTTTAATACCAATCTCAGCCGTGACAAAATAGCGCATCCACTCACAAACAACTGAGATTATCCATGCAAGACATTCCCATTGACTCCTGGTTACAAGAGATCCAAACCAACTGGTTACCTCTCGCTGTCAAGTACGGTGGCCAAGCGATCTTCGCACTGGTGACCCTCGCTGTCGGTTGGTGGCTGATCAACCGCATCACTGCACTACTGGTCAATACACTGCAAAAGCGTCATGCCGACGCCATGCTGACGGGCTTTTTAGGCTCTTTGTGTAATGCATTACTGCGCATCCTACTGCTGTTAAGCGTTGCAGGCATGATTGGCATTGAAACCACGTCTTTTATTGCCCTTATTGGTGCCGCAGGTTTGGCCGTAGGTTTAGCCTTGCAAGGCAGTTTAGCTAACTTTGCTGGTGGTGTTTTAATTCTATTTTTGCGCCCCTTCCGTGCTGGAGACTTCATTGAAGCCCAAGGGATCTCCGGAACAGTGGAAAGCATTTTAATTTTCCACACCCAGCTGCGTACAGCAGATAACAAGGTAATTATTTTACCCAATGGTGCATTATCCAATGGCAGCATTGTCAACTACTCCACCAAACCCACCCGTCGCGTAGATGTCAATGTGAGCATTGACTACAATGACGATATTAAACTTGCACGTAAGGTATTACTGGAGTTAGCCGCAGCCGATGAACGTGTGTTTAAAGACCCTGCAGCCGTGGTGTATATGACCTCTTTAGGCGACAACGCAGTCAATATGTCACTGCGTATGTGGACCAAAAGTGCCGATTACTGGGGTGTGTTCTTTGATATTCAAGAACAAGCAAAAGAAGCCTTTGACCGTGAAGGTCTCAGTTTCCCATTCCCACAGCGCACTGTTCACGTCCATCAAATATCCGAAGCAGATTGACATCCTCCCCGATCTAAAGGAGGGGGATGCCTACTGCTAGACGGCCATGCTCGGCCGCGAGAATGTGACGTGCCGCGTTGATATCGCGATCGTGGGTGACACCACACCCACTGCACGTCCATTCTCTTATTCCAAATCCTGCGATACCTTTCGGCCTCGACTCGGGCAAACTGCCACAACTCGAACAGGTTTGGGTGGTGTATGCCTCGTCAACTTCCTTAAAAACAATGCCTGCGTGAGCGCATTTATAGTCCAGCATTGTTTTTAATTGCCCCCAACCAGCGTCTAGCACTAAAAGTGCGAGGTCTTACGCGATTTTGATAAAGCTGTATCATGCTCAACTATGAGTAACTTTAATCATCAACTTTTGTGATCGAGTGAACCCCATGAATGCCGCTAAGCGTTATGAGATTTTCCGCCGTTTCCAGGAAGACAATCCTAAGCCCGAAACCGAGCTCAACTACAGCTCCCCGTTTGAGTTACTGATCGCTGTCATTTTATCTGCACAAGCCACTGATGTCGGAGTGAACAAAGCCACTGACAAACTGTTTCCCGTAGCCAACACCCCTGAAGCCATTTACGCTCTAGGTTACGAAGGGCTTTGCCAGTACACCAAAACCATTGGTCTGTACCCCACCAAAAGCAAAAATATCATCGAAACGTGCAGAATTTTAATTGAGCAACACAACAGCCAAGTACCAGAAACGCGTAAAGCATTGGAAGCCCTGCCCGGTGTCGGCCGTAAAACTGCAAATGTGGTGCTCAACACTGCTTTTGGCCAAGTGGCTATGGCGGTGGACACCCATATTTTCCGCGTCAGTAACCGCACCAATATTGCCCCTGGGAAAAATGTCTTAGAAGTAGAAAAAAAGTTGCTCAAAGTGGTGCCTAAAGAGTTTTTACTGGATGCTCACCACTGGCTCATTTTGCATGGACGCTATGTGTGCCAAGCGCGGAAACCCCGTTGTGGCAGTTGTCGCATCGAAGATTTATGTGAGTTTAAAGAGAAAACCTCTGACGATTAGTTTTTATTATCAAAATCTATCAAACTCATAAAAAAAATCTTTTTTACCAAGCCTAGGTTTATAGGTTATAAGGTGCGCGAACGGAAACCCCCGTATGCGAGGCATTTATCATGAGCAAAGAAGATTTAGATTTAGATGATGATTTCATCGCAGAAGATGCGGAAGAAATTGAGGAAGAATCGCCAGCAGTGGTTGCAAAAACCGCTTTAGCTAAACGCCGGATGATTGACAATCTACTTGCTGAGCGCCGTTTGCAAAAACAAATGGCCGACTATGATTTCGACCTTGACTGAGCCCCTAACAACGAGTCCCCACAGGACTCGTTGTCTTGCATTGACATCCTCCCCGACCTAAAAGACAGGGATTCCTACTGCTAGACGGCCATGCCCGGCCGCAAGAATATTCCGTACCGCATTAACATCGCGATCGTGAGCGGCACCGCACCCACTATCCATTCTCTTATTCCAAGCCCTGCGGTACCTTTCGGCCTCGACTCGGGCAAACAGCTACAATGCGGAGCGCCTATTGCAGTGATCCGGCAATACATTGAGCAGCAGACAAAACCCCAGCAGGGTTGCATAAGCAACTCTGCTATCCATCCTCGCACTAAAAGTACCAGGTCTTACGCGATTTTGATAAACAACATCCCATTCCCCCACAGTAAGACAATAAAACCAGCAATAGCGATAAAAGGGGCAAAAGCAATGGGCTGACTATAATGATTACCCTGCCAACGCAGTATCAATACCCCAACAATAGAACCCAATGCCGATGAGACTAAAATCGTACCGGGCAGCACCTGCCACCCTCCCCAAGCACCCAGCATGGCCAAGAGTTTAAAATCTCCATACCCCATACCTTCTCGCCCAGTGATCCATTTAAACAGCCAAAACACCGTCCATAAACTCATGTAACCGATCACTGCACCCCAAAATGCTTCGGGTAAACTGACAAACACACCAAAACTGTTAAGAATTAATCCCAACCACAGCATCGGTAGCACTATGACATCAGGCACAATTTGCTGCTGCGCATCAATTAAGCTCATCGTCAGCAGGCTCCAAGTGCACAACAACATGGCGCCCCCTGCAAGACTCACCCCATAGCGCCAAGCAATCAGCGCGGAGAGCAGTCCACAAGCCACCTCTACCAATGGATAGCGCCAGCTAATGGGGGCACGACAAGCACTGCAACGCGCACGTAAGTACAACCAACTGAGCAATGGAATCTTCTCCCAAAACTTAAGTTGGTGACCACAGTTCGGACAACTTGAGTTGGGCCTAGCCAGGTTATAAGGCGTGCTATCTGTCTCCGCGGGTAACTGTAAAATCTCACGAGCTTGTTGACGCCAATCCTGCATCAGCATTTTTGGCAAACGATACACCACCACATTGATAAAACTGCCCACAATAAGCCCAAGCAATCCCACGCTTAAAACAAATATTCCAGCATCGCTGCGCCACAGCTCAATAACCCACATCAACACATCCCAATTTAAAAGACTGCGCCCAATTCAAAAATCGGCAAATACATGGCAATGATTAAACCACCAACTAAAACCCCTAATACTGACAGAATCAGTGGTTCCATAAGTGCGGTTAAACCATCCACCGCCTGCTCCACTTGCTGTTCATAATACACAGCTACTTTATCTAACATGGCATCTAAGCTACCGGACTCCTCACCAATGGCGGTCAATTGTACTGCCATTACTGGAAATACTGCTGTATTACGCATCGCAAAATGCAACTGCATACCATTAGCCACATCACGTTTGACCTGCTGCACAGCTTCCCTAAACACCACGTTAGCCACCGAGCCCGTTACAGATTCTAAAGCATCCAGCAAGGGTACACCGGCTGCAAATGTTGTAGCTAAAGTACGGGCAAAACGTGCCACTGCTGCGTGATAAGCAATATTGCCCACCACCGGTAAGCGCAATACAAAGCGCTCCCAACAACTGCGCAGTCGCGTTGAGCTACGCCACAGACGCTGTACCCCTAAGCCTACGAGCGCAATGAAACCCAACAATACCCCCGCATGATTCTGTAAGTACTCAGATAACGCGATTACCCCAAGGGTAAACAGCGGCAACTGTGCATCAAAACTGATAAATATCTCTTCAAACTGCGGCACCACCTTAACCAATAGCACCCAACTTACAAGCACAGCCACTGCCATTACAGCGAATGGATAACGCAGTGCTTTTTTAATTTTTGCTTTAAGATGTTCGGTTTTTTCTTTGTAGGTGGCAATGCGTTCTAAGAGCAACTCTAACGCTCCGGTTTGTTCGCCCACCGCAACCAAATTGCAGTACAGCTCATCAAAATAAGCAGGATGTTGGCGTAAAGTGCTGGCCAAACGATTACCGGCCGCAATGCCTATTTTCAGCTCATCCAACAATGCGCGCAATGCTGGCTTTTCAATGCCCTCAGCAATAATATCGAGACTTTGCAGCAGAGGCACACCGGCTTTGAGCATGGTGGCCATTTGCCGGGTAAAAACAGCAATATCCAAAGGCCGAATAGCTTGATTCCGTTGCCACGACACCCTTCTTTGCCGACGCACTTGCGTAGGGGTAATGCCTTGCTTACGCAGCATGACCCGTACCGCAACAGCACTTTGCGCTTTAATTTGCCCAGACACTTGAGTGCCTTGTCGATTGCGCCCCACCCACACATACACTTTAGAGGAAGAATGCCGAGCCATGCGTTATTCCTGCGTCACACGGTTGATTTCTGCCAAGCCGGTCACGCCCTGCAGCACTTTAAGCAAACCAGCCTCACGCAAACTAATAAAGCCGTCTTGGCGCATCTGCTTAGCTATATCTAAAGCATTACCACCTTGCATAATGATGTGCTGCAGTGCCGGTGTGATTTTGACCACCTCATAGATCCCCATACGTCCGCGATATCCGCCTTGGCATTGCTCGCAACCCTGCGCCTGATACAAATGACAATTTGCAACCTGTGCCTTACTCAGCCCCTCTTTGATTAAAATGTGTTCCGCTAGCTGCTGCGGCTGCTTACAGTCACATAAGCGACGCACCAAGCGCTGCGCGATGATCAAGCTGACAGATGTGGCAAGATTGAAAGGTGCAATCCCCATATTGCATAAACGAGTCAAGGTTTCGGCCGCACTGTTGGTATGCAAAGTGGACAAGACCAAATGCCCTGTTTGTGCGGCTTTAATAGCAATTTCTGCTGTTTCTAAATCTCGAATCTCTCCCACCATCATGACGTCTGGGTCTTGACGTAAAAATGCCCTGAGCACAGTAGCAAAATCCAAGCCTTGCTTAGGGTTCACATTGACTTGGTTCACCCCATCTAAATTGATCTCCACTGGATCTTCTGCAGTCAAAATATTCAACTCGCCGCTATTAACTTGATGCAAGCCTGCGTACAAAGACACTGTTTTTCCTGACCCCGTAGGACCGGTCACTAAGATCATGCCCTGTGCTTGACTGAGTGCCTCGCTATACAACCGCTGTTGCTGTGCCTCAAAGCCTAAAGCATCAATACTGATTTGTAGGCGTGCGGCATCTAACAAACGCAATACAATCTTTTCACCCCACAACGTCGGTAAGGTATTCACTCGAAAGTCGACTGACTGATGCTCCGACAACTTCAGTTTGATGCGCCCATCTTGCGGTTTACGCCGTTCAGAAATATCCATACTGGCCATGATTTTTAAGCGTGCAGCAATGCGTTCACGCAACTGAATAGGCGGCTTAGCTTTTTCATGCAATACACCATCGGTGCGAAAGCGGACTCGGTAGCGGTTTTCATAAGGTTCAAAATGCACATCTGAAGCCCCTGTATGCACTGCATCCATGAGAATCTTATGTACAAAGCGCACCACCGGTGTTGCTTCACTCTCATCACCGAGCATTAAATCTGCCGGCTCGACCTGTTCCACAGCAAGACGGTTCAATTCTGCTACATCGATGCTATCCAACTCCGAAGCAGACGCTGTGTACAGCTTATCAATGGCATAGCCCAGCTTATCGTCTTCCACCAACAGTGGCTCCACTGCAACACCGGTACTGAATTGAATGTCATTGATCGCTTGCGTATTCCCCGGATCTGACATCGCGATGTACAAGGTGTTGGCTCGCCGGTATAAGGGCAAAATACGGTGCTGACGAGCCAATGTTTCACTGATTAAGTCCTTCTGAGCCTCTTCCAACTGTACTGTATTTAAGTCAATAGCGGTCACCCCAAACTGCTCAGCTGCCAACTCCATCAACACACGGCTATCAACCCATTTGTTTTGCACCAACCAAGTCACCAAAGGAATGCGCTGTTGTTGCGCCTGATGCACAGCTGCATGCACCTTTTGCGCATCCAACAGACCGGACGTCACCAACTGCCGTGCCAACCCCAGCAAATGCATATCAGCCTCCATGCCTACACCTCATGCCATACCAGCCTCGATCAACTTTATATATAGACCACAATCGAACACTCGGCCAATGCGCCTAGGCGATGCACAATTCACGCGTTTTTTACAGCAAGATTTATTTTCTTGACTAACATACAAACTAGAGGCAGTAACCACAGCAGCGCGCTATCCATACTTAATGATCTAGACGAATGCAAAGCTCAGTCACTGCCTCAGAAGCAAGCTAATCAATACATAGTTGCGCAAGCACTGGGAGTTTCACTATGAAAGGACATCTACAACAAGGGTTCACGCTCATCGAGCTGATGATCGTGGTGGCAATTATTGGTATTTTGGCAGCTGTTGCCTTACCGGCCTATCAAAACTACAGCCTACGCGCCAAAATGTCCGAGGTAATTTTAGCTGCTTCTAACTGCCGCATAACGGTGTCTGAAACGGTGCAATTGAGTACTCAACTACCCGGTGCCGGCAATTGGGGATGCGAAAACGGCGATGCAACCACCCCCGTTTCCAAATACGTACAGTCAGTGACAACCGATGCCACAGGTAACATTGTGGTCAAAACCCGTGGTTTTAGCGGTAACTTAGAGGGTAAACAGGTGCAACTTTCACCTTGTATCAATACTGATGAGAACAGCTGTACTCCACTGCAAAACAATACGCTCAATGCCATTGCTCGCTGGGAGTGTGGACCAACGGAAACAGAAGGTGTCGACGTTAAATACTTGCCTGCTTCTTGCCGTTTTAGCACTGCAACAACCGGTAACAGCGGTGGCTAATAACCTGAGCTAAAACAGCCATTGCAAATACTAACAGCCGTGCGCGACAAACGGGTCTGTCAGCGCACATCCGCGAGTTTGCCACGTAAACGACTCACAGCTTGGCTGTGTAACTGGCTGACTCGCGACTCGCTGACGCCTAAAACCGCGCCAATTTCTTTCAGGTTAAGCTCTTCTTGGTAATACAAAGCCATCAACAACTTCTCACGTTCAGGTAGAGCCGCAATTGCTTCAATCAGCCGCTCTCGGCGCTCTCCGTCTAAGGCGACTTTTAGTGGTGAAGCACGCTCTTGATCATCAACGATCACATCCCCTTGCTCATCAACCAGTTCTTCATAGGCCAGCAACTGACCACTGTTGGTATCGGCTAACAATTGCTGATAGTCCGACAAACTCATGCCCAGTTCAGCTGCAATTTCACGCTCTTCCGGCGGGCGACCTAAACGCTGCTCCAATTCATGTATACACGCGTCCATGGCCCGTGCACTGCGTCGCACGCTACGCGGCAACCAATCACGGGTACGTAATTCATCCATCATCGCGCCACGAATGCGTAAGCTCGCAAAAGTTGCAAACGTCGCACCTGTACTGCTGTCATACCGACCCCAAGCGTCTAACAATCCCACCATGCCGGCTTGAATTAAATCATCAAGTTCAACACTCGCCGGTAAGCGCACCAACAATGCCAAAGCTTGACGTCGCACCAAGGGGTAATACTGTTCAAGCAAAACCTCCTGATTGATCTTTCCTTGCGCTGTATACATATAACCACCTCAAGGCTGACAAAATGCGTGGGGCTCATCGTCGCTCCCTCAGCAAATGACAGAGCTCTTCAACAACCTATTCTGCAACCGCTGCTCACCAGCAAGGCTGTGCTTCTATTGTTCATTTTACTGATAGTTCACAATGAGTTGTAGCTGCTCAACGATCACAGCTCGTCGCTCATTGTCTGGCAACTGAAAACGGAAATACCAAGGCATTGTTGGATCCCCTAAGCTATCCGTCTGCCCGCTTTCAGCCACGAGCATGCACTGCTGTTGCTGACACAGCCAAGCGTGCACCACGCGCCCAGCAGGCACACGATATGACCAACGCACGCTACGCGTGCGCTGCCCCTTGAGTAACTCAGGTTGGGGACTTTGTAAAGCTTGTGACTGATAGATACGTCCTGCAACAGCCACCCTCACGGCCGGTGCACTGGCCACCCAACTGCCAGGCGCAGCCATACTATAGTTTGCAGCACCACCGAGCAATACTAAGAATAAACTGATCTGTAATACTCGCATCATGGTTGCAATACCAAAAGCTCAATGCCAAACAATTCTTCTGCAGCCTGCTGCACATTACTCAATAAGCCACGACTTGATTGTACAGGAGGGTGCATCGCTAACAGGCGTTTTGGCCCTGAACGCAAACCCAGCTGCTGTAGTACGCGATAAGCTTTACGAAAACCATCCTTATCGATATCAATCCACAGTGCCCAACGGCTCTGCTGACTCGCAAGGAGCTCAAGGTGCTCACTGTTAACATCGAGTGCCACTACTCGCCAATGATCGGGGTTGCCAACCCAGCGTTTACCGGCTGCCGCCCACGCCTCTAATACGGCTGTCACCCGTGCAACCTGTGCCGCAGACTCATCAGGCAAGCCAACCACCATCAAGGTGATTTTCTCTGATGACACAGGTTCAGCAACGCTTGATGCATCCTGTTGGCCACGTGCTTGTACCCAGCGCCGCAATCCTGCTGCTTGGTCTTCTCCATTCATTTTGTTGTCACCAATAAGTGCACTACAGCATCCAATAACACCGATGCGTTATATGAGCGGCGCCCCAACACATGCGCTAAATGAGTGCGCAGATCAATTGCCCAACGTGTCTGCATATAATCTAAATAACAAGCCAAAGCTGCGATGCTAGTAGATAAAAAACGCAGTAATTCGTTGTCTTGTGCGACCAAGCCCGATGCTTCAAGCAAACTCCACGCCTGCCGTGTTAAGCCTGGTAATTCATCATGACGCAGCTGTTCAAAAATCAAACGAATACAATCGCCCATCTCAGCGTAGTCTGGTGCTAGCCAATAATAACGATCCACCACCAACTCGCTATTAGGCACACTTAAAGTGGCACACCATGCTTGTGTCTGAGTACTATCACTTTTCATTTGTACCGGCCAGTGCTGTAAAACCACCTGCACCGACTGCCCGCGATAACGCAAATCACCTTGATAAGCAGCAAGTTGCTCACTGGGCAATTGCACCAGCTTGCAACGTGCATCTTGAAAATGCACAAACGTATTGCCATGCACTACAGCAATCCATGGCATTTCCCGTTCTGCAAGCCACTGCCACACTGGAGCTTCGGGCAGCCCTGGCAATATATGGGAAGCCACTCCTAAAGTATCGCTCGCCCACGCAATGTGGCTGACCAGATCTGCATTGTCTTGCCGTGCCAATAATAAAGGCAATCCTGCGTCACTGAGGGCTAAATCGGGCATCAGCCAAGCGCAACCAAACAAAGGTTTTTGCCGAGCCCAGAGCACCGCAGAGCAATCCCGCTGCGGGATCAATGAATACAACTCCGATAAGCGTTGCGCTTGCAAACTCACAGGCAAGCCGATCAACGCCCAAGCCTGCTGTAAGACGTTAAAGTCCGGCACATGCTGCTCTAAAACAGCAAAGAGCCCAGCAGCGGTGCGGCCTGTTTTACTGACTACAGCAGACTGAGACTCTACTGCAGTTGACGTTACCACGGTTTTTTCTAAAACCTTGGGCGTTTCTTGCGCAGTATTTGTATGGGCGATGGCCAGTGCTTCACGCACCAATAACTGCCGATCCACCGGCACTAGGTCTTCCGGCACCCGCTGCCCACAAGACAACCAGTGCAAACGTAGTTTTTTATAAATAATGGTATCGAGCAATGGACCTAAGCGCGCGGCCTCATCACTTTTTGTAAGAATACAGTCTTGCAGTTGAACGCCCGCCGCAGTCGCTGCTGCTTTATACGTATCAACCACTTCAGCCAAGGTTTCCCGTTGGCTAGCAGCATTCAATAACAACAACAAGCGCACCGGCAAATCACCGTTACACAATTGCCCCACCTGTTCCACCAAGCGTTGATCACGTTGACTCATACCCATGGTATCAACCAACACCAAGTGTTTATCTGTGAGTTTGTTCAGCAAATCTTTCAACGACACCTCTTCAGACAGGGCATACATATCCACGCCTAAAATATCGGCATAAATGGCCAACTGTTCTTTTGCACCGACACGGTAGCTATCGGTGCTGATCAAAGCTAAACCTTGATTGCCGTGATGCAACACATAATGACTGGCCAGCTTCGCAGTGGTGGTAGTCTTACCCACCCCAGTGGGACCAATTAACGCTACCACCCCACCGGCATTGAGCAACTCCAGTTCACTGTCCGGCACCAAAATACGTGCACTCAACTGTTGGTACAGCCAATCTGCCGCATTGCCCTGTTCCACCAGCAAAACAGGCGGCAACTCAGACAGTAACTCTTCAACCAATTGCTGACTAAAGCCGGCATCCAATACACAACGCTGCACCCATGCTTGTAAGCTGTGGTCCACTTCAGTATCTGTGTGTGTAGGTTGCCGACTGAGCATTTCGCGCATCTCTTGCATCTCACTGAGCAAGCGTGAACTTAAGGCAGCAAAATCAGTATCCGGTGACGCTGCTGGCGTTGGTGTAACCGCTGCGCTCTTAACCTGAGGGGCTTCCGCTGCAACAGCGCCTTGTGTCATCACCCCTAAATCATCCTCAGCGATGGCTAGAATCTCAACGCCTTCGGGCACTTCACGGGAAGCTAGAATCAGTGCCTCGGGGCCTAAGGTAAGACGCACTTGGCGCATTACATCACGTGTCGTAGCACCGACAAATCGTTTAACGCTCAATTACTGGCCCCCCACTAAATTGATCACCTTCAGGGTACGATCATCCGGAATTTCAGCTTGAGACATCACTACTAAATATTTCAAGCGCCGACGTAAAAAGCGCGATAATAACGCCCGTACACTATGCTGTACGACCAGTACCGGCGCTTCCCCGGCAGCCTCTTGCCGTTCTAATGCCGCTTGTGCCTGCGCCATCAAGGTTTCAGCTAAACCTGGTTCTAACCCCCCACCATTGTGTAAGGCTTGCAGCAAAACTTGCTCTAAATTCACATCCAAGCCCATGACCCGCAACTCATCTTCACCACCGAACCATTGTTGAGTAATGGCACGCCCTAAAGCCACCCGCACCACTTCTGTTAACTCCAACACATCGGTTTGTTGCGTTGCATGCTCGGCTAAAGTATCTAAGATGGTGCGCATGTCACGAATTGAGACCTCTTCATGCAGCAGGTTTTGTAATAAGCGCTGCAACAGCGTCAAACTGACCAGTTTCGGCACCACGTCATCCACCAAGGATTTATTATCCCCCGCCAGTTTATCCAACAAATGCTGTACTTCTTGTCGACCGAGCATTTCAGCAGCATGCTGATGCAATAAGTGGTTTAAATGGGTAGCCACCACAGTGCTAGCATCCACGACCGTATAACCATACACTTGGGCATACTCACGCTGGTTGGCTTCAATCCAAACCGCAGGCAGACCAAAGGCTGGGTCCTGCGTGGGAGTACCGTCCAATTGGCCTGTCACCTGGCCGGGATCAATCGCCAGCCATTTGCCTGGATACACTTCAGCTCGCCCCACTTCTGCACCTTTTAAAGTGATCACGTACAGGTTAGGTCCCAACTCTAAGTTGTCACGGATATGCACCACCGGCGGGAGAAAACCAATATCTTGTGCAAATTTTTTCCGCACACTTTTGATCCGCCCGAGTAACTCGCCCTGCTGACGCTGATCAACCATAGGGATCAAGCGGTGCCCCACTTCCATGCCTAAAGTATCCACCAACTGTACATCATCCCAACTGGCTTCCGGTGCTTCTTGCACAGGGGGTGGCGTGTTCACCACAGCATCCACCAGTTTTGCTTCATTACGGCGCATGGTCCACCACGCTAACGCAGCTAGCATGGCGGTAAAAAGCAAAAACACAAAGTTGGGCATGCCCGGCACTAACCCCAGCAATCCCATCACACCGGCTGCTAAAATCATCACCTTAGGACTGACAAACAACTGGGTAAGCATCTGTTGGCCCACATCTTGCTCGGTGTTGACCCGCGACACCGTAACCCCAGCTGCAGTAGAAATCACCAGCGCTGGAATCTGAGCCACCAATCCGTCACCAATGGCTAGCAGCACATAGGTTTGCGCTGCATCAGCAAAATTCAAACCGTGCTGCAGCATGCCGATCAGTAAACCACCAATGATATTGACTGCCATAATGATCAAGCCAGCCACAGCATCACCGCGCACAAACTTACTGGCACCGTCCATCGAACCATAGAAGTCAGCTTCTTGAGACACTTCTGCACGACGACGACGCGCTTCATCCTCCGCAATCAAGCCAGCATTTAAATCTGCATCAATGGCCATCTGCTTACCAGGCATCGCATCTAAGGTAAAACGTGCACCCACTTCAGCAATGCGCCCCGCACCTTTGGTGATGACCATAAAGTTGATGATCACTAAAATCAGGAACACCACCAAGCCGACAGCAAAGTTCCCGCCTACCAGAAACTGGCCAAACGCTTCAATCACTTTCCCAGCAGCAGCCCCCCCTTGATGGCCTTCCATCAACACCACTCGGGTTGACGCCACGTTCAACGACAAGCGCAACAAGGTTGTAAACAGCAGTACCGCGGGAAAAGCAGCAAAATCTAAAGGTTTTTCAGTGAACATACTGACCAGCAACACCATAATGGCCAGTGCAATGTTAAAGGTGAAAAACAGGTCAAGGGCAAAAGGCGGTAACGGCAAAATCATCATGGACAAAATCATGATGATCAGCAGTGGGCCGGCCAAGACTTTCATCTGGCCTTTGTATTGCGTATTAAAGCGCGCCAAGTACTGGCTCAGCCCATTCATTCAGATTCCTCTTGTGCTTGGGTGCGACCTTTAGGTTCAGTCATTTCAGTTGGAACGGGTAAATCCTGTGGCACCGTGGGTGCTTCACCGCCTTCAGCTTGTACGCGACGCAACTGAAACGCCCACGCCAACACTTCCGCTACTGCGGTATAGAGTTCCATGGGGATTTCTTGCTCTAAATCCACATGATGGTACAAGGCACGGGTTAAGGGCGGTGCCGACAATATAGGCACAGCATGCTCTTGCCCTAGCTCGCGAATCCGTGCAGCGACCACTCCCGCACCTTTTGCCACAACAATGGGCGCGGCCATTTTACCGTCTTGATAATTTAAGGCCACTGCATAATGTGTTGGGTTGGTAATAATAACATCGGCCTCAGGTACTTTACTCATCATACGGTTACGTGCCATTGCTTGTTGTTGTGAACGGATACGCGCTTTAATGTGTGGATCGCCATCGGACTCTTTATGTTCACGTTTAATTTCTTCTTTAGTCATGCGCAACTTTTTAGCGTGACTCCACAATTGATAAGGCACATCAATCAACACCACGACTATTAAAGTCAGCACCATCAAACCGCAGGCTTGGGCAATGAGTTTTAAAGCATTGGTTAAGGCTTGCGTTAAAGGCTGATCCATCAGCGACATCAGCTCGCCAAGCTTCGCAATCAAAAAGAAGATGGCAACGCTACCCACCAGAACCGATTTTGCAATGGCCTTACCCAATTCGGCCAAGGCTTGCGTCGAAAAAATCCGCTTCACCCCTTTAATTGGGTTCAATTTAGAGAGCTTCGGCACTAAAGACTTGGCAGAAACCAACCAGCCTCCTAAAGCAGCTGGTGCCACCAACGCAACCACCACCAACAGCAAAAACAACGGCACCAACGTCAACAGGGTGTCTTTACCTAGCATCAGCACGTGCATTAACATCACTTTGCCGTCAAACGCTTGTTGGCGTTCGAAGGTAAAAGAGCGCTCCATCACTAAGCCCAGTTGCGCATAGAGCACATCTCCCATGCTCCACAACCCGATCAGCCCTGCCAGCAGCATCAGAAAAGTGGTCAACTCGCGAGAGCGCGCCACCTGACCTTCCTCTCGCGCCTTTTCTATGCGTCGGGGCGTTGCGGCTTCGGTTTTTTCCTCATCACTGGATTCTTCAGACATAGCACTCAAGTCTACAGGTGGGCAAATCGATGGTTAATAAGCGGTCACCGTTAAATTTTCAAACACAAACCGGTCAGCCGTGCGTCACACATAGGATGCTTAAAAACCCAAATCATCGAGCAATGCATCCACTTGATCCTGTCCACTCACCACATCAGATGCTTCTTTATTCACTTGCGGGCCGTTTAATAAAGAAGGCTCCTGCTGCGTTTTGCTGACAGTGTTTTTTTGTGCAAGCTGGGCACGGATTTTATCACCATCCTTCACATCCTCCTGCACACTATCGAGCAATACCTGCACCAGTTGATGCTCAATTTCTCGAATCACATCCATCATCTTTTTGATGACTTGCCCAGTCAGATCTTGAAAGTCTTGCGCCATCATGATGTCTAGCAACTCAGCATTAGTGGCCTGAGTTTTCTGCGGCACAGAACGCAAATAGCTGCGGGTTTGCTCCACCAAATCACGCGCCTGCTCCAACTCAATGGGGTTCGCAAACCACTCATCCCAACGCTGATCCAATGCCTGCGCCCCAGCTTCCAGCTCATCCTGCAACGGCTTAGCTTTATCAATGGCATTCAATGCCCGCTCAGCGGCTTGTTCAGTCATGCTAGCCACATAACTGAGGCGGTCTCGAGCATCCGGAATCGACTCAGTGGCTTTCATGATGTCTTTATCCAACCCCAGCTCCAGCATGCTGTCTCTGAGCATGCGGGTGAGCTGACCAATACGGGTAAGCAAATCATCAACCTTAGCTGGATCAGGAGCATGCGGCTGCTCATATGTACCTGTCATAACTACCTCTCTTGACTAAGCTTGTATCCTTAGTTTGATGCACTTACCTGTTACTTGCCTAGTTTTTCGAAGATCTTATTCAACTTTTCTTCTAATGTAGCTGCAGTAAAAGGTTTCACCACATAGCCACTGGCACCCGCTTGCGCTGCAGCAATGATGTTATCTTTTTTCGCTTCAGCGGTGACCATCAATACCGGCAAGTGTTTTAAAGCTTCATCGGCGCGGATAGCTTTTAATAATTCAAGGCCATCCATATTCGGCATGTTCCAATCCGACACCACCAACTCAAACGCCCCGCTATTGAGTTTATTCAACGCATCACGACCATCTTCGGCTTCTTCAACGTTATTAAAGCCCAGCTCTTTTAAAAGTCCACGGATAATACGGCGCATGGTTGGAAAATCATCCACCACCAGTACATTCATATCTTTATTAGCCATGTTTCTTCCTCATCGAGTGTAAATTATTTAAGCGCCAGCACAATGCCAGCCTAAAGTTAAAATATTGCCCAGTCGCCATGCTGACTCTGTTCCACCGGTGTCTGCAGAGCGCACGAAATGTCTGAGTTGGATGCCCGCTGCAGTCTATTAAGACTGTACTGTTACTGCTCAGCCCCCGCACCTAAACGAAACTCAGACACTGCCCCCTCCAAACGTCCGGCTTGTGCCTCTAAAGCGGCGGCTGCGGACACCGCTTCTTGCACCAAAGATGCGTTTTGCTGAGTGACTTCATCCATTTGTCCCACCGCAATATTGACCTGCCCGATGCCATCGCTTTGCTCCTGAGAGGCAGCAGAAATCTCATCCATAATATCTGTGACACGCTTCACGGCCACTTCAACCTCCTCGATGGTGGCACCGGCTTGATTCACCAATTTAGAGCCGGTTTGAACCTGCTCCACCGAGCTATCAATTAAAGTTCGAATTTCTCGTGCTGCATCGGCACTGCGGCCAGCTAAATTACGCACCTCACCAGCCACCACAGCAAAACCACGCCCCTGCTCACCAGCACGAGCCGCTTCTACGGAGGCATTCAGTGCCAAAATATTGGTTTGAAAAGCGATGGAATCAATTAAACCAGTAATATCCGAAATTTTCTGTGAGCTCTCAGCAATCAAAGCCATCGTACTCACCACTTGATCCACCACATCCCCGCCACGGGTGGCGGTATTTGAAGCATCTAACGCTAAACCACTTGCTTGACGAGCATTGTCTGCGTTCTGTTTCACCGTAGCGGTTAACTGCTCCATACTGGCGGCGGTTTCTTGCAAAGAGGCGGCCTGTTGCTCAAGACGTGAAGATAAATCTGCATTACCCATGGCAATGTCTTGCGCCCCTGCATAAATACTATGACTACTGCTACGTACTGTACCCACCGTTTTTTGCAGCCCTACCTGCATCTCACGCATAGCGGTAAAAAGCTGACCAATTTCGTTTTTACTCTGAACCGCAATGGGATGGGACAAGTCCAAATTGGCGATGTGCTGCAAATTCGTCACCGCTGTGCGTAATGGCCGAGTTACAATAGAGCGCAAGCCCAAATACACAGCAATCATCACCAATACCGTCAAAGCTAAAACCAAAATACCAACCCATGTAAACTGAGCCACTTGCTGCTCATAAGCACTCATCAGTCCATTACCACGGCTTTCTGCAAAGTTTTTAAAGTCGGCTGTACTGCTCTCTAACTTACGATGCGCCTCACTCAACGGTTCTCGAAGCCGGCGAGCTTGAGCTATTTGGGCCTGCGCCAAAGCAAGCAACTGCTCATCCATCAGTGCAAACATAGTGTGATAATCACGCGCTAATACCGCTGCTAATTCTGCCCCGCGCGGTGCCTTATCAGTCGACACAAACAATTCCAGCCCTTGCCGAGCCTGCGCCAATAAAGTACGTGCCTGTGCTTGCGCCTGCTCACTGTGAACATGACGCTCTGCCTGCAACTCAGTGTGCGCTATTTCTAATTGCAAACCTGCCTGCAGCATATGGATTTCGACCTGACTGATGTGCCCCACATTCACACGGCTGAGCGACTGAATGGCATTGTCAGCCACACGACTGGCACTGAAGCCTAGCACCGCAATGATGCTAATGAACACGACAAATGCGGCCACGGCACTGTTGATTGCCGAGTTGATACTGATGTTGCGCAATAATTGATTCATAACCCACTTCCTGGCTGAAGGGAAAAATAACCTGTCACATCAACTGACGAATGTACTTAAACGCGCTGCGCTCGACCGGACTTAGACAGCTGTGCTAACAGCCAAGGTGCTATTTTATCCAGACTGAGCACCTCAACAGCAGCGTTTAACGCAATGGCTTCACGGGGCATACCAAACACTACACTGCTGGCTTCATCTTGCGCCGCCGTTTGTGCTCCGGCTTGACGCATCGCCAATAAACCAGCGGCACCATCCTTCCCCATACCGGTCAAAATCACTCCTAAGGCATTGCGCCCAGCATACTGCGCCACAGATTCAAACAGCACGTCTACTGAGGGGCGATGACGATTGACTGGCTCACCATGATCCAAACGCACCACATAGTTAGCCCCGCTACGGATCAGCTTGAGGTGTGCCTCTCCCGGCGCAATGTAAGCATGGCCAGGCAAGATGCGCTCACCATCTTCAGCCTCTTTAACTCGCATACGGCACAATCGATCCAACCGCTCAGCAAAAGAACGTGTAAACCCTCCAGGCATGTGTTGTGTAATTAAGATTCCTGGGCCGTTCGCCGGCAAGCCCTGCAACACCTCACGAATGGCTTCAGTACCGCCGGTTGAAGCACCTATTGCCACCAGCTTTTCGCTGCTGATTAAAGGCGCGCGCGGGGCACTTTTCGGTGCACTTGGCTGCACAGCAGCTGGGTTTCGATGCGGTCGTACTAATAAGGATTGACGGGGTTTAGAATGCGCTGCTGCACGAATCTTTTCTGCAATCAACTCAGCATATTCCAGCATACCGCCGCGGATACCCAAGGTTGGCTTGGCAATAAAATCCAATGCTCCTAACTCCAAAGCACGCAAAGTGACCTCAGAGCCCGCTTGAGTCAAAGACGAAACCATCAACACAGGCATCGGCCGTAAGCGCATCAAACGTTCTAAAAAATCCAACCCATCCATGCGTGGCATTTCCACATCCAAAGTCAGAACATCTGGATTATGGATTTTAATGAGATCACGCGCGACCAATGGATCCGGCGCAACGGCCACCACTTCCATATCATCGTTGGCATTAATGATCTCACGCAACAGATCGCGAATCAGTGCTGAGTCATCCACACAAAGCACCTTGATCTTAGCTGCACTCAAGACAATTCTCCTTGGTAATATAAGGTTTCACAGTAACCCGGCACGCGTATTCGGCTCAGCGATCAGAAACCAACTCATAAATCGTCTGCCCACGTAAACGAAACGTCTTAGTGATGTAAGTAAAGTTTTCCGAATGACCGGTAAACAGTAAGCCATCAGGCTTTAACAAAGGTGCAAAGCGCTTCAAAATTTGGGCCTGGGTTTTCTTGTCAAAATAGATCATCACATTGCGACAGAAAATAGCGTCAAACTGCCCACTCACCGGCCAACTCGGGGCCAGCAAGTTCAACGGTTGAAACTCTACAATACGAGCCAACTCGGGCTTCACTTTAGCCAATCCAGTATTGCGCCCTGTACCACGCATAAAAAACCGTTTGGTACGCTCAGTACCCAGTTTTTTAACCTGCTCGACAGGGTAAATACCACTGCGAGCGATGCTCAAAGCATCGGTATCAATATCGGTACCCACCACCTGAATATTTCCGTGACTGCTCCCTAGAGTTTCCAATAACGTCATAGCAATAGAGTAAGGCTCTTCACCGGTAGAGGCCGCTGCACTCCAGACTCGAACCGGCCCAGTGCGCCCTGCCACATGCTGCGCCAACAAAGGAAAATGATGGGCTTCTCGGAAAAATGCGGTCAGGTTAGTGGTTAGCGCATTCGTAAAAGCCTCCCATTCACCGCCTCCAGAACTGCTTTGCTCTAGCAAAGTCAAATACTGACTGAACTGTAAGAAACCATGCTCTCGCACACGCTTAGCCAAACGGCTGTACACCATGTTGCGCTTGTTATCCGCCAGCACAATGCCCGCATGTTGGTAAATTAAGCGAGCAATCTTCTGAAAGTCGGCATCGGTCATCACCAGATCCCGCTCATACATTTGCCCAGTTGCAGGGCGTTGTGTCCCTATCACGCTAGAACGACTCAAAATGTTTCCCATTCATCCTGTTCCTCCACTTGTTGACGCGAAGGTAAGCGGTAGCCGCTTGCTCGCTCCGGATTGCTGCCTGCATGGGCTTGCAACGCGGTACCGCTCTGCGGTGCACTCGACCATGCCGTATCTGCCATTTTTTCTTCCGTTCCCTGCACACGGAAGGCGGCAATAGAGTGCGCTAAATGCACAATTTGCTCTTCAAGCTCGCTGGCGGCATGCGCTGAAGCCTGAACTAAAGCGGCGTTTTGTTGAGTGACCTCATCCATCTGAGTGACGGCCTGATTAATTTGCCCGATGCCATCACTTTGCTCTTCAGAAGCTGCAGAGATTTCACCCATAATGTCATTAACACGAGTTACCGACTCCACTACTTTTTCAATGGATTGCTCAGCACGGCGCACCAAATCTGCACCGCTTTCAATCTCACTGGAAGAACTATTAATCAACAACCGGATTTCTTTGGCTGCATCAGCAGAACGCCCCGCCAAGTTACGCACTTCACTGGCCACTACAGCAAAACCACGGCCTTGCTCTCCAGCACGGGCAGCTTCCACTGAGGCATTTAATGCCAGAATATTGGTCTGGAAAGCAATGGAGTCGATCACGTTAATGATGTCGGTCATTCTGTGAGAACTGTCCGTAATGCGCTCCATGGTTTCCACCACTTGCCCCATCACCGCACCGCTCTCACCTACAGTGTGAACGGCCTCTTCCGCTAAACTACTGACTTGACGGGCGTTATCCGCGTTTTGCTTAACCGTTGCTGTGATCTGCTCCATACTAGCGGCTGTCTCCTGCAGTGAGGCCGCTTGTTGCTCAGTACGAGAAGACAAGTCCTCATTACCATTGGTAATGTCTTGCGCTGCTGGGGTTACGACACTGATACCTTGGTTAATGTCCACAGCCATACTGGCCAAACTTTTACGCATGATGTCTAAAGCTTGGAAAACTTGCCCACCTTCATCATTGGTTTGTTTAAAGTGCGCTACACCTAAGTTACCCGCAGCAATTTGCAGAGTAAAAGTGACAGCATCACGTAGCGGCTGCAAGAAACGGCGTACAACCACAAGGGCAACCCCACATAACAACACGCCGAGCAACACAACAATGCCTTGATACATTAAAGTACGCTGCTGCTCTTGCTGCGCTTGAGCAATGAGTTCATACGCCAACTGACGCTTGGCCTGTAACGTGCGCTGCAACTGTTCAGACAATTCACGCCCCTGCTGCTGCAGCCGAGTTTGCAGCGCTACACCTGCATCAGCCTGAGCAGCCGCCGCGGCCAATAATGCATGTTGGTACTGCTCCAACTGAGCACCCAATTGCGTTGTGCGTTCATCTTGATTGTCTGCTTTAGCAGCGTAACTGCTCCAAACTTCTTGCTGCGTCGCATTGAGCTGTTGCAAGTATTGGGTCAAGGATTCTCGCCCGCGAGTTTGGCTCTCCAACAGCTGCTCACGCCCTTGAACACTCAGGCGATCCAAATATTGCAGCTGTGCCACATCATCCAATCCAGTTTCAGTCAATGCTTGTAAGTGTTGCGCCGTGTGCTGTTGATTCAGAACACCTAAGCCAGCCATGATCAACAAAAACAGCGCAGCCATACCCAATAAAGCGCTGAAACGCACTTGCATAGAGCTGAAATTAATCCCTTGCCACCAGCCTCTCAGGCCCTTATTGCGTAACTGGCCTTGGTGCAAAGTCAAACTTTTACCACGCCCACTGCGGATTTCTGCGTATGCTTTTTCTGCCGCAGCGATATCTTCCCGTGAGGCTTGAATACGTAATGAGGCATAGCCTTTAACTTGGCCATTCTCAATAATCGGTGATACCGAAGCATTCACCCAATAATAGTCACCGTTCTTACGGCGATTTTTCACCAAACCACGCCAAGTTTTTCCAGATTGAACCGTGCTCCATAGATTAGCAAAAGCCTCTCGCGGCATATCAGGGTGGCGCACCACGTTATGGTGCTCGCCAACTAACTCTTCACGCGCAAAACCACTGACTTTAACAAAACTGGGGTTAACGTAAGTGATATCACCTTTGAGGTCCGTGCGTGAGACCAGTAAGTCTTCCTCATTGAGTTCATATTCCCGATTTGTAACCGGCTGATTATTTCGCATAGCATGATTCCTCTAGAGCATCCCACCCCAAGTGCGGAGCATATACTCTGTCCTTTAATTTAGTGCTGAGCTCCCGTTCACAAACGGACGCTGTTCTTGAATGTTGAACATGATGCATGAATCAATAATGCCCCGCCTCAGTGCGCGAATCTTGATCCAGCTTAAACTGCACTACGCCACTGCGCAGCTGAGCCGCTTCCTGTTGTAAGGACGCTGCGGCACTGGCCGCTTGCTCCACTAAAGTCGCGTTTTGCTGAGTAACCTGATCCATTTGACTGATGGCCTGATTCACCTGACTGATACCATGGCTTTGCTCACGTGATGCCGAGGCAATCTCTTCCATGATGTCCGTCACTTGCTGCACCGCAGTTACGATGTCTCCCATGGTTTGCCCTGCTTCATCCACCAACACAGTGCCAGCCTCAACCCGCAATAATGATGCTTCAATTAAAGCTCGAATCTCTTGGGCTGCATCTGCACTGCGTTTAGCTAAGTTATGCACTTCACCGGCCACCACCGCAAACCCACGACCCTGTTCACCAGCTCGCGCCGCTTCCACCGAGGCGTTCAAAGCCAACATGTTGGTTTGAAACGCAATAGCATCAATAGCCTCAATGATGTCGGTGATTTTATGGGCACTTTGATTAATATCACGCATGGTACCCACCACGTTATTCACTACAGCACCGCCACGTTGCGCAGTGCCTGTAGCTGTTACAGCCAAGCTACTGGCATAACGTGCATTTTCCGCATTTTGTGCCACAGTCGCCGTCAGCTCCTCCATACTGGCTGAGGTTTGCTGCAATGCAGCAGCCTGCTGTTCGGTACGCGCCGACAAATGTTCATTGCCCGCTGCAATATCTTGCGAACTTTGCTGAATCGACTGACTGCAACCACGCATTTGTCCCACCATGTGTGCCAAGCTGCGTTGCATATGGGCCACGGAGCTGTATAACTGACCGATCTCATTGCTGCTGATCTGCTCAACGGGCTGAGATAAGTCACCAGCGGCAATACGGCTAAAATGTGTGACAATGTGCTCTAAAGGCCGGATCACATTCACTGTCACCCCCCAAAACACCACCAACACAATACCTGCAGTAGCCAACACCACAGCAACAATCACGCCTTTTAATACACCTGCCAATGCATTGAACTGCGCTGTATGTGAGGGGTTCTCAACCAAGGTGACGGCCGCACTGGCCTCATTCAAGGCATACCAAGCCAACCCAGCCATTACCAACACCAAGCTGCTGAATACGGCCAGCACCAGTATCCAGCTCAAACGTACAGTCATATTCTTAATAAAACTCACCTTGACTCCCTAGCCAGTGCCTGGCGTGTTCGAACACATACGTCCCGCACGCTCACAAGGTTAAACCCTAACTTATCTGGTATAGACATCATTCAGCTGCGTGCTCAACCAGTGCCATTTCTTCACTGTTCAACAATTTATCAATGTCCACGAGCACCAACATACGTTCATCAACACTGCCCAAACCGCTGAGGTAATTTGAGGACAACACCATGCCAAACTCTGGCGCGGGTTTAATTTGCTCCGGTGTTAAGGTCATCACATCAGACACACTGTCCACAACAATACCGACCACACGCTCCCCCACATTCACTACGATCACAACGGTCTGTACACCATACTCAACAGACTCCAAGTTGAACTTAATACGTAGATCAACAATGGGTACGATCACCCCACGCAGGTTAGTCACACCCTTAATAAAATCCGGCACATTAGCGATGCGCGTGACATTTTCGTAACTGCGAATCTCCTGCACCTTCAAAATATCAATGGCATATTCTTCGGAACCCAGAGAGAACACTAAAAACTCACGATTATGCGCCTCACCTGCCGCGGCATCTGCAGTACTTGAATAACTCATGGGGATACGCTCTCCTGTAAAAGCTTGGATTCGACTGCTGTAGCCGAATGGCCCGCTTGTTTTTTAAATTGGTTTAACCGGTGCATATCGGCAATATCAAGAATCAACGCCACTCGCCCATCACCTAAAATAGTGGCTGCTGACACACCGGGCACTTTGCGATAATTGGTCTCTAGATTTTTCACCACCACTTGTTGCTGGCCTAGCAAATCATCCACTAGCAAGGCGTAGCGGCGCCCTTCACCTTGCACCACAACGGCAATGCTTTGCGTGGGCTGCGTTTGCGCATCGGCGACATCCAACACTTGATGCACGGCAATCACTGACAGGTACTCATCGCGCACTTTCAGCAACACATCATCACCCATCGCGCTGTACAGATTGGCCGCGGTGGGTTGTAAAGACTCAATCACCGCATTCAACGGTAAAATAAAAACTTCTTCGCCCACTTTAATCAACATGCCATCAAGAATGGCCAAAGTCAGAGGTAACACGATACGTGTCGTAGTGCCTTCACTGAGCTTCGACTGCAGCTCTACATGGCCACCCATCGTTTGAATGTTACGTTTGACGACATCAAGACCCACGCCACGACCGGACACGTCACTGACTTCTTTTGCAGTAGAAAAGCCAGGGGCAAAAATCAGCTGCCAGACTTCCTCATCACTGATATTGTCTGCCACGGCCAAGCCATTACTGCGCGCTTTGGCCAAAATCTTCTCGCGATTCAAGCCGGCGCCATCATCTTTAACTTCAATTAGAATATTGCCGCCCTGATGCTGTGCCGATAAGGTCAAGCGACCCGTACGTGGTTTACCGGCAGCTTCGCGCTCATCCGGCCCTTCAATACCGTGATCTAGACTGTTACGCACCAAGTGAGTCAACGGATCAATGATGCGCTCAGTCAAACTCTTATCCAGTTCAGTTGAGGCGCCTAAAGTCACCAGTTCCACATCTTTATTGAGCTTACTGGTTAAGTCGCGCACCAAACGTGGAAAGCGGCTGAACACATAATCCATCTGCACCATACGAATGGACATCACCGCCTCTTGCAGATCTCGTGCATTGCGTTGTAATAAGTTCATACCATTGAACAAAGCATTGTGAGTTGCACTATCCAGTTCACTCACAGTCTGCACAATCATCGACTGCGTAATGATCAGTTCTCCTACTAGATTGATCACCTGATCCACTTTATCTACAGGTACGCGAATCGAGCCGCCTCCTTCCGTGCTTTTACTCGCCCCCGCACGCGGCGACGACGCAGCTTTTTGTTTGGGTGCAGCAGAAGATGAGCTGGCTTGGGTTTGTGCACTTGATGTCGAAGTTGCTACGGGTTGAACCTCGGCCTCAGGCGCTGCAGCATTGGCAGTTTTAGCGGCAGATTGGTGAGCCTCAAACTCAGCTTCAAGCGCCATGGCTTGGGCCATAGCATCCAACTCAGACCCCGTTTCTGAGCTGCTTTCAAGTTCAAGCGTGGTTTCACCAGCAGATTGAGAAGCAGGCGCGGACGCCTCACTGTCCAGCACTTGAATGCTCAGCTGTTCAGGCTCCACAATGAAATACATCACTGCTTCAATATCATCCATACTGGCAGTGCTATGCAATACAATCTCATAGCGCCCGTCTAGGGCACGGCTGTCCACCACTTCGCCAAATAAAGCCAGTTCTTCTTCCAGCAATTTGGCATCTTTTTCTGTGACCCCAGTGAGCACCACCAAAAGTGGCATGCTCGCCTCACTTTCCGCAACCTCACCTTCAGCAGTGGCTGCATCACCTTGTTGCTGATTGATTTCATCTTCAGCCAACTGTTGCAGTACTTGGCAGATACGCGCATAGGCCTCAGGATCAGGTTCACTGCCTTGACGATACGCATCCAACTGCTCCTGCAGCATATCTTTGGCCTCTAAAAAGGTGTCAACGATATCTCGGCGCAGCTGTAGCTCGCCATGCCGAGTCGAATCCAACAAGTTTTCCAGCAAGTGCGTGGTATTTTGCAACGCCGTAAAACCAAAGGTGCCGGCCCCGCCTTTAATCGAGTGTGCCGCACGGAAAATTGCATTCAATTGCTCTGCATCGGGCTGATCCACATCCAGCTCTAGCAGGTGCTGTTCCATATCTGCGAGCAACTCTCCGGCCTCTTCGAAGAACGTATCGTAGAACTCTGTAATCGGCATGCTGGTCCACACTTTCCTTTTAAACAGCTATTAATCTTGGCTCTGTATTTGTTCAGGCGCACCACTTATCTCACCCTGAACCTCTGCAGTCACAGCCTCCACCACTGAGGGCAATTCATGCTCTGCTTGACCTTCACGTTTGAGTAACTTAGGTGAGCGAATACTGTCGGCAGTTTCTTCATACAGCACCGTCAAAGTAATACGTCGGTTGATGGGATCCATCGGGTTATCTGGATTTAAAGGCATACGATCAGCCATGCCAGAAACGCGTAATAACTTACCCTGATCAAAGCCCGCCGCGGCTAACTCACGGCGCGACGCATTGGCACGCCCAACAGCCAACTCCCAGTTACTGTAACTGTGGTATCCACCTGCATAAGCTAAGCTGTCGGTGTGACCTGTAATTTCGAGCTCATTGGGCAATTCGTTCAACAAAGGCGCAATGGTACGCAACAAATCCCGCATATAAGGCGCAATCTGCTCACTGCCCACGGCAAACATCGGCCGATGCTCGGTATCCACCAACTGAATACGCAAACCATCATTGGTGATTTCCAAACGCACCTGCGGACTCAGCTCACGTAATTCAGGATCATTTTCCACAACCCGTTTAATTTGATTGCGCAAGCGCCTTAAACTTTTTTGGCTGTCATCTGCCCGTACCGGCACAGGGATTTCAATGCGTATCCGCTCGCCTTCAGCATGAATCGGATCGGCACCGCCTCCTGGAATGGCACTGCTGCTAGCTGCATTTTTATTACCCCCCGCCAAAGCAGTCACTAAAGGTGTACGGAAATACTCACCGACACTGGCTTTCTGCTCTTTACTGGAACTGGACAACACCCACATCACTAAAAATAGCGCCATCAGCGCTGTCATAAAGTCAGCGAAGGCGATTTTCCAACTACCACCGTGGTGGCCTTTAACAACTTTTTTACGACGAATGATGATGGGACGGCGATCTTGGCTCATTCGCTCTCCTGCCTCGGCTCACTCGCACTGCGCACATACTCCTCCAGCTCCGCGAACGAAGGACGCTCTGTACTACTCAATGCTTTACGCCCAAACTCCACCGCCAACTGCGGTACCGAGCCATTTAAACTAGCCAATAAAGTTACGCGAATACACTGCAACACCTTGACCGCCTCATCCGCTTGTCGCTCAAGACGGCTAGCCAATGGCCCAACAAAGCCATAGCCCATTAAAATCCCAAGGAAAGTCCCCACCAAAGCATGGGCAATCATCTCGCCCATTAAGTCAGGGCTGATATCACTGGCGCTAAGGGCTTTCACCACCCCCATCACCGCAGCAACAATACCGAAAGCTGGCAAACCTTCAGCTACTTTATTTAAAGCATCGACAGGAATATGGGCCTCTTGCTCAAAGGTCTCTATTTCGTGCAACATCAGCTCATCAAGCTCAAAAGGGTCTGTGCTACCGCTGACCATCAAACGCAAATAATCCGTTAGAAAACCCATCATCATCGGGTCTTCCATAATAATGGGGTGCTCACTGAAAATTGGACTTTCTTGCGGGTTCTCAATGTCGCGCTCAACCCCCATCATGCCGTCACGACGGATTTTATTGAGCAACTTGTACTGCACTGCCATCAATTCCAAGTACACAGTTTGATTGTATTTACTGGTGCGCTTCAGGCGTCCAAAAGTACTGATTGTGGCTTTAATGGCCTTACCATTATTACTGGCAACAAAGCCTCCAAGGGCAGCGCCACCAATCATCACAAACTCAAACGGTTGCAGCAGAGGCCCTAAGTAGCCGCCCGACATCACATAACCGCCGAACACCGAAAAAATGACAATCGCGAATCCAAGAAGTATTAACACTCATAGTTTCCTTAACAATGGTATAGCCTCTACAGTTTTATCAGCCGCTCAGCCACTTTAAGCGTCCACCTAAAAAAGCGCTGACTATACCAGTCGAATAGTAATAATGCTTTAGTATAATCTCTGCGTATCATTATACCGCAGCAACACCTGTCAATGGACACTCTAAATCTGAAAAAAACTGCTATAAGTCAATGCTTTAGCAATGAGTTAAAGTATTTTTGAAGAAAAGTAAAGCTCGAAAAACCAAATGCCGTCAGAGCACATTCAATGTTTAAGACTGTTGCTTATCAACCTGCAGCTCATGCACCCAAACCAACAACTCAGCAATCACTTGGTAGAGCTGAACTGGAATTTGCTCATCAAGATCTAACCCCATCAACAAGTTCAGCAACTCAGGCGCATCGTGCACAAAAATACCGTGTTGCTGCGCCTGTTCAATGATGCGCTCAGCCACATCGCCATAACCGCGCGCTACCACATAAGGGGCTGCAACATTTTCGTTATAAGCAAGCGCCACAGCTTCACGTCGCCGCTCACTGGGCTTACGTTCACTACTCATGATTTTGCTCCTCAGCAGTCAATGGCCGCACTTGCACCAATACCTCCGTGAAACCACACACCTTTTGTAAGCGCTGCCGTAAAGATTCAACCCCAGCTTCTAAACGTGGCACCACGGTGTCAGCGGCGGCACTTAAAGTGAGTGCCAACCGAGTTTTTTGCAAATTCAACTGTGCCTTAATATCACCTAAAGCAGCGTGACGTAGCGTCAGCTCTGAGCGCCAGCCCTGCTCCTGCTCAGAAGTCTGCTGCTCAGCCTCCTCACCGTGCTCCTGCGCCTGACGCTGCACAGCTTCGGGCAATTGAATCACCAATGCCATAAACAGCCCTGTCCACACATCACCTTCCCAGCGCAATACTGGATTGACCAACAACTCCAATTGATGCCGCACAATATTTTGCAACCCCTCTTCCATAGCAGCATGGGTCACCGCTCGCGTTTTGGCTAAGTCAGTATCTAAATGCCCCATGGCTTCAGCCGTAGCCGCAGCTTGCCCTTGCGCAGCAGTGGGCGCTGTCGTGTGCCCAGCAGGCGCTGCAGCGGAACTGGCACGGCCAGCCAACACTTGCGTTGCGGTTTCAGTTGTCAGCCCACGCCCCGCTGCATTCAAACGCATTTGCGGCTCACGTTGCAGCTGCGCTAAAGGCAGCTCACCACGAAACCAGCGCGCCAGGTGCGCCTCATAAAACAGGCCGCTATCTTTAATACTGCTCGCTAAACGACTGGCCACCTCTGCGGTCGAAGCCCCCCCCTGCTCAGACGTAACCGGCACTAAAGGTTGCACCGTACGCACAACAGAAGGTGGCGCTGGAAACTGACCGAGCACATCGGCAATGGTACGGGCTGCAGGACTGAAATGCGTACTGATCGACGCTTCAGCGCGAACTGTAGGCGCTAGGGGCAAAGCTGCGCCTTGCGATGAGCGCTGCCCTTGAGCTTCCACTAACGCAGGCCGCCCCTCTAAACGCGGATCTAAACGAGAGTCACTGTGCACTGCGCGAGTCGCTTCACTGGGCAGTAATGGCTTCACAGGTTCAGTTTGAGTACGACCCTCTGGGGCATCCATGCGTTTGCCCAACACCTGGTGCAGTAACGTATCCAACAACGGCGTCACTCCACTCACAGCACACCCCTCTTAAATAACGGCATCAACGGCGTTCTGTGGTGCCGTAAGCCTGATTCAACTTGCGCTGACGCTGCGACACTTCGAGCAATTCGCCCAACTCATCACGACGTGCAATTAAGTTGGCCTGAATTTCTTGATCATGTATCAACAATTGCTGCAATAATGCCAGCTTGCGCGCCTGCTGAGCTGAACTCAACGCCACACCCTGCTCACGTTTTTTCAGCTGCCCTACCAACGCCACATACTGAGCATGAGTTTCACTTAAGGCCTGCCAATCTTGCTCGCGACTGTGCAATAGCAAACGTGCTGAGACCTCCAGCAAACGTTGATAGCCTGCCATGATCTGCTCTGAGCTGTTGCACTGCAGCACCGTCATTTTATGCTCCTAAGGACTGCTCGCCCATTTCGCGCCAAGCCGAACCGATGCTTTCTAATAAGCGCTCAGCTTCTTCTAAGCGGGCCACATCATTTTGCAAATTGGCCTGCAACAGCAAGGTGTTCACGTACTCGTAAAGAGAGGCTAAGTTCTCTGCCACCTCACCGCCTTGCTCACGATCCAGCGCTGCTAGCAAACCATTATTAACAATATCCAGCACCTTAGAGATAGCAGCGCCTTTTTCGGCCATTTGACCCTTTTCCAAATGCAACTTGGCCGTACGCAGGTTCGTCTGCGCACCATCAAACAACATCATAATCAACTGATGCGGCGTAGCCGACATCACATTACTTTCCACTCCAACGCGGGCATAAGCGCCAGCACCACGACCGTAAGCGGCACGTCTGTGCACTGTATTCATTCTTTAACCTCGTTCAATTGGCTTGATTATCCCTGCAATCACTTACGCCCTAATTGGGCATTCATGGCATCAAATTGTTGCGTTAAATAGCTGCTGGTGGAGTTCATCCCCGCAATCAAACTGTCCATTTGCGCAAACTGCGCACGATAGCGGGCAATAGTGGCATCAATGCTGCGCTCCATACGCTCAAAACGCTGATCTAAACGCTCAATACTTTTATTCAGCCCAGTAGTGGCATTACTCAGCGCACCACGATCATCCAGCATACGCTCTAAGGTTTGGCTTAACTGCCCTGCCATACCAGCGCTTTTACTGTCGGCCGCAAAGAAATCGGCCAAACCGTGCAGGTTATCGCTCAGCACGCGATCAAGCTTTTCCTCATCCAGCTTGAGCTTGCCGCCCAACTCCATACTCACTCCCACATCACTGAGCATATTGAATTCGCCACTACTGACGCCTGTACTCAGCGCACTGCGCAACTGCGACTCAATGCCACGCAAGGTGTTATCCCCGAGCAAGATACCAGCCGACCCTGGTACGCCACCGTAACCGCTTAATTCGCCCATGGTGCTTTTCAAGCCGTTATAAGCGTCGACAAATCCTTTCACTGCCTTTTTGATACTGTCATTGTCCCGCTCAACATTTAAACTACTGCTACCCGTTTCCGTGACATCCAAAGTAACCCCTTGGATAGCACCTTCAACGCGATTGCTTTGGCTGCTGATATTGATACCGTTAACTTTAATTTGGGCGTTTTGCGCAGCAAGCTTAGTTTCATCATCCTGCATTAAGCCCACACCGCCAAAATCAATATTTTCAATGGCTGCATCAGTACCGGTGGCGGTAGAGGAAAACACTAAGCGGTGCGGCGAACCACTGCCATCATTAATAATAGAAGCGCTGACGCCAGCGTTCTTGCTGTTAATGGCATCACGAATGCTTTCCAGCGAGCTATCGCCTTGCGCTATTTCCACAGCAAGGGTTTCATTATTCCCAAACGTAAAGGTAAGAGTGCCAGCGCCCAGCTCGGCGTTTTTATCCGCCACCCCCATTGTCGCTACACTAGATGCTTGAGCCAGCTGCACAACTTCGACCTGATAACGCCCCACCGCAGCCTCGACTCCTGCTGCGGCCGTGATACCCGTACCATTGACCTTGCTAGTCACGCTTTGATACAAATCTCGATCATTGAGCCGTTCGGCCGCCACTTGAAACTGCGACAGCGCTCCTTCCAATTTACCGTAAGCTGAAATTTTGGCTTGATAGCTGCCTTTTTGCTGCACAATCGGCACTAATTTCTGTCGTTCAGCGCCTTCGAGCTGGTCAAGCAAACCGTTCAAGTCAAGCCCTGAACCAATACCTAATGCTGATATACCCGCCATTATCTTGTTCCTTTATCAGTACTGCGCTGCTGTTCTACTCAGTGCAATAGGCACCATAGCGCACAGATTCGTTCTATTACTTTAGTTTATCGGCGCTGCGTACAAAAACTTTAATGGGTTTTAGAGCCCGCGCTGCAGCTCAACTGCTTTTACCAGCACACCCAGATTCAGCACCTTAGCCACCCTCAAATCAACTCCACGAAACTGCACACAAACGCTGCAAAATCAAAATTATGCTTATTTTGTCACTTTCTTTATAAATAATCCTAAAGTTTTAATTTGCATTGCCGATAACTTGTATAGCGAGGGGCAAAAGGGAAAACAATCCAAAGGCTGATAAAAAAGTTTTTTGTAAATAGCCCTAAAGTTTTCCCAGTACCGCCCGATAACAGAATTAATTGCCCAGCAACCCAAGGCAACTGGAACACAGTTAAGGGTTGATCAGGCACAGCAAAGTAACCATCGAGCCAGAGGCTCTTTACACTAAAGAAGGACATCAATATGTCAGTGATCAACACCAACATTACTTCCATGATTGGCCAATCTAACCTGAGCAAATCACAAAGTGCTCTGCAAACCAGCATGGAGCGCCTATCTTCTGGATTGCGTATTAACAGCGCTAAAGACGACGCCGCTGGCCAGGCCATTGCTAACCGCATGACTGCCCAAATCACTGGCCTTGCACAAGCACAGCGTAACGCTAACGATGGTATTTCCATCGCACAAACCGCTGAAGGTGCGTTAAACCAAGTGAACGACAACTTGCAGCGCATTCGTGAGCTGAGCGTACAGGCCGCCAACGGCAGTAACTCACAGAAAGACTTGAACTCTATTCAAGAAGAGATTACTCAGCGCCTAACTGAGATCGATCGTATTTCTGAACAAACCGACTTCAACGGCGTGAAAGTACTGAAGCAAAACAGCGGCCTAGATGTTCAGGTAGGTGCTAATGACGGTGAAAAAATCACTGTTAATCTTAAAGAAATCAACTCAAGCACTTTAGGCCTCCAAGGATTTAATGTGAGCGGACTATCCGCCCCTATCACAGAAATTGTCACAGATGATGGTGCAGGCACCATTACTAGAAAACCTATTGATTTAAGTGGTATCAATAATGGTCCTGGTGGAGAAATAACACTACACGGCTATGGTGAGTTTACTTCTTCGACAGGTCTTTTTCAGAATTACGCCATTAAAGATGCCGACGGCAATATGTACAAGCTTGATGCTGACTCGGTTGATGCTGATGACGGCACAGTAACGATGGATTTTACTGATGCAAACGGCTTAACCACAGCGCAAGAAGCTTATGCTACAGATGTTGAGAATGGCCTAACCTCCACAGCAAACCCACTTGCAGCGTTAGACTCTGCGTTAAACCAAGTAGACACCCTGCGCTCTGAGCTCGGTGCGGTGCAGAACCGTTTTGAAGATGCCATCACCAACTTGCGCACCAACGAGACTAACCTCTCTGCAGCGCGCTCACGCATCGAAGATGCAGACTACGCGGTAGAAGTGGCCAACATGACACGTGCGCAGATTCTGCAGCAAGCAGGTACTTCGGTACTGGCGCAAGCCAACCAGATCCCACAGAACGTATTGTCTCTGTTGGGTTAATCTGAACCCCTAGCTACAGCTTCGGCTGCATTGCCAAGCTAAAAGCCGGCTCCTTTGTGGGGGCCGGCTTTTTTATTACGCCTTGACCAGTACCCCAAGCACCCTCCAAAAACCACCCATTAATCCTTACACTCTAAAGCCCTGCCAGCACGGTTGCGCCACTCCCATTGCTACCAGCCTTCTTGCTGCCTAAAGTTTTATCCTCACCTGCCGATAAGGTGTTTGAGGATTCATTCAAGGAAAAAGGCGTGAGCATTATCAACACCAACCTTGCTGCACAACAGGGGCTTAATCATTTATCCCGCAGTAAAAATCAATTGACTAGCGCCATGGAACGCCTGTCATCTGGTTTGCGCGTGAACAGCGCCCGTGATGATGCCGCCGGGCAAGCCATCAGTAACCGCATGAGCAGCCAAATCACTGGGCGCGCTATGGCGCAACGCAATGCCAATGATGGCATCTCTTTAGCACAAACTGCCCAAGGTGTGCTCAATAGCATCAACGACAAACTGCAACGCATTCGTGAACTGGCGGTACAGGGCCTCAACGGCACCCTCAGCACACAAGATGGCGATGCCGTGCAAGCAGAAATCAACTACAACCTACAAGAAATCGACCGCTTAGCCAGCACTGCTCACTACAATGGCCTGCCCCTTTTGAATGGCCAAGCCGGGCAACTGCAATTGCAGGTGGGCGCCAACGATGGCGAGCAGATCGGCATTGATCTGGCACCACCAGGTTTCAGTGTAAAAGCCCTTGGCTTAGAGGGCCTCAATGTGCCCGGCCTTACTGGTGACATCATCGAGCGCAACAGCCTGCAAGGCGTTGCTCAAGATATTCCACTGTACGACGCAAACACTACGCTAACATTTGCTACGGGCAGCCAACAGCCACTGTACTATAAAGCTAGCTATGGTTATTACGCCAACGATGGCGCCGGCGGTTTCGCTCAAGTAAACGTTAGCGCCAGCCACGACACTGCCAGCGATAGCAACGCAGTTACAGTCAGCAATCCACGACCACTGTTTAACAACCAACTACAAACCCAAAGTGTTGCTTTACCGCCTTTAGCACACGGGGAACGCCTAGTGAGCGCCCATGGCACCCTTTACCTTGAACAGCAGCAAAATGATGGCAGTGTCGCCTACTATGCCACAGATATTGCACTGCAATATCAAAGCGGTTCAACGGCCAGCGCCAGCTTGAGCAACACCAGCGCTACCCCAACAACGCTCGCCCCTGCAGACCTGTCAGCATTAACTGAAGTGCCCGCCACCGATTTTACAAATTTAAGCACCATCGACTTCCAAGGGATTGATAGCAATACATTCTCTGCGCTAAGTCTGGTGCAGCAGACAACCAATGGGCAATGGATGATCCGTGGGGAAAGCGCCGATGGTACAGCGTATTTTAATGCCGACCTGTCTTTAACCCTCGGCGCCGATGGCCAACCGCAGAGCGCTGTGGCAACGGCTCAACACAACACCCCTCATATCCTGCTAGGCACAGCCAGCGATGTGCGCAATAAAGTCAGCGGCCACTCACAAATCACCATTGACCCACGCAATGTGACCGTTGATTACACCGACAGCAAAGGCAACAGCTACCAAAACGTTTTACAACAACACGCCGATGGCAACTATTATTTTTTACTGCCAGGCCAAAGCAGCAGCACCGGCGGCTATAAAACCGCCACATTGGTGGATTTAGACGGCAGCAACGAAGTACTGCTACGCACCCTCAACGGTAACAGTGAAGTCATCGTCTACCACCCAAGTAATGTCAGCACTGGCTCCAATTTCAACATAACCGCCCTCACCGATGCTGACGGCTTTGACGATAACGGCGTTGCCCATACGCGCTTACAAATCAAAGAAAACGGCGAGGCTTTTCGGCTGCGCACTCCACGTAATCCGCTAGCAGCCATTGACCGCGCACTGAGCATGGTGGATAGCAAACGCAGCTACTTGGGTGCTACGGAAAATCGCTTAGCCAGCACCATCGACAACAACCGCAATGCCGAAATCAATCTCAGCGCTGCTCGCTCACGTATCATGGATGCGGACTACGCGGTAGAAGTGGCCAACATGACACGCGCACAGATTCTGCAGCAAGCAGGCACATCGGTACTGGCACAAGCCAATCAGATGCCACAGAACGTATTGTCTTTGTTGGAATGATCTACCGTCTGAGCACAACCCTTGGTTTGCCGTCCAATAAAAAGCCGATTTCATTGGGGATCGGCTTTTTTGCTGGCTGACTTGCACTCACCCAGCAACCCATTATCCGTGGCGCCGCCCCTGCTGTGTGAATTACAGTCACACCCACTTACCGCTAGCAGCGCAACAGTCTATCTTCCTTAACATCCTGCCCACTCATCACGCACTGCACATAAAAACCTAAAGCTTTCTCTTTAGCGGCCGATAAGCGTTTATGATGGCCCTCATTTTGGGCTGAATGTATGAATTTCTGCTATGGGTTAACGGACAATTAAAGCAACAGCTAACCAATAGCAGAGCCTCACCTTATATAAGGATGTTAGTCATGAGTGTATCGCCTCTCAATACGGCCAACTCACTGCCTGCATTGCAGGCCATGGCAGAGCGCCAACAACAAGAAAAACCGAGTCCCGTCGCCGCACCCACTGCAAGCGCCAATCGCCAACTTGAACCAACGCGTGATGAGTTGTTAGCCCCTATGCAGCAAGTCAATGCCGCACTAGGCAATTATGGGGTGGAGTTTGAAATCAGTGATGAGTCCGCCAAAGTAATTGTGCGCTTGGTGGATAAAGAGAACGGCAATGTCATTCGCCAAATCCCTTCAGAAGAAGTGCTACGTCTTGCTGACCGCCTAGAAGAACTGCAGGGGGTTGGTGCACTTATATCTGAGCAGGCTTAATCGGTTTATGACTGATGGCTGCTTGCGGTGAGCCGTACAGCAAGCAGCCCAGTCTGCAGTTCAAATCCACCCGAATAAAGCTCACCTGCCTGAGCACAGGCGCAAAGATCTAATGCTTGCTCAACACCCGCAGCCTGATTTTAAACCTGCATGTTCATAATTTCTTTATAGGCGCCCACTAAACGGTTGCGCACCTGCACGCCCATTTGAAAAGCCACATCCGCTTTTTGCATATCGACCATGACATCGTTGAGGGCCACATTAGGGTCGCCTGCTTGGAAAGCTTGCGCCTGTGTTTCAGCCGTTTGCTGCAGCTGATTGATGCGACGAATTGACGCTTGTAGCTCACTACTGAACCCTCCTTGCCCTAGGCTATTGGTCGCTTGATTGTTGCTCCCACTGGCTTGTGAAGCAAGGTTATTGAGTTGCTGTAAGGTGGATTGAATCGCTGAAATACTCATATCGCTCATATATAATCACAAAGTTATATCAACAATGGTATCATTTCCGAATTATCTGACACCAGTTATTAACGCTACAATGGGATTTGTTCTGCTTTTTCCCAGTGATATATATTTAACGGCAACCCACAGCCTACTTCATTGAAACAGACGCACCCGAATGGGCGGCTCACCGTAACCTATGGATGACACCATGCCATTGGCACTTTTGCTTATTAATGCACAAATAACAAATATGTCTCAACTATGGAGGCGTGGATGAATCACAGCGCGACAGAAGCGAACCGTCAAAGCAACACTGTCAACACCGCTGGCCTAGAGCAGTGGCTGACTAAACTGCGCGGCAACCCCTTAGTGCCTCTGCTGGTTGCCGGCGCGGCAGTGATTGCTATCATCATTGCCTTGCTGATGTGGGCAGGCAGCCCTGAGTACCGTGTACTGTACAGCAATCTCAGCGAGGCCGATGGCGGTCGTATCATTGCAGAGTTGGATCGCCAACAAATTCCTTACCAATTCAGCACTGGCGGACAAAACCTACTCGTGCCCAGCGACCAGGTACACAGCTTGCGCTTGCGTTTAGCTGAGCAAGGCTTGCCACAAGGCAGCAATGTTGGCTTTTCTCTGATGGATAACCAAGCTTTTGGTATCAGCCAATTTGCTGAGCAAGTGAATTTTCAACGTGCACTGGAAGGCGAATTATCCAGCTCCATTGAGTCTTTAGGTCCAGTGGCTAGCGCCCGCGTGCATTTAGCGATGGCTAAGCCCTCAGTGTTTATCCGCGATAGCAAACCAGCCAAAGCCTCTGTCGTGCTTAATTTGCACCCCGGCCGTGCCCTTGGAGAAGGTCAAGTCAACGCCATTATTCATATGATTTCTAGCAGCGTACCGGAGCTGATCACAGAAAACGTCACCTTAGTAGATCAGCATGGTAATTTGCTGTCTCGCCCACAGGGCATGACCAGCGACCTCGACGGCACCCAACTGAGCTACATAGAAGAAGTCGAGCGCTCTTACCAACAGCGCATTGAACGTATTTTAGCTCCGATTTTAGGCGCACAAAATGTACGGGCACAGGTTGCAGCACAACTGGATTTTTCCAGCCGTGAAGAAACTTCCGAACGTTACGGCCCGAATCAAGCGCCCAATCAAGCTGCGGTGCGCAGCGCACAACACAGCGCGTCTTATACTGATGGTGAGGGCTTAATCCAAGGTATTCCGGGTGCTTTGAGTAATGTGCCGCCGGGCGTTGCACCCTCACCCATTGAGCTGCAACCGAATGCAGAAGCAGATGATGCAGAGCCTGTTGAACCAAGACAACCGCCCTCACAGCAAAACATTGATAACGTGATCAACTATGAAGTGGATCGCAATATTGCGCACATCCAATACCGCCGCGGGCAAATTAAGCGCCTATCGGTGGCAGTGGTGGTTAACTACCGCGAACAGCTGGATGAAAACGGCGTGCTAAGTCGCGAGCCATTAAGCGACACTGAGTTGGATCACATCAGCCGTTTAGTGCGCCAAGCGATGGGCTACTCAGACACCCGCGGTGATCAGTTGGAAGTGGTGAACAGCCCCTTCATTGAGTTGGACTCATCAGAGCTTGAGCAACCCTGGTGGGAGTCAGCGCTTGTGCATCAACTGTTACTGCCTTTGGGGCGCTACTTGTTGGTCGGTTTAGCTGCGCTGCTGCTGTACTTTTTAATCGTCCGCCCATTACTGCGCCGCTACACCAATGCAGCTCGCACGACTCCTGAACAGCCACGTCTGCACGTACAAGTGGGAGACGATGACTCAGGTACTGAGAGCGAGCTGACTCCCGGTGATACCTATGAAAAGGTTCAGCAACGCCGCCGCAAAGCACACACCCATGAACAACACGTTAAACGGCTGCAAGAAATGGCCAAAGATGACCCTCGCATGGTCGCAATGATCATCCGCAGCTGGATGGATAAAAATGAGTAATTTTTCTTTTAACATGAGCGGTGCTAAACGCGGCGCCGTACTTCTAATGACTCTAGATGAAGACAGTGCTGCAGAAGTGTTGCAGCACTTCTCCACGGATGAAGTGAAAGAAATCAGTCGTGAAATGGCCAACCTAGGGCAATTGACTCAAGAAGATATCCGTCAAGTACTGGAAGCCTTTAGCAAAGAATCTGAAGAGTTTGCCGATATTAACCTGCACAGTAGCGAACATATTCGCGCGGTACTCACTAAAGCTCTGGGCAACGAGCGCGCGGCTAGCCTGATTGAAGACTTAATTGAAAGTACCCAAAGCACCACAGGTATTGATGCTTTAAACCTCATGGAAACATCGGTGGTGGCTGATTTAGTGCGCGACGAACACCCACAAGTGATTGCCACCATTTTAATTCACTTAGACCGCCACCAAGCCTCCGCAGTTTTAGAGTTGTTCAATGATAAATTGCGTAATGATGTACTGCTGCGCATTGCCACCTTCACGGGTGTGCAGCCTGCTGCCTTGCAAGAGCTCACAGAGGTATTGGGCGGTTTACTCGATGGCCAAAACCTAAAACGCAGCAAAATGGGTGGCATACGTACTGCAGCAGAAATTCTCAACTTGATGAACGCCAATCAAGAAGAGGAAGCCATTGACACCATTCGCGCGCACAACGCCGATTTGGCGCAGAAAATCATCGACGAAATGTTCTTATTCGAAAACCTCCTGGATTTGGACGATCGCAGCATTCAACTGTTGCTCAAAGAAATCGACACCAACAACCTAGTAGTGGCCCTCAAAGGTGCGCCCGAAGCGCTCTTACACAAATTCACACAAAACATGTCACAACGTGCAGCTCAGCTATTGCTAGAAGATATGGAAGCCCGTGGCCCAATCCGTGTGTCGCAAGTGGAGCGTGAGCAAAAAGCCATCTTACAAGCTGTTCGCAAGTTAGTAGACAGTGGCGAGATTGTACTCAGTGCCGGAGATGACGCTTATGTTTAAACCGCATCAGCCAAACAAGCCTGAACACCTGCACGAAACACCTCAAGATGAACATTGGCAGCCTTGGGAGATGGAGCAACTGCGGACTCAGCGCCTTACTCAAGCCCCTGTAAAGACACTCAACGCCACTGAGCATGCACAACAACAAAGCTTTCGCCGCAATGCCGAGTTAGAAGCTTTACGTGAACAAGCACGCGCTGCTGCTCATGCTCAAGGCTATCAAGCTGGCCTAGAACAGGGCCAGCAAGAAGGTTACCAACAGGGTTTGGAGCAGGGTCGTGCCGAAGCATTAGCCGCTGGTGAGCAAGCTGCCGAGCAAGCTTTAGCCCCCCTCTTAACGCTGGCAGAAAACTTTACAGCAGCACTGACCCAGTTTGATGAGGAAGTGGCCCACGCCTTAGTCGAATTGGCGCTCAGTACAGGCCGACAGTTGGCGGGTGAGGCTTTAACTCAACAGCCGAAACAGATTTTAAACTTAGTGCGTGAACTGTTACATACGGAGCCAGCCCTCAACACTGCACCCCGTTTATGGTTGCACCCGCAAGATCTAGCGCTAGTCGAACAACACTTATCCGCAGAACTGACAGCTGCCGGTTGGCAGTTGCAGCCCGACGAGCAACTCACTCGAGGCGGCTGCCGTGTCACCAGTGTCAGCGGTGAGCTGGATGCCACCTGGGAAAGCCGTTGGCAAGCCATTCAGCAGCAAGTCCTCACACCGCCCCCTTCGAGCGCTAAGTAATGCACACAGCTGAACTGGACAAACTGCATCAATCGCGTTGGTTACACCGACTGCAGAAAACGACAAAACGCATTGATCGCCTACCCAACTATCAAGCCAGTGGACGTATTATTCGTGCCACCGGCATGGTGCTGGAAGCGGTTGGTTTACGCGTCCCTTTAGGCAGTGCTTGCCAAATTGAAATGGCCCGCGCAGACGGCTCTATTCGTAGCCGTTTTGCTGAAGCGGAAGTAGTGGGGTTCTCCGGTGATCATCTATATTTAATGCCGCTAGAAGAACTCAGTGGTCTCGCCCCCGGCGCACGGGTCTTCCCTTTAGGTGGACGCAACAGCGCTCGACGCTTCCCTCTTGGCAGCAGCCTGCTGGGCCGAGTGCTCGATGGTAACGGCCGCCCCTTGGACAGCAAAGGTCCTGTGGATGAAGCTCCGCATGCACCGCTAGCCACAGCACCACTCAACCCTTTGATTCGCGCCCCCATCGACTCACCAATTGATGTAGGTATTCGCGCCATCAACAGCCTACTCACTGTCGGTCGCGGTCAACGCATGGGATTATTTGCCGGCTCTGGGGTGGGTAAGTCTGTTCTGTTAGGCATGATGGCGCGCTACACCCAAGCCGACATTATTGTCGTGGGCTTGATCGGTGAACGTGGTCGTGAGGTACAAGACTTTATTGATAACATTCTTGGCCCCGAAGGCTTAAAGCGTGCCGTGGTAGTGGCGGCTCCAGCAGACACCTCGCCCTTACAGCGTTTACAAGGAGCCTCCTACGCCACACGTTTAGCCGAAGATTTTCGCGACCAAGGCTTGAATGTGCTGTTAATCATGGACTCGTTAACTCGCTACGCTATGGCGCAACGTGAAATTGCTTTAGCCATCGGAGAACCGCCAGCAACCAAGGGCTACCCACCTTCGGTTTTCGCAAAACTACCCGGGTTGGTCGAACGCACCGGTAATGGCCCCAAAGGCGGTGGCTCCATTACAGCTTTTTATACTGTGTTAACTGAAGGTGATGATCAGCAAGACCCTATAGCGGACTCAGCCCGTGCAATTCTCGACGGGCATATCGTACTGTCACGGCAGCTAGCCGAGTCCGGTCATTACCCTGCAATTGATATAGAAGCTTCAATCAGTCGCGTCATGACCAGTATTATTGCACCCGAGCAACTGCAGCTGGCCCAGCAATTTAAGCAGTTATTTTCACGCTATCAACGCAACCGCGACCTGATCAGTGTGGGCGCTTATAGTCCTGGCCATGACCCCATGTTGGATAAGGCCGTGCAGCTGTATCCACAGTTGGAAAAGTTTTTACAGCAACGCATTGATGAGCGAGCCAGCATCGATGCATCGCTACAAGCATTGGTGGCTGCGCTGAGATCATAACCATGAATACAAGTACACCTTTAGATACACTGATTGAATTGGCCCGCGAAGCCCGTGATCAAGCTGCACAAATGCTGGCCAGTGAACGACGCAATCAAAACCAATTAAATGAACAATTGACCCTGCTCAATAATTACCGCTTGGAATACGCTAGCCGCTTGCAAGAGCTGCTGCACAGTGGCATAGAACCTGCTACGCTACACAATTACCAGCAGTTTTTAAGCTCTTTAGATGCGTCTATTGCACGTGCTTATCAAGCGATTAATCAACAGCAGCAAAGGGTTATAAGTAGCCAAAAAAACTGGCAACAACAACAGCGAAAGCTGTCGTCTTATACCACCCTTAATAATCGCCGTGCGGATGAAGCAACTCGACAAATGTTACGCAATGAACAACGGCAAAACGATGAATTGACGACGAATGCTTTCGCTCGTAAAAGTAAACGTGGCTTCACCCCATAAGGGTGGCGAGGAGACTTGATGGACATCACTTTATTATTAGCCACTCATGGCAACACAAGCACACGCTCAACGGCCCAAGTTGGGCATCAAGCACTCACTGCCAATGGCCCCAATTTTGCGCAACAACTATCGGCTTTAGCTGCTCAAATGCACATGGGCACAGCTCAGCCTGCTCTACTCGCAGAACAACAAACACAGCTTGATGCTGAGCTCACACAAAAAAAGCATCCAACTGAACTCGATTTAGCAGAAGCAGCTGCGCTACTCGCACAACTGGCGCCCTCATCTGTGCCACAGCCGCTACCAACTGCTCAGACTGCAACTCAATCGAGCCTACAACCGCTTGTTGCAAGCATGTCAACTGCTATGTCAGCTTCAGCCTTAGCCAGCATCAGCCAGCGCTTAAACCTAATAGAACAGGCTGGCTCATTGCATTCAGTCCAATCACACACACTTGCCTTGAACACGCACACGCTGGAAGCAACACCTTTAGCTGCACATTTGCAAACCTCCACAACGCAGCCTGTTCATGCTGAGCCAAACGCTCCTTTAGTGGCTCCTCAATTTACACCTGAGTTAAACTCAGCAGAAAATGCTGACCGTCAAGGCTCTTTACCTACCAAGGTTGAGCCCAATGAGCACAACCTCAAAATACAGCAAAATGCGACTGCAGATACTAACGTCCTGACGCAGAGCAACACAATAAAGGAACATCTCACTGGCTTAGCACTGCAAGCTGATGCAGAACCTAGCTTAGTGCAAAACAACCCACTCAATACAAGCACTCAAGCCACTCTACCCCCTATACAATCAGCCGGCAGTACAGTTTTATCAGCACCTGTGGCTACACAAGCGTGGCAACAACAACTGGGCCAGCACATGATTGGATTGGCGATGCGCGGTGAGCAACACTTAGAATTGCACCTCAATCCAGCTGAGTTGGGTCCATTGCAAATTAGTTTAAAACTGGCTGAACAAGGCGCTCAAGCACACTTTATCTCAGCTAACAGTGCCGTGCGCCATGCTATTGAACAGGCGCTCCCTCAGCTGCGCGAAGCCTTATCAGAACAAGGCATCAGCTTGGGTGAGACGTCTGTGGATGCGCAACAACATGACTCCGGTACATTTGCTCAGGAACAGTCCAAGCGTGACCCTGCTTCGCTAGCACTCAGCAATACCAATGAGGTCGCACCTGTGGCTACAGCAGAACACCCTTCGCGCCATGTGGTCATGGATGGCCGTATCGACTTATATGCTTAAGTGCATAGACATTATAAAATAAGCTCATTTAAGCAGCTGTTTCTCACATTTTGAACGCTGCTGAGTGCTTGTATATTAACCCTAGATGCGTAAGCGCTGACTTCTAACAAATAGGTGAATTTTATGGCAAAGGTTCAAGCAGGCCGCAGTAAAACAGGTTTGCTACTGGTTGTTCTCATCATTGTTGTTTTAGCTTCAACAGGTATTAATGTCTATTACCTGACACAGGATCGTACCGCTGAACCAACTGCTGAGGCGAAGCCCACACCTGCCCCAGCCCCAGAACTGATTTTTGTTACCATTGATCCCTTTACAGTGAACTTACAAGACGGTGACTATGACTCACGCTTACTCTACACAGGACTGTCTTTAAAAGTCGGTAACGCACAAACCCGTAATGCCATTGAGCGCAATATGCCCTTAATTCGCAATCGCCTGCTGTTATTATTGTCTGAGCAAAACCCAAGGGAAGTGACAGCCGTTGGTGGTAAACAACGGCTGGCAGAAAAAATTCTTGAGCAACTGAAACGTCCGCTCGACCCCACACAGCCTGAACTTATTATTCATGACGTTCTGTTTACAGAATTTATTGTCCAGTAACCGGATTACTTCATTAGCCCATGTCTAAAGACGAACTGCTGTCACAGCAAGAAATTGATGCGTTGCTTAGCGGCGCCTTCAACGACGAAGATGAAGCGCCAGCCAACACCGAAACACCGCGCCTACGCCCGTTTGATCCAGCTAATCAGCACCGGATTATTCGTGACCGCCTGCATGCCTTGGATATTATTAACGAGCGTTTTGCCCGTCAATTTCGCATGTCAATGTTTAACCTGATTCGCCGCAGCGCAGACATCACCGTTGGCTCTGTAAGCTATCAAAGCTACAGTGAGTTTGCCCGCAATATGCCGGTACCCACCAACATCAATTTAATTTCTATGAAGCCTTTGCGTGGTTCTGCTCTTGTTGTTTTCCCCCCGAGCCTCGTATTTATGGTGGTGGAAAACCTCTTCGGCGGTGACGGACGCTTTCTTACCAAACCTGAGGGGCGTGATTTTACTAATACAGAGCAGCGCATTATTTTGCGCATTCTGAATTTAGCCATTGAAGCCTATCAAGATTCTTGGCATGCAGTGTTTCCACTCGAAATCAAATACTTACGCTCAGAGATGCAGACTAAATTTGCCAATATCACCAACTCACCAAACGAAATCGTGGTCAATACCACTTTTCATTTGGAAGTAGGCAATGTGGCCAGTGATTTTCAAATTTGTATTCCCTACGCCATGATTGAGCCACTGCGTGACAAACTCAGTGATATGAAAACCGATAGCAATACAGCCAGCGATCGCGCTTGGACTCAGCGTTTAGCCAAAGAGATCAAACATTCAGAAGTTGAGCTGATCGCAGATTTTGTCACTGTCCCTATCCGCATTGCAGAAGTAATGGCACTGAAAGTTGGGGATGTAATCCCCATAGAACTGCCAGATACAGTCACAGCCGGTGTGGACGGTATTCCTGTGATGAAATGTGAGTTTGGCAGCCTACAAGAACAACGCGCCTTGCGGGTAAAGCGCCTAATTGATCACTCACTGAACAGTCCACCTTCTACTACCAATTTTTTAAAAGACCAGCAGTCGCAAGCTAAACCCGCTAAAGCGAAGGAGCCTCATCATGACAAACCCTAACAATCCAGAGCAACCCACTACTGATGATGCCTTGAATACAAATGAACAGACAGCAGAGCATCAACAATCTTCAGTTGAAGCTGATGACATCTGGGCGGAAGCCATGGCTGAACAGGCTCAAAGTGAAGACCCTTGGAGCGAGGCAATGGCTGAACAGCAAGGCAACGACCCATGGGCCGAAGCACTCGCAGAACAAGCTGAACAAAGCCCAGCAAGTGACGACGACCCCTGGGCCGCTGCTTTAGCTGAACAAAGTAGCGCGACAACAGGCACCGTACAAGCGGCCAGTAAAAGTGTCTTCAAACCCTTGGAAAACAATGCCAGCAGCGGCGCCGCACGCAATTTAGATATGATCTTGGACATCCCCGTCAAACTGACGGTAGAGTTAGGCCGTACGCGCATTACCATTAAGCAACTGTTGGAACTTTCACAAGGTTCAGTGATCGAGCTTGACGGTTTAGCTGGTGAACCCATGGACATTCAAATCAATGACTATTTGATTGCTCAAGGCGAAGTGGTGGTGATGGATGATAAGTACGGCATTCGTATTACAGAAATCGTCACTCCGTCCGAACGCTTACAAAAACTTAACCGATGAACACTGCTAACGTCACTGCTGCAACCCATAGCGACACACTCATTGGCATGGCCATGCTAGGTAAAATCACTGTTGTTTTACTCTTTATCATCGCCTTAATTTTACTGCTGAGCTATGTTGTGAAACGCTCTGGACTACACGGCATGGGTACGAACGGCAAGCTAAAAGTGATCAGCAGCACCGCCGTTGGAGTAAAGGAACGTGTGGTAATTGTAGAAGTGGACGATACTTGGTTAGTTTTGGGGGTAGCCAGTGGTCAAGTAAGCAAACTGCATCAAATGCCCGCGCAAATCAAACCTGCGCCAGAACCTACGCCACAAAGTAACGGCTTTACTCGCCGTTTTACTCAAGCCTTAAAACAACAAAGCCAGGAGCGGTTAAAACGCTCATCGCAGGACGAGGGTTAATCATGCGCCTAATGCCAAGCGCTCGAGTATTCAGCGCTCTATTTTTACTGATCGCTTTACCTTTCTGCTCCAATATGGCTTTAGCCCAAGGTTTGCCAGGCATTGTGAGCCAGCCAACAGCCGATGGTGGGCAGCAGTGGTCAATTCAGTTACAAACCCTGCTTTTACTTAGCAGTATGGCTTTTATACCAGCCATGATCCTACTGACCACCAGCTTTACTCGAATCATTATTGTCCTCAGCTTATTGCGTACCGCCATGGGTACGCAATCGGCACCACCCAATCAAGTATTACTGGGACTGGCCCTGTTTTTAACCTTTTTTGTCATGTCACCAGTCATCAGCCAAATTTATGAAACGGCATGGCAACCTTTCACCGCGGAAGAAATCAATATTGAGCAGTTTCTTAGTATTGGCAGCCAGCCATTACGCGAATTTATGCTCAATCAAACCCGTGATACGGATTTAGCTCTGTTTACAAACCTAGCTAAAGTCGGCCCAATGCAGGGACCTGAAGACTTACCCATGCATGTTCTCATGCCCGCTTTTGTGACCAGTGAATTAAAAACCGCTTTCCAAATAGGCTTTACGATTTTTATTCCTTTTTTAATTATCGATTTAGTGGTAGCCAGTGTTTTAATGGCTCTAGGTATGATGATGGTTCCACCGGCAACAATCTCTTTGCCCTTTAAACTCATGTTGTTTGTGCTTGTAGATGGCTGGCAGCTGATCATTGGCTCCTTAGCCCAAAGCTTCTATGTATAATCCCCTTAAACATTTGAGGACAACCCATGACTCCCGAAGCTGTAATGGATCTCGCCTACCAAGGCATGCAAGTCACTTTAATGATGGCCGCCCCGCTCCTGCTCACCGCACTTTTATTAGGTTTATTAGTGAGTCTATTTCAGGCTGCTACGCAAATTAACGAAATGACCTTGTCTTTTATCCCCAAGATTCTTGGAGTGTTTACTGTTTTGATTATTGCAGGACCTTATCTGTTAAAGCTGATCATTGACTTCACCCACAAACTCTTTACCAATATCCCTTTTATGGTGTCTTAACCCATTATGGTTGAGGTCACCTTTGCCCAATTGCAGGGTTGGCTAGTTGCGTTTCTCTGGCCCTTTATTCGCTTAAGCTCATTTTTTGTGGCCAGCCCTTTGCTAGGTCACTCAAGCATTCCTAATCAAGTTAAAATTGCCTTGGCTGCACTTTTAACCCTTATTGTTGCCCCCAGCATTGGTCCATTGCCAGCTGTACCTTTAGTATCTTGGGCGGGATTGGGCATCATCATTGAGCAAATGCTGATTGGACTATCAATGGGTTTGATCATGCATATTTTATTTGCTGCTGTGCAGGCCGCAGGTGAGTTTATTGGACTACAAATGGGCTTGGCGTTTGCAACTTTTTTCTCGCCCGACACTGGGGCCAACACCATGATCTTGTCGCGCTTACTCTACATGATCACTTTGCTATTTTTTCTGGCTCTTGACGGTCATCTGCTACTGATTCAAATTTTAGCCAATACCTTTACCAGCTTACCTATAGGAATCGCAGGCCTACCCAACTTAGGGGCATTTGATCTGCTAGCACGCTTTGGTAGTACAATCTTTTTCTCTGGCATGCTACTGGCCTTACCTGTAATGGCATCTTTATTAACTATCAATTTATCTTTAGGCATTTTAAATCGTGCAGCACCGCAATTAACGGTATTTTCAGTTGGCTTCCCACTGACCCTCACCATGGGCATTTTCTTACTGATGATTTTAATGACTGACCTTGGCTCCTTTTTAGAGCGTTTATTCAGTCATGGCTTAGGCTTTATGCAACAGTTTGTCGAAGCACTAGCGCCATTTTGACATCCTCCCCGACCTAAAGAACGGGAAGAATATCAATTTAAGTAATTGAACAAGGTCATACCTTGAATATCAACAAAAGACTTCTGTGCAGCTTGTAAGCCAACCATACGTAGGCTGTACTCTGCTGCTGCTTGTACATAATCCAAATCAAGCAAATCAGATAAAGTCTGCTCATAATTGAGCATACGGTTACCTGCCACAGTATCAATCACATCCAACTCATTTAAACGCGCACCCACTGAAGCACGCACAGTAAGGACATTATCTAGACTATTATCCAGCTCACGCATTACCGTTTTTAAAGTATTATCTAACTGAGCTTGTTGCTTAGGATCGCCAGCAACAGCTGTATCTAAAACTGCAATGGCCTTTTCTAAACTGGCGAAAAGGTCCGGATTCATGTTCTGAGCTGTACCCAACTGAATGCTATCGCCATCGGCTGGTATACCTTCTAGAGTAAGTGACAGCCCTGCAAATTCAATCGGTTGACCTGGCTCATAGGTCAGTAAAGAGGCTCCCCCGTCAGTGCTATAGCTGTAACTGCCATCAGCGTTTTCTGTGAAGCTCAGCGTAAAACTAGCACCGTAATTCGCATCACTACTATTAAGCACTAGCGGCCCACTAAAGGTGAGGGTACCTGCATTATCAGCCGCAGCTTCGGCAATATAGCCAGCACTGCTGTGGACACTGCGAAAAACAGTATTGCCATTATCCGCTACCGGCATTAAGCGCGAAGCATCCACTCGCTGTTCGCGGGCGGTGTTACCACCGACATAACTGACTTTACCCGCTGCGTCTTTAATAAAGGGAGCGGAATTGTCTTGATAACCGGCAAATAAATAACGACCGTTACCGTCAGTTACATTAGCCTGACCGTACAACGTTTCATAAATACTTTTTAACTCTGCCGCCACCGAACTGCGATCAGCATCACTTAAAGTACCGTTCGCCCCTTGCACCAACAGGGTCTTAGCGCTGATTACTGCATCACTGATGCTGTTCAACACACTTTCTTCTTGGGCTAAAGCATTACGGGCAGTGATTCGAGCGTCCATATACTGCTGAGTAATGGCTTTTGCTTGCCCTACACCAACAGCACGTGAAGCTGCTTGTGGATCATCGGATGGATTAATCACCCGCTTACCGGTGGCAAACTGCTGACCAACTTTAAGGAAATCACTTTGCTGACGATTCAGCGAAGACGTGTTTCGCTCAAAAATAGTCAAAGTACTGATACGCATAATCTATCTTCTCCTTCAGTCGATCAGGTACGCAGACCTAAAAGGACATCAATAATAGTGCCACCGACTTCAATAACCCGCGCATTAGCTTGATAGTACTGCTGATAACGCAATAAGTTTGCAGCTTCTTCATCTAGGTTCACCCCAGACTCTGACTGCTGCAGACCACGCAGTTGCTCATTTAGACCCTGCTGAGCAGTCAAGTTTACATTCACCACGTTGGTGCGATTACCCACATCACTGACCAACGCACCATAAGCCTGACTTAAAGTTGCATGTCCACCAACAACCTGTTTACTTTGCAAGTTCTGCAAAGCAATAGCGTTACGGTTATCTCCAGTCCCCGCATCCGCATCGTTATTTGCTGCTGCAATCTGCGCTGCATCTTGGATTTTACTGTCAAACTCACTGGCTGCACGCTGCAAAGGGTTCAAGTGAAATTGCTCACCTTCTGCCGGAGTTCCAGTTAAGGTTAGTTTCAGACCAGCAAAGCTCAAAGTACCCGCCGCCGGATCATAATCAGCAACCACTGCTACACCGGTATCACGCTGGGTGACCTGCATCTGCCCGCCTGTATAATGAATATCGTAGCTGGCAGCTTTCAACTGATCAATCTGATCCACATCAAATGCTGCTGCAAACTCAACACCACTGCTATTGTTACTATTGCTATAGACACGGGGCTCTCCGATAGCAAAAAAATCTTGTCCAACCGCCCCATTTAAATCTAAGCCTTGCTTATGTTGCTCGTTGAAACTGACCGCAAAAGACACCGCCAGTTGACCGAGCTGGTTCTGAGTTTTATCCAATGTTTCAGAGCGAAAGCTCAACAAACCACCTAATGTGCCTTGTTTAAATGTATGATCTTTTAATTCAATTAAGTTGCCAGCTGAGTCGTTATAACCCACCACCATACGTGCTGGATCCCCTGCAGACCTCATCGCTTCGAGCTTATAGGTATGAGTCCCCGCCACTAACGGCTGACCATTACCAATGCTCAGGTGATACACATCACCGTCTTGAATGTTCAGTTTCACATCAGCTCGGGCGCTCAAATCAGCCACAAGTTGGTCACGTTGGTTCAATAAACTATTAGGTGCTATACCTGTTTTAGCACGGGCCAAACCAATCTCACGATTCAAATTGGCCACCTGTTCAGCAAGGTTATTGATCTGCACAATTTCATCGCGCACCTGCCCATTGATTCCTTGCTGCATATCATTAAGGTAATCATCAAAGGATCTAAATTGTGCCGTTAGTGTGTTTGCAGTACCCAAAACGCCTTGACGTGCAGCTGGATCGGAAGGATTACCCACTAGATCTTCAACAGACGAGAAAAAAGACTGCATTAAAGGTGCCAAACCCGCTTCTTGGTCAGCCAGTAAACTGTCCACCTGATGCACCTGCGTTTGATAAGCTTGCAAGGCACTGAACTTACCGCTCGATGCATTGAGCTGGGTGGCAACAAAGTGATTAAACTGGCGTTGGATATCATACACCCTGACGCCTCCCGCTTTGGCTTCACCCAAGATAGGGATTTCGCGGTTATAGCCTGGAGTGTACACGTTATTGATGTTATTACCTGTGGTGTACAAGGCTTTTTGTGAGGCATTAAGGCCACTGACGCCGATCGAAAAAATACTCATGCTGTGGTTTCCTTAACTGATTACTTTGCTTATCGGCCGTAAGCTGTAAAACTTTAATATCATCGAGTTTGACTTAAAAAATTGCGCTGTTGAGCCACTGCAAATTGGGCAGGCTTTGCCACTTTACCAATGGTTTGCATCACACCCACTAACTTATCGCCGTAGCTAGGGTCTGTTGCATATCCACCTGTTTGTAAAGCTTGAGCAGCTTGCTGTGGCGTTGCTGCATTGACCACCCCAGCATAACGCGGGTTTTGGCTTATCAAACGCGCATAATCAGTGAAAGAGGCCTCAAACGAGTCGTACACGCGAAAACGATCTGTCATTGCGACTCGCTGTCCATTGATATACTCATGGGTCACTATATCAGTGGTTTGCCCCTGCCAATGGTTACCTGCTTTAATTCCAAATAGATTGTGGCTATTTCTTCCATCAGCGGTGGTAATTTCATAGCGCCCCCAACCTGTCTCCAGTGCTGCTTGCGCTAAAATCAGTTCAGAAGGTACGCCCGTCACGTCGCTCGCTCGTTGTGCGGCACCCTGTAAGCGCTCAACAAATGCTGTCACATGACTCGGCGCCTGAGCGCTGTTCTGTTCAATTTGCGTCCTAGGGTTAACCGTTGCAACTGGAGCTGTCTGAGTTAACTGCTGCACAGGTGTGTTCACTGGGACTCGAAAAGCTGAATCAAATGTATTGGATGGTACCACCGCTAAATCTGCATTCAGCAACCGCGGCTGCCCACGCGGGATACCTGCAATTAAACCATGCTCTGGTTCAAGCGGTGCCCCAGCAGGTAATTGTCCTTTAAGCTGACTGACTAACTGCTCTGCTAAACCAACTCCACGGCTAGCTACCGTTTGTGCCAATTGCTGATCAAGCAATGTGGTGTAAAACTGCCGATGATTACTGTCGGTCAAACCAGAATCCGGTACAGTGTCACGCATGCTTTTGAGCATCATCTGTACGAACAAGGCCTCAAACTGACGAGCCGTCTGCTCAAGTCCTTCTTCTGGGTTGTAGCGAGCGCTTTGCTTTAAACGCTCCAAACCTTGCATATCTAAAGCAAACTGCGCATCTAAAGGTTTTACAGTCACTAGATGATCTCCAAGTCTGCGCGCAAAGAGCCTGCAGCTTTTAATGCCTCTAAAATGGACATTAAGTCCGCGGGAGTAGCGCCTAGAGCATTTAAGGCATTCACTACAGACATCAAATCAGCCCCTTCCACCACCATCAAAGCACCTTCTTCTTGCTGGACGGCAACACGACTGTCCGGCACCACCACGGTGTCCCCCTCACCAAAAGAGGAAGGCTGGCTGACATTGTATTGCGTATCAATGATGACCGAAAGATTGCCGTGCGCCACAGCAGCACGGTGTAAAGTCACTGCGCCATTGAGCACCACAGAGCCCGTACGTGAGTTAATCACTACTTTTGGTGAGGCAGGTAAGGGTTCAACTTTTAAGCTTTCAATCTTAGCCATAAAGTTAACCCGCTCATTGGGATTTAATGGGCCCAACAGCTGCACCACTCGCCCATCTAATGCGCTGGCCACCACACGCCCGAAGGCTTGATTAATGGTGTGCACGACGCGCTCAACAGTACCAAAGTCTGCCTCTTTAAGTTGCAGTTCAAGCAGGCCGCGTTCATCACCAAGCTGCAAATTGACCTCACGCTCAACCGTGGCACCACGGCTGATGCGCCCACCTGCTTGCTGATTGATTTGCACACTTGAGCCACCTGCTTCAGCACCGGCACCACCAACCAACAAGTTACCTTGCGCAATAGCATACACCTCACCATCAGCCCCCTTAAGTGGCGTCATGAGCAAGGTACCACCACGTAAACTACGGGCATTTCCAATCGAGGAAACAACTACATCAAGCCGCTGCCCATGGCGGGAAAAAGGTGGCAAGTCAGCAGTCACCATAGCCGCCGCCACATTACGTAGCTGCATATTAGTGCCGGGCGGCACAGTAATGCCCAATTGCGACAGCATATTGGTTAAGCTTTGCCCCGTAAAAGGCGCTTGCATGGTTTGGTCACCCGTACCGTCCAAGCCCACTACTAAGCCATAACCCACTAAAGCGTTATCACGCACACCTGTAAAGTTGGCAATATCACGCAACTGTGTCGCTGCTACGGTTGGCGCCATACTCAACCACAACAGAGCTAGCGCAATCACACCAAGCGCTTTACCCCGCTGTTTAGTATGAATGGCCAAGGGAATCATTAAACCCTGCAATACAGTTTTATAGATTGTTTGAAATGGCATCATCAGTAGTACACTTAGAAAGGCGATACATTGAGGAAAAAGCGCTGCAACCAACCCATGTGTTGCGCTTCATTGATATAACCCTCTCCCACGTATTCAATACGGGCATCAGCAACCTGAGTCGACATCACTGTATTCTGCCCAGTAATGGTGCGCGGGTTCACGACACCAGAAAAGCGAATAAACTCAACTCCTTGGTTAATGGCAATTTGCTTTTCACCACGCACCCTTAAGTTACCGTTATACATCACCTCAAGCACGGATACGGTAATAGTGCCAGTAAAGGAGTTACGTGCCTGAGAACCACCAGCGCCACTGAAGATGTTTTCACCGGATAAATCAAAGCCATACTCAAGTAACTTATCAATCACTTCCGGCACTTCAGCAATGTTTAAACTAGCAGATCCGTCACGTGAAGCGTTGGACGCTGAGCTTTTACTAGCGCTGACTTTTTCATCCAATACTATGGTTAAAATCTCCCCAACCATACGCGGACGTCGATCTTCAAAAAGCGGCTGATAACCCCTATGACTTTGATAAATAGAGCCATTGGCACGTGCTGGCGGTGGTTCTGAAATATCCATTTGCTCCTGCTCACCAACCACAGAAGGACGCGGTAACTGTGCACAGCCACTAGCCAACAATATCGAACATAAGGTTATCCACAACTGCCAACGCCATACGCTTCGCCTAGGCACCATATTTATCATGCTCCGCTACAGCTGCGTGAGGCGAGCCAGCATTTCATCACTGGTTTTCACAGCCTTACTGTTAATTTCATAGGCACGCTGGGTCTGAATCATATTGACCATTTCCTCAACAACATTCACGTTGGAGGTTTCTACGTATCCTTGGAATAAACGACCTGTACCATTCTGGCCTGGCAAGTTTTCATTACGCACACCTGAAGCCGTGGTTTCTAAATACAGATTGCCACCAATGCTTTCCAAGCCTGTTGGGTTAACAAAGGTTGCTAATGTAAGTTGTCCCACCTGCACACTTTGCGTATTACCTGGCTGCGTCACGGACACAATACCGTCTTCACCAATGGTCACCGACAGTGCGTTATCCGGTAAAAAAACAGCTGGTTCAATGGGGTAACCATTAGCAGTCACCAATTGACCATTTTGATCCACCTGAAAGCTACCATCACGGGTGTAGGCAACGTCACCATCGGGCATTAACACTTGAAAGAAGCCGTTACCGTTAATGGCAAGATCACGTGAGTTCTCCGTAGCAATTAAGCCACCTTGGCTGTGTAAACGCTCAGTTGCTACTGTGCGTACTCCCGTACCCACCTGCATACCCGATGGCAGCCAGTTTTGCGCATTATTCATAGCCCCAGGTTGACGCATATTTTGATAGAGCAGATCTTCAAACACCGCACGAGAACGTTTAAAGCCATTGGTATTCACGTTAGCTAAGTTGTTTGCTGTGACATCCATCTGACGCTGCTGAGATTCAAGCCCAGTTTTTGCTGTCCACAGTGATTTAATCATATATATTTCCCCTTAACCCTGCAGTGACAATAAGCTATTGGCTCGCTGAGCATTTTCATCGGCGCTGCTGATCACTTTCATTTGCATATCGTAACGTCGAGCATTATCAATCATGGCAACCATCGACTCGATCGCGCTAACATTACTGCTTTCTAAAGCACCTGAAACTAGCTGAATGTTTTCATCTTGCGGCAAGACCATTGGCCCTGAGGCTGGATCTGGACGAAACAGACCATCGGCACCTCGCAACAATTGACTCTCATCAGGCTGCACTAATTTCAATCGATCCACTTGCACTAATGCATCAGGCGTTTCACCCACACCAATAGCACTGATTGTGCCGTCCGCACCAATAGACAGCTGTGACTCAAGAGGCACAATAATAGGCCCACCGTCACCTAGCACAGGGCGCCCACCACTAAGCAGTAAACCATTACTATCAACTTGTAAATCACCGCGGCGGCTATATGCCTCTTGCCCTTCATTATCTTGTACTGCTAACCAACCGCCGGCTTGAATAGCAACATCTAATGCACGGTCAGTGGTGGTGATATTACCCACGGAAAAATCCGCTCTCGGGGTTGACGCAACAACTGAAGTACGTGTGGGTAATAAGGCATCCCCCTGAACAGGTACAGCACGCATGGCTGATAACTGCGCACGAAAACCCGTAGTGGTCGCATTTGCCAGGTTATGGCTGACCACCGCTTGAGTATCAAGGGTTTGCTGCGCACCACTCATGGCTGTATAAATAATTCTATCCACCAGCTAACCTCCGTTAACGTAGATTAATAGCAGTCTGCAGCACTTCGTCTTGAGCTTTAACGGTTTGCGCATTAGCTTGGTAGGTGCGCTGTGCAATGATCATATTGACCAGTTCTTTACTCAGTTCAACGTTAGACATTTCCACTGTACCTGACTCAATGCTTCCTAACAGTCCAGTACCGGGCACATCCACCAGTGGCTGTCCCGAACTACTCGTTTCAACCCAAACGTTATCGCCCATCGGAGTTAAACCTTCTGGATTTCTAAAGTTGGCCAGTACAATGGTGCCAAGGATTTTAGTTTGCTCATTAGCGTAGTTACCCACCACATTACCTTTATTGTCAATAATTACGCCCACTAAGCTACCGGATGTATAACCGTCTTGATTTAAGGAGCTAAGCTGAAAATCATTACCAAATTGAGTACTGCCAGTGAAATCCAACGCTAAATTCATATCTAAAGCACCACCACCTGGACTGAAAGTGAAGCTGTCGACCCCCACCGAACTGGTTAAAATTCCATTTTGACTGAAATTTAAAGTCCCCGTTTCAGGCGCCACTTCTCCACCACGCGCCTGCTTCACTTCCCATTGGTTTTCAGCAACTTTAGTGAAATACAATGTGGTGTTATGGGCATTACCTAACGAATCAAACACTGTGGCACTGTTAGCGTAAGTGTAAGTATTGCTATTGGCTGGATCGAAAGCGACGGTAGTACGATCAATGTTATCTGCTCGCGAATCCAAATTGAGCGTGGCTTTTACACCAGTAGTGGCTTTAGCTTCCAACGCATCTGCGGGCACATTCAGTGGCTGTGGATTACCACCACCCATAACACCTGCAGGAAAGCCGGTTAAACGTGCGCCTTGAGCATTGATTAAGTATCCATCACTGGTCATAGTCAACTGCCCATTACGAGAATACACCACTTGGTCATTTTGGATAAAACGGAAAAAACCGTTACCACTGATCCCTAAATCCATATTGCGGTTTGTCGTTTCTAACGTACCATCATTAAAGTTCTGCAAGACAGTAGATACACGTGTACCTAAACCAATTTTAGACCCTGCATATACATCAGCAAACTGCACCCGACTGCTCTTGAAGCCCACCGTTTGTGAGTTAGCAATGTTGTTACCAATTGAGTCTAGGTTCATCGCAGCGGCCGATAACCCACTAAGCGCCTGAGAAAAGCTCATTTATCCGCTCCATTGAAAATCTATTTAAAGATACTAAAAATATGTATAACTAAAGTTAGAGAATCTGCCTGATCTCATCCAACTTAACAGGCTCGTTCACACCACCTAAATCAAGGCGTGGGCCATCCTTATAATGCGTACTTACAGCCATAACCTGGGCGTAATTTAATGCCTTGTGCGCCATCTGCTGTCCATCACTCAGCGCTTCAACAGTGAAACGGTAAGCACCCTTAGGAGCTAAGGTGCCGTCATCTAAAGTGCCATCCCAAACAAAGGACTCAACGCCGGAATTCAAGGCACCCAACTCAAAACGACGAACAATTTGCCCAGAACCATCCACAATATTGACATTCACTTGCTCGGCACGACTTTGCAGCTCAACACCAAAAGGAGTCGTTGCGCCTTCTTCACCGACCAATAAACGATCGCCTGGAATCAATACACCTTTACCAATTAAACCGGCCGCTTGTAGCGCCTGACCTGCATCAATTTGCCCAGTGATACTGGCCAAAGTTTCATTAAGTGCCTCAATGCCTGAAACCGTATTAACCTGAGCAAGCTGCGAGGTCATTTCCGCGTTATCCATCGGATTCAGCGGGTCTTGATTCCTCAACTGAGCTACCAGCAAGGTCATAAAATTATTGCGTAAATCTTCACCGGTTTTCTGAGCTGCAGGGCTAGTTGCGCCACCATTAATGGCATGCTGCACCGCACTATCAATGGTATTCACCATACTTAACCCTCCCCTAAAGTGAGCGTTTTAAGCATCAATTGTTTGCTGGTATTCATTACTTCCACGTTAGCTTGATAAGAGCGCGACGCTGCGATCATGTTGACCATTTCATGCACTGGCTCAACATTGGGCATGGTGACGTAACCTTGCTCATTCGCTAGAGGGTGCTCTGGGTTATACTCCATGCGCATTGGCGTTGGATCTTCAACCACCTGAGTGACATTCACACCACCCACCCCCTGACGATTCTGCATTTGTGCTGCAAAAACTACTTGTTTTGCTCGATAGGGTTGCCCATCTGGCCCCGCCACACTATCAGCGTTAGCCAAGTTACTTGCAGTAACATTCATACGTTGTGACTGCGCGCTCAAAGCTGAAGCAGAAATTTCAAAAATCGAAAACATTGACATATTTTATTCCTGTGGATCACTGAGCAAGTCATTCGGGCTGCATCGCCGATTTAAGGCTCTTAATACGGCTATTAATCATCACCAAGCTAGACTGATAACGCACCGCATTGTCAGCAAATTGAGCACGCTCGCTATCCATATCTACCGTATTACCATCAAGACTCGGCTGAGCGGGTACGCGATACAACAATTCAGCAGCGCGCAAGCCTGATGAATGATTTAACGGACTGATATGCCGCTCTGATGTTGTCATTAATTGAACTGGCCGAGGTTCCGCCTGCTCAACAGCTCTAGACAATTCTTGAGAAAAGTCCATATCACGCGCTTTATAGTTAGGCGTATCTGCATTAGCTATGTTGCTTGCTAACACTTTTTGACGCTCATGACGCAAACTTAATGCTTGCTGATAGAAACCTAAAGCACCTTCTAGCTTATCGATCATTCGACCAACCCTATTCACGGTTATAAATATAACTCATACTCAGCACAGCCACTTTCATTTACAGTAAAGACGTAAGTAAACTGGCATCAAAAAGCCATCACCATACATCTTTCACGCTGCACGCATTTACAGTCAATACTGCGGCTATATTTTAAAATCTATTACTTAAGTGTTAATTATACCATGCAACAACTGATAGCCACCAACCTAGATCAACTTTTGGATCGCTTTCGACCTGCGACTCTATTTTTTTTTACTTTTTTAAGTCTTTCTGCACACGCAAACGACGCAAACCTGATCAGTTCTATACAAGCTTTTCTCTATGAACAAACTCAGGACCTAGGCGACGAGGTGCATATCGAGGTTTTCCCACCTGCCGCACAGTTACCACCTTGCACCCATCCACAACCCTTTCTTCCTCGTGCCGGACAGCCAAAGTGGGGGCGCGTTACCATCGCTGTACGTTGTGGCAAAAACGGTGAACAAGTACGCTATATGCAAGCCAGTGTTCAAGTTTTCGGGAATTACCTTGTACCCATTCAAGACATTCAAGCCGGCACAATAATCCATGCGCAAATGCTTAATGTTCAGTATGGCGATCTCAGCGCCCTGCCGAAACAAACTATTCTGAATTCCGAAGATGTGATTGGCCAGCTCGCTCGCCGCCCCCTCCAAGCAGGTCAAGTGATACAGCAACACCAGTTACGCGAGATGCCCTTGGTTGAACGGGGGCAACAAGTCACCATTGAGGCCGCAGGCCGGGGCTTTCGTATTACTCGAGAAGGCACGGCTATGGAAGCCGGTGCAATGGGCGCCCAGGTGCGGGTTAAAATATCAAGGCGTGACATACTGGTTGGCACTGTGGTTGGCCAAGGCCGCTTAGTCGTCAACGAGCAATGAACTACCCACCACTTTAGATGCGGGGTTTCCCAGGTCATGCACGGACTTGGTGGTGTGCACTGCACCACGGCAGAGATTATGCAAGTTGACTCGGCTAACCCCCCTCTCACCATAGGCTTCTATAATTGATAGCCAGTAGAGCCACCCTTCCTTAATGCGATCAAAATCTCTTTTGCTCTGCTCAATACAGCAGCATCAAATACCTTTCGGCTGTACTTGGTGACAAGTATCAAATGATCTTTAGTTAAAAAGACTGAATGAGCATTTGTGCCTAATAGTATTTATTCTCAAGTCTACCCACCCTTAAGACTGACCTTATTTCATCACGCAAACACCTAAAGAAAAGATCAAGAGTGCATTCATTCCACCACCTAAGATCTAGGCCAAAACATCAATTTTTTAACGCCCTACCCCAATATGATTGACATCCTCCCCGACCTAAAGGACGGGGATTCCTACTGCTAGACGACCATGCCCGGCCGCGAGAATGTTCCGTGCCGCGTTGATATCGCGATCGTGGGTGACACCACACCCACTGCACGTCCATTCTCTTATTCCAAGTCCTGCGATACCTTTCGGCCTCGACTCGGGCAAACTGCCGCAACTCGAACAGGTTTGGG